>JAZSGE010000131.1:0-37252 GCA_045532575.1 Eubacteriales bacterium | reverse complement strand
GGGGATCGTCTCCGGGCGCCGCGCCAGAGAACTGGTGCAGCAGACCGCTGCCATGGCGGCACAGGGACAGATCGTCGTCATCGACCCGGGAAGTCGGAGGCCAAGCGGGCTTAGGAAGACAATACTCAGGAACAACTCCTTGGCTCACAGAACGACATGGCTACGATCCGACTTGGGGATCGTCTCCGGGCGCCGCGCCAGAGAACTGGTGCAGCAGACCGCTGCCATGGCGGCACAGGGACAGATCGTCGTCATCGACCCGGGACACGGCGGCGAGGATGGCGGTGCTGTTGGGATAAACGGCGCTTACGAGAAGGATCTCAATCTTGCGATCGCCCTGCGGCTGGCTGTGCTTTTACGCGAGGCG
Organism: Eubacteriales bacterium; assembly: GCA_045532575.1. GTDB lineage: Bacteria > Bacillota > Clostridia > Oscillospirales > CAG-272 > UBA1740. The sequence continues at coordinate 36,885 of JAZSGE010000131.1, read as the reverse complement.
GGGGTCGAGGTGATCCTGACACGGGAGGAGGACCGGCTCCTCTATAAGGACGAGGAAAATATCAAGGGGCACCGGAAGGAATACGATCTTAAGAACCGCCTGGCGATCGCAGGGGAGCATCCCGAGGCGTTGTTTGTCAGCATCCACATGAACACCTTCTCGTCGCCGAAGTATTCGGGTCTCCAGGTGTATTATGCGAACACCCCGGGGAGCGCCGCCCTGGCCGAGAGCATCCAAAGGACGGTGAAAGAGCAGCTGCAGCCCGAGAATACGCGGAGGATCCACGCGGCCTCCTCCTCGATCTTTCTCCTCGATAAGGCGATCGGGCGTGCGGTGCTTGTTGAGTGCGGCTTCCTTTCCAATCAGGCCGAATGTGAGAGGCTGACGCAAAAAGATTATCAGGACAGATTGTGTTTTTCTCTTTTTTGTGGTATTATGGAGTATATAAAAAACACAGAGGGAGAAGCATCGTGAAGACACCGAAAGCGCTGTTTGTTTGCCGCGAGTGCGGCTGTGCGGTTTCCAACTGGGTGGGGAAGTGCCCCGAGTGCGGTCTTTGGAACACCATGGAGGAGGAAGAGCCGCTTGAGGTCTCAGCGACGGCACGCACCCCCAAGCGGGCGGCAGAGGTCAAGCGCTTATCCGATATTATGCCCCTGTCCTACGAGCGTACCCTGACGGGAACGGGCGAGCTTGACCGTGTTCTCGGCGGCGGCCTTGTGGCCGGGTCGGTGGTCCTCCTGTCGGGTGAGCCCGGCATCGGCAAATCCACCCTCCTTTTACAGATCTCCGAGGCACTCAGCCGCAGAAAGACGGTGCTTTACGTTTCGGGAGAGGAGTCGCGCGGGCAGATCAAGCTCCGCGCCGATCGCCTCGGCGCCGGTGGCTCGGGGCTTTTCCTCGCCAGCGAGACCGATCTTGATTCGGTCCTCGCTGCGGTGGCGAAGGTATCGCCCGATATTCTGATCGTTGACTCGATCCAGACGATGTACAGCGCGCGCTCGCGCTCGGCCGCCGGGAGCATTGCCCAGGTGCGTGAGTGTGCCTCCTCCTTTATCGCTCTTGCCAAGGAGAGCGGCATGGCGGTCTTCCTTGTGGGCCATGTGAACAAGGAGGGGGGCATTTCGGGGCCGAAGGTGCTAGAGCATATGGTGGACGTTGTCCTCTATTTTGAAGGGGATAAGCAACAGACCTACCGCATCATCCGCGCCATGAAGAATCGGTATGGCTCGACGAATGAGATCGGCGTTTTTGATATGACCGAGGGGGGGCTTTGCGAGATCCCCGACCCCTCCGAGATCCTGCTCGGTGAGCGGAATGAAACGGCCAGCGGAAGCTGCATCGGCTGTGTGATGGAGGGGAGCCGCCCCTTGATCACCGAGATCCAGGCGCTGGTTTCGCCCAGCGTATTTCCTGCCCCGAGGCGCACATCGGACGGCTTTGATTACAACCGGATGTGCCTGCTCCTTGCGGTGCTCGAAAAGCGGCTTTCCCTGCGGTTTTCCGTCAATGATGTCTACTTAAATATCGCAGGCGGTCTCCGCCTCGATGAGCCTGCCGCCGATCTTTCGGTCGCGGCGGCCCTGATCTCGGGTCTCCTCGACCGCCCCCTCCCGAAGGATCTCGTTGCCTTTGGTGAGATCGGGCTTGGGGGCGAGGTGCGCTCGGTGGCGCGGATCGAGGCGCGTGTCAACGAGGCGGTCCGCCTCGGCTTCCGTACGGTGGTGCTCCCGAAGCGCTCGACCGGTACGGCAAGGCTCAGCGTTCCCGAGGGGGTGCGCCTTGTGCCGATCACCCATGTTTCCGAGCTTGTGGCCTGCCTTCTCAAAAAATGAGGGTGGAAAAGGCAGGGAGGACCAACCCCTTTCCCTTCAGCGATACCAACAAGCGCTATCATACCTATGACTACTATCTGAAGCATCGGTATGGCGGCAAATGCGTGAAGATCACGCTCGACGGCGGCTTCAACTGCCCGAACATTGACGGGCGGTGCGGTACGGGTGGATGCATCTATTGCTCCGCGCGCGGGAGCGGGGATTTTACCCTCGCGGGGCTTTCGATCCGCGAGCAGTACGAGCGCCAGCGCGAGATCCTTTCAAAAAAGTGGGAGGCGGTGCGGTGCATCCCGTATCTGCAGGCCAACACCAATACCTATGCGCCCCCGGCGCGACTGCGCCGCCTGTACGGCGAGGTCCTGGCGCTCCCGGATGCGGTCGCCTTTCATATCGCGACCCGTGCCGATTGCCTCGGGGATGAGGTGCTCGAGGTGCTTGCCGAGGTAGGGGAGAGGATCGACCTGACGGTGGAGCTCGGGCTCCAGAGCCGGCACGACGTGACGGCCGCGCGCATCAACCGCGGCCACGATTTTGACACCTTTTGCCGCGGATACGAGGCCTTGCGCCGCGCTGTCCCCTCGGCACGGATCGCGGTGCATCTCATTAACGGCCTGCCGGGCGAGGGGGAGAGCATGATGCTGGAGAGTGCCCGTGCGGTGGCTGCGCTGGCGGCCGATGAGGTGAAGATCCATCTGTTGCACGTGTTGCGCGGAACGGTCCTCGGTGAGATGTACGAGGCAGGGGAATATACCCCCATGACCCGGGAGGAATACGTGCGGATCCTCATCGGTCAGCTGGAGCTTTTGCCGCCGACGACCGTGGTGGCCAGGGTCACGGGAGACGGCGATCGGCGCACGCTCCTTGCGCCGTGCTTTTCCACCGATAAATTCGCAGTTATGAATGCGATCGACCGCGAAATGGCTCGAATGGATACCTATCAGGGCCAAAAATGGCGACTTTGTGTGTAAAGTGCACAAAGTCGCCGATTTCTTTTCTACGTTTGTTAATCTTTTTTCACAAAGAACCGATTGCAAAATTGCATTTTTTCGTGTATAATTAAACCATAAACCGGATTTCCAATATTCGGCGATAGATTCGTTATCAGAAAAGGAGACACCGAAAATGCAACTGTATCCCACCAAAATGCTCCGTAATGTTTGCCTGCTCGGCCACAGCGGTTCGGGTAAGACCTCGCTTGCGGAGGCCATGCTTTTCCTGACTCACGCCACCGACCGCCTTGGTAAGGTCGCAGACGGAAATACCGTGTGTGACTACGATCCCGAGGAGATCAAGCGCGGCTTTTCGCTCTCCGCTTCTGTAGTTCCGCTCGAATACCGTGATGTGAAGATCAACATCCTCGATACTCCCGGCTACTTTGATTTTGAGGGAGAGGTGCGCCAGTGCGTGCGTGTTGCCGACAGCGCCATCATCGTGGTGGACGGTAAGACAGGGCCCGAGGTGGGCACCGATCTTGCCTGGGAGTACGCTACCGAGGCGGGGATCCCCAAGACCTTCTTTATCAACCGCTTTGACGATGGAGAGGCGCGCTTCAAGAAGGCGTATGATAAGCTGACCGAAAAATACGGCAATAAGCTTTGTCCGATCCTGATCCCCTGCATCGACGGCGACCAGGTCACGGGCTTCCTTTACCTGATGGATATGCAGGTCTACATCTTCGATTCGCACAGCGGTGAGGTCGTGAGCCTCCCGATCCCCGATCAGTTTATGGATGTGGCCAACGAATACCGCGAAAAGCTGGTCGAGGCCGCGGCTACGACGAGCGAGGCGCTGATGGAGAAGTATTTTGCCGGTGAGGAGATCTCGCAGGCAGAGCTTGAGGAGGCGGTCCACGAGGGGATCATTCACAACGAGATCATTCCCGTCTTCTGCGGTGCGGCGATGAAGCTCTGGGGCGTGAAGTCGCTCCTGAATACCATCGTCGGCTCCTTCCCGCGGCCCACTATCCGTGGGGAAGAGCGGATCGTCAAGAATGGCGAGCCCTCCACGCTCCCGATCGACCGTGAGAGCCCCGAGACCTCGCTCTTCGTCTTTAAGACGATCGCCGACCCGTTCGTTGGGAAGATGTCCTTCTTCCGCGTGATGGAGGGAACCCTGGCGAAGGATATGACCCTCCGCAACACGACGACGGGGGTCGATGAAAAGTTTGGCCGTTTGCTTATTCCCTACGGGAAGAAGCAGGTCGAGGCCGACGGTCTTGCCTGCGGCGATATCGGTGTTATTACCAAGCTCGCCAATACCAATACGAACGACACTCTGACGAGCCGCGCCGAGGCCTTCTCCTATGCGCCGGTGGTCTTCCCGCAGGCGTATTACGGCCGCTCGGTCGTAGCGGCGAAGGGAGAAGAGGATAAGCTCTCGACGAGCATCAACCGTCTGCTTGCCGAGGATGCCACCGTCCGCTTTGTCAATGACCCCGTGACGCGCCAGCTCGTGCTCTACGGTCTTGGTGATATCCACCTTGACGTGGTGGCTGCCAAGCTGAAGGCGCGCTTCAATCTGAACGTGACGATGGGAAGCCTAAAGTTTGCTTATCGCGAGACCATCAAGAAGAAGGTTGATGCGGAAGGTAAGCACAAAAAGCAGTCGGGCGGTAGTGGTCAGTACGGTCATGTCAAGATCACCTTTGCTCCCGGCGAGGGTGAGGGTCTTACCTTTACCGAGAGCGTCTTTGGCGGTGAAGTGCCGAAGAACTTCTTCCCGGCGGTCGAGAAGGGACTCCTCGAATCAATGCAGCAGGGTGTGCTTGCCGGTTATCCGATGGTCGGGCTTGCCGCCAATCTTTCGGGCGGCTCGTACCACGATGTCGACAGTAATGAAATTTCCTTTAAGCTTGCCGCAATTCTGGCCTATAAGGACGGCATTCCGAAGGCGCAGCCTGTCCTCCTTGAGCCTGTGGGTGAGCTCCGCGTCACGATCCCCGACGATTACGTGGGCGACGTGATGGGAGATGTCAACAAGCGCCGCGGCCGCGTACTTGGCATTGAGCCCGTGGAGGGCAAGCCCGGCTATCAGACTGTCCTTGCCGAGGTGCCGCAGCCCGAGATGGGCGACTACGTCATCGCGCTCCGCGCTTCGACGCAGGGCAGAGGGCGCTTTGACTTCGACTTCGTTCGGTATGAGGAGGTTCCCGCGGCGGTGGCCCAGAAGGTCATCGAGGCGGCGAACGCCGGATAAAAGCAAAAGGAAAAGGCGGGATATCTCGCCTTTTTCCTTTGTTTTTATGGAAAATAAAGGGATTGGCTTGACAAGGATTGTTTGCTTATGCTATCATAAAAATATAAAGCATACAAGAGGAGAATCCCTATGGAGGAGAAAAAGCTTCCCGAAGAGACTGTGCCGGCGGCCAAGGAGATCGCCGCGGCCTCTCCCACCCCCGAAGCTCTCCCTACGGCAGTAGAGGAAAAGGAGCCCTGGGCTCCCAGAAAACGCCGTCGTCGCTTGGGCGACCGAAAGGATGGGCGCCGTGTGCGTGGGATCCATCCGATGCAATTTATGATTCCCTTTTTGATGAAGGTGCGCTCGGATGCGCAGAATCATTTTGAGGACGAGCTCGATATCACCAACATTGAGAATTATCTCGACAAGAAGCACAAAGAGGGCTACACCGATATGGGCTTCCTCCATTTGTTCATTGCCGCCTATGTCCGTGCGATCTCGCAGCGCCCGGCCATCAACCGCTTTGTTTCCGGGCAGCATGTGTTTGCACGCCCCGATGTGACGGCTGTCATGCCGGTCAAGAAGCAGATGTCGATCGAGTCGCCCGATACGCTGATCAAGATCCACTTTGACCAGCGCGACAATGCCGTGACGGTTTACGAGAAATTTGAGGCGGTCCTGCGGGATTCGATCAGCAAGGAAAACAACTTTGATAAGCTGGCGAAAAGGCTGATGAAGATCCCACGCCTTATTTTGCGCTTTACGGTGGCCTTTTTGCGTGGCCTTGATTATTTCGGCCTTTTGCCGAAGTCGCTCCTTGAGGTCAGCCCCTTTCACGGCTCGGTGATCATCACAAGCATGGGCTCGCTGGGCATCAATGCGATCTACCACCATCTCTATGATTTCGGCAATCTCCCTGTGTATCTTTCCTATGGAAAGAAGTATACAAAAACGGTGTTCAATGATGACGGCATTGCCGAAAAGCGTCATTTTATCACCTTCCGTGCTGTGGTGGACGAGCGTATTTGCGACGGATATTATTATGCCTCCGGCTTCAAGATCATGAAGCGGTATCTCCTGCATCCCGAGCTGCTTGATGCCACGCTTACCGAGTATGTCGAGGACATTGATTAAGCAGAAACCATACTAATTCGCGAAAAGAGCGTCGAAAACGGCGCTCTTTTTGCTAAAAACTCAAAAATTTCGAGATTTTCTCTTTACAGGCGCAAAAAGTTCTGCTACAATAAAGAAAACGGAAAAAGGAAGGATATCGGCATGAGGGAGAACGAGGCCTTTGAGATCACCGCGACGGGTGGACGGGGAACGCTGATCGCGCCGCATTATCACGAGGATGCCTTTGAGTTCATTGAGGTCATCCGAGGGAGCGCGGACGTGACGGTAGGCCTCACGACCACTCATGTTCCGACGGGGGCGATCCTGCACATCATTCCCGGCTTTGTGCATTATGCCGTTTCGCACGGGGAAGAGGAATGCTTTTTGCGCGTTCTTACCTACCGCCGTGATGCGGCCTTTACGCTGGACGGCCTTGACGAGCAGTTCCTTTCGCTGTACCTGTTACCGATCGAAAACCGTGCTACCCTCTTTACGGTGGAGCATTCCTTGAATGCCGGCCTTGCGAGGCATATGGAGAACGCCATTGCCGAATGGCGCGGAAAGGAGATCTTCTATACGACGCTGGTGCTTTCCGAGATCTCGCATATGCTAGCGGCCGTCCTCCGCTTTTACGGGTATCGTGAGGAGGAGGATCCGGAGTATCGGAATATTATGCGCATTGCACCGACGGTTGAATATGTACTGAAGAATTACGGCTCAAAGCTCCGCCTCGAGGAGATGGCGCAGAAGCTGTTCCTTTCCCCCGACCACTTCGGCAAGCTCTTCCGCCAGACGGTAGGGCTGACTCCCATCGAATATGTCAATAACATCCGCGTTTCGGCGGCGATGCGCCTCCTTGCCTCGACAGGGTGGACGATCGCTGATATTTCGAGGGCCTCGGGCTTTTCGAACACCAACTATTTCCACAAGGTGTTCCATGACCTTGTCGGCATCGGCCCGGCGGCGCTCCGCAAGCAATGGCAGGCAATGAAGGACGAGGCGCGCGCCTCATTTTAAGTGTAATGAACATAAAAGAACGGTGTCCCAAAGGGACACCGTTCTTTTATGATGCCGAGCTTTTCACGGCCTCGCGCACAAGGCGGGGCTCCTCGGTGCCGCGGACGGCACCCTCGGTAATGATGATCTTTTTGACTGTGGGATCCGAGGGGATCTCGTACATCAGGCCGGTCATGATCCCTTCGAGGATCGAGCGCAGACCGCGCGCCCCGATCTCCTTGGCCAGCGCCTCGCGGGCGATGGCGCGGAAGGCGCCCTCCTCAAGCTCGAGCTCGACGCCGTCGATGGAGAAGAGCTTCTGATACTGCTTATACAGCGAGTTCTTAGGATCGCGGACGATGCGGACAAGGGCCTCTTCATCGAGATTATCGAGAGAGACGATGACGGGCAGACGGCCAACGAGCTCGGGAATCAGGCCGTACTTCACGATATCGTGGGAGATCACGTCACGGTAGACGCCGCGCTCAATGCGCTCGCGCTTGCCGCGGATGTCACCGCCGAAGCCGATCACCTGGTTGCCACGGCGCTGTTCAATGATGGTTTCAAGGCCGTCGAAGGCACCGCCACAGATGAAAAGAATGTTTTCGGTACGGATCTGGATGAATTCCTGGTTCGGGTGCTTGCGCCCACCCTGCGGAGGGACGTTGGCGACCGTTCCCTCGAGGATCTTCAGGAGGGCCTGCTGGACCCCCTCGCCCGACACATCACGCGTGATCGAGCGGTTTTCGCTTTTGCGGGAGATCTTGTCGATCTCGTCGATATAGATGATGCCGCGCTCGGCCTTGGCAATGTCAAAATCGGCGGCCTGGATCAGGCGGAGGAGGATGTTTTCGACATCCTCACCGACATAGCCGGCCTCGGTCAGCGTGGTGGCATCGGCAATGGCGAAGGGGACACGCATGGTCTTGGCGAGGGTTTGGGCGAGGTAGGTCTTACCGACACCGGTAGGGCCGAGAAGGAGGACATTGCTCTTCTGGATCTCTACGCCGTCATCCTCGCCGTTTTCCTTGGAGAGGATGCGTTTATAGTGGTTATAGACGGCCACCGAAAGAACGCGCTTGGCGGCATCCTGGCCGATCACGTGCTCATCCAGCATTTCCTTGATCTCGGCAGGCTTCGGCAGGGTCTTGAAGGAGAGCGCGTCACCATCCTCCGCTGCCGGGGTGCTTTGGAGGGCCAGGTTTTCGTCGATCAGGTCCGAGCAGGCCTTTACGCATTCGTCACAGATGAAGGCGCCGTCCGGCGAAGGGATGAGAAACATCACCTGATGCTCGGTGCGGTGGCAGAAGGAGCAGATGTGCGGATGGTTGTTTTTTTGCATGTCGGGATCCTTTCGTAGAAAGAAGACCGCCGCGACGGTTGACGGGCGGCGGTCCGGAAAAATCAGGAGCGGTGGGCAATGACCTTGTCGATGAGGCCGTAGGCGGCGGCGGCATCGGCGGTGAGGAAGTTATCGCGCTCGGTATCGCGTGCGATCTCCTCGAGGGAACGCCCGGTGCGCTCGGCGAGGATGGTATTCAGCTTCTCGCGGGTGCGCAGGATATGGTCGGCATGGATCTTGATGTCCGAGGCCTGCCCCTGCATACCGCCAAGGGGCTGGTGGATCATGATCTCGCTGTTCGGGAGGGCAAAGCGCTTGCCCTTCGTGCCGGCGGCAAGGAGGAAGGCCCCCATGCTGGCGGCCATGCCGATGCAGATGGTAGAGACGTCACACTTGATGAAATTCATGGTGTCATAGATCGCAAGACCCGCGGATACCGAGCCGCCGGGGCTGTTGATGTAAAACGAAATGTCTTTATCGGGGTCGAGAGCCTCGAGATAAAGCATCTGCGCCACAACGAGAGAGGCTGTGGTATCGTTGACTTCATCGGCCAGAAAAACGATGCGGTCATTGAGGAGACGGGAGTAGATATCAAAGGAGCGTTCTCCTCGATTGGTCTCCTGGATGACCATTGGGACAAGAGCCATAGTGTGACCTCCTAACAAAAGGAATTATTCTTCGGTTTTGGTGTCTGCCTTCTTGGCAGCGGGCTTCTTCGCGGGAGCCTTCTTGGCGGGAGCCTCGGCAGTCTCACCCTCGGCCTTGGCGGCAGGCTTCTTTGCGGGAGCCTTCTTGGCAGCGGGCTTCTTTGCAGGAGCCTCGGCGGTCTCCTCGGCGGCGTCCTCGGCCTTCGCCGTCTTCTTGGCGGCAGGCTTCTTGGCGACCTTCTTCACAGGGGCCTCGGCAACGGCGACGGCGTTGTTCTTGACAAGCTCGGCGGCGCCCTTCACACGGAGATCCTCGGTGATACCGGCCTCATCGACCAGCTTGCGGACCTCCTCCTCGGGCATATTGTATGCCTCGGAGATGCGCTTGTATTCGGCGGCGATCTCATCCTCGCTCACGGTGATGGCCTCAAGCTCGGCGATCTTTTCGAGGGCGAGGCGCACCTTGACCTGCTGCTCGGCCTGCGGACGCATCTGAGCACGCATGATGTCGAGGTTCATGCCGGTGTACTTGAAGTAGGTAGCCAGGTCAAGACCCTGCATACGGAGGCGATTGTCGTAGTCACGGAGGAAGTTCTCGGTCTCGGCCTCGAACATGCACTCGGGGATGTCGGCCTCGAGCTTCTCGGCGAGGGCGTTCATGACGTTCTCCTCGAACTGGCTGTCGGCAGACTTCTTGTTTCTCTCGGTCATTTTTGCCATAACATCGGCACGATATGCATCGAGAGTATCGAATTCGGAAACATCCTTGGCAAACTCATCATCAAGCGCGGGGAGCTCGGTGGCCTTGATGGCGTTGAGCTTCACGGCGAAGACGGCGGCCTTGCCGGCGAGCGACTTCTCATGGTACTCCTCGGGGAAGGTGACCGAGACATCGAAGGCATCGCCGATGGCGTGGCCGACGATCTGATCCTCAAAGCCGGGGATGAACTGGCCGCTGCCGAGCTTCAGCTCGTGGCCCTCGGCCTTGCCGCCCTCAAAGGCGACACCGTCCACGCTACCGTCAAAATCGATGGTAACGGTATCCTCCATCGCGGCAGGACGGTCGGTCACATCCACCGTGCGGCCGTTGCGCTCGCGAACACGGGCGATCTCGGCATCCACATCGGCATCGGTGACGGCCTGCTCGTTGCGCACAGCCTCGATGCCCTTATAGTCGGCAACCGAGACCTCGGGCTTCACATACACCTTGGCGATCAGGACAAGACCGTTCTCATCGACGGTCTCGACATCGAACTCGGGGCGACCCACGACCGACAGCTCGGACTCCTTCACAGCGGCCTCGTAGGCATCGGGGATGCAGGCGTTGATGGCATCCTCATAGAAAACGCCCTTGCCGTACAGCTTCTCGATGATGAAGCGGGGGGCCTTGCCCTTACGGAAGCCGGGGACGTTCATTTTACCGACGTTCTTCTTGTAGGCTGCATTAACAGCCGCCTCAAAGGTGTCCTTGTCAACACCGATCGAGAGAGTGTAAAGATTTTTGTCCGTCAGTTCCTTTTTGATAAGACTCATGGGTTTTTTCCTCCGAAAGATAAGAAATATATTTCATTTTAATATAATCGAAACGTAATAGCCGTATTATTTTACCGCATTCCGTCGGGAAAGTCAAGCATTAATGCAAATTTTGTGGCATTTTTCAGGAAAAAGGCACGGAAGGGAGGATGATGCGCGGCACAAAGTCGATATAATCGGCCGAGATCAGGATAAACTCGATCCCCTCGTGCTCAAGATACGCGGGGGCGGTGTAGTTCCCGTGGATGTGGCCGAAGTAGCAGCGCTTGATCCCGTAGTCGGATAAGAGCTCGATAAAGCGAGGGATGGCGCGGCCGTTCCAGACGGGGGGGAAGTGCATGAAGACGAGGGTCTCCTTTTGGCCGAAGCCCGGGCAGGCCTTGGCCGCCTCCAGGCTGAGAGCGAGGCGACCGGCCTCTCTTGCCACGATCTTGTCAAAATCGGCATCGCTCATCTTCTCGGAGATCTCCTCCTCAAGGAACCAGCCGCGTGTGCCGGAAAGGATGTACTCCTCGGTCTCCTTGGCGTTGTTGTAAAGGAAGGAGAGAGAGGACAGCCCGAGGCGCTCGGTGGCCTCCTGCAACTTTTTCATGCTAGACCACCAAAAATCATGGTTTCCCTTCCCGATATACTTGCGGCCGGGGAGCGAATCCAAAAAGCGGAGATCGGCCTCGGCTTCTTCAAGCGACAGCGCCCAGGAGATATCCCCGGGGAGAACCACGTCGTCTTCCTCGGTGATCAGGGCGCGCCAATGGCGCTCGAGCTTTTCAACATAGCCGGTCCAACGGCGGCCGAAGACCTCCATTGACTTGTTGCATCCCTCCCCGAGTGAGAGATGCAGGTCTGCTATTACGTATGTGGACATAATGCCTCCGTCGTAGTATAGGATCTGCATCCCGTGTGAAAAATAAGAGGGAGTGCAAGCGAAAGGAGTGAGAGAATGAAAGACACGGATAACCGCAAGAAGGAGCTCAAGGGTGTCGTGTGTGATGTCTGCCATTGCGTGCATCACGGCGAGAACAACTCGTGCCATGCGAGTGAGATCGCGGTCGGCACGCACAATGCCTGCGCAACGAGTGAGACGATGTGTGCCACCTTTAAGCCCAAGCATGATCCCGTCAGCGAGATCACGGAGGGCTGATCGGCGCGGAGGTGAGCCTCCGCGTACATATCAGGCCTCAGCGGCGAAGGCGAGGACCTCGGCGGGCATGGTCGCGTGGTCGATCGTTGCGCTGTGAAGCACCGGCTTTTCGTCAAGCCCTGTGAGCGGTGCGGGGATCGGCATACCCGAGGCCTCGGCAAGGGCGGTGAGGGCCGCCGTGCCCTCGGGAGCGGGCGCATCGGTGATCGCCGTATAGACGGCAGGGGCAAATTTGTAGGGGCTGGCGGTGGAGGCAAGGACGAGTGGCGCCTTGCTGCCGCTTGCCGCCCTGTGGCGGACGGCGGCATGGTAGCCGACGGCGGTGTGCGTATCCATCAGATACCCGTGCTCATCAAAGACACGGCGGATCCCCTCCTTCGTTTCCTCCTCGTTGCAGAAGTAACCGACGAAGATCTCGCGGATCTTTGCGATTTCGTCTTCTGCCAAGGAATAAACGCCGTTCTTGGAGAGTTCTTCCATGTATTGGGCCGTCTTTTCGGCGCCGATAGTCAGGTAAAGAAGGCGCTCAAGGTTGCTCGAAATGAGAATGTCCATCGAGGGAGAGACGGTCATGTGGAAGTGGCGGTTGCGGTCGTAGGTACCGGTTGCCAGGAAGTCGGTCAGCACGTTATTGCTGTTGGAGGCACAGACAAGACGGCCGAGCGGAACCCCCATGCGACGTGCAAGCTCGGCGGCAAAAATGTTGCCGAAGTTGCCGGTGGGGACTGCAATATCGAGGGTATCTCCCATCGCAATACAGCCGGTGTTGACCATGTCGCAATAGGCCGATACATAATAGGCGATCTGCGGTGCGAGGCGCCCCCAGTTGATTGAATTGGCACTCGAGAGGAAGACCCCCTTGCGGTCGAGCTCCTCGGCGATCGCGGGATCCGAAAAGATCCGCTTGACACCGCTCTGGGCATCGTCAAAGTTCCCATAGATGCCGCGCACGCCAACGTTCTTCCCTTCCTGGGTGATCATCTGGAGCTTTTGGATGCGGCTGACACCGTCGGTGGGATAGAAGACGAGGATCTTGACACCGTCCACATCGCGGTAGCCCTCGAGGGCCGCCTTGCCGGTGTCGCCCGAGGTCGCCACGAGGATCAGGGCCGTGCGCGTTTCCCCCGTTTTTTTAAGGGCACGCGAAAGGAGGCGCGGCATGATCTGGAGCGCCATATCCTTGAAGGCGGAGGTGGGGCCGTGCCAGAGCTCAAGCGAATAGATGCCGTCGCCGATCGGGCAAAGAGGGGCGGCGCCGCCCGGGAAGCGTGCCGCGCTGTAGGCTTCGCGGCAATCGGCGAGCAGCTCCTCCTCGGTGTAGTCGGTGAGATAGAGCGAGAGGATCCTTGCGGCCCGCTCGGGGTAGCTCATCGCGGCGAGCGCCGCAAGGTCCTCGTGCGTCAGCGCGGGGATCTCAGTGGGCATGTACAGTCCACCGTCGGGGGCAAGGCCGTTTTTGATGGCGACGGCGGCGCTGACCGCCTCGCCGTTTTGACTTCTGGTGCTTTGGTACTTCATAATGCTTCCTGTCTTTTTAGATATTTACCGAAGAAGGCTTCGGCATTGGTATAGAACAGCTTGTGAATGAGCGCCTCACGATATCCGAGCCTCGCCATTTCCTCGGCAAGGTGGGGGAGGGCGCGCGTTGAGGGGAGATCCGCGGGGGTCTTGTCAATGCCGTCAAAATCGGTGCCAAGGGCCACGACATCCTCGCCTCCGAGCGAAAGAAGGTGCTCGAGATGGCGCAAAAGATCGGCGGAGGTGGCGGCCCCGTCCTCCCGAAGATGCGAAGGACAGAGCGAAAGGCCGCAAAGGCCCCCCGAGGCCAGAATGGCGGCAAATTGGGAATCCCAAAGATTGCGGGGGTGAGGACAGACGGCGCGGGAATTGGAATGGGTAGCCAAAAGGGGGCGCCCACAGTCATGGGCGTGCGCGGCGACTGCGTCAAAGGTGGCCTCCGAGGCGTGGGAGACGTCGGGGAGGATACCGAGGGAGGTGCAATCCGAAAGGATCTCAAGACCAAAGGGGGTGAGCCCCTCAGCGGTATCGTAGGCGCCGCCGATACAGGTGGTACCGCGCCAAGTCAGGGTCAGAACGCATACCCCCAGCCGGTGAAGAGTGTTGAGGCGGTGGCGCTTACCCGCAAGAAGGCGGGCATCCTCCACCGAAAGGAGGGGAAAAAGACCAAGAGCGCGGTAGGGCGCAAGCGCCCCGAGAAGGTGCGAGCGGAGGCGAAAGAAGGCATGGTAGGCCTCCTCGTCGCTCAGCGAGGGGCGTGAGAAGAGGGCGTAAATACGGCGGATCCTCCCGAAGACCTCGTGGTCGGCGGCGGAGGCGCCAAGTAACGGCGAGGTGTAGGGAAGACCGTCATAGAAAAGGCGAAGGGCGGTATCAACGTGCAGATCAAACAGCTCCATAGCACGCTCCTTTCGCCATCAGTTTATGCGAAAAAGGCGTTTTGGATATGCTCGATCCGTTCGATACGGCTCCTGCCGCGGTCATCGGGCGGAAGGAGATAGACCTCGATCACATCCATACGGACGTTGCCGTGCCACCCGATCCTACGTACATAGGCGCGCGCCGCGACCGAAAGGTTGTGCTGCTTTGCGGCATCGACCGCTAAGGAGGGGGAGCCGAAGGGGGAAGAATCGCCCGGAAGACGGGTGCGGGTCTTGACCTCGCAGATCGCGAGCGTTCGCCCGCGCTTGGCTATGATGTCGATCTCCTTGCGGTAGAAGAACCAATTGCGCTCGAGGATGCGGTAAAAGCGGCGCTTAAGATAGCGCGCGGCGGCACGCTCCCCTACGTCTCCGCGCCGTTGTGCTTCTGTCCTCGGCTTCATTTTTCGAGGAATTTCAAGAAGCTTTTGCGGTGGATGGGGGAGGGACCGTAGAGGCGGACCGCCTCCATATGGGCGGCGGTGGGGTAGCCCTTGTGACCGGCGATCCCGTACTGCGGATAGAGAGCATCATGCTCAAGGCACAGACGGTCTCTTGTGACCTTGGCGAGGATCGAGGCGGCCGAGATCGACGAGGAGAGGGCATCGCCCTTGACGACACCGACGGCGGGGATCGGAATATTCCTGACGGTGTTCCCGTCGATAAGGGCAAAGTCGGCGGCCGGAGAGAGGCCGAGGATGGCGCGGCGCATAGCCAGCATCGTAGCGCCGAGGATGTTATATTCGTCGATCTCCTCGGGGCTTGCCGAGGCGATCGAATAGGCGAGGGCACGCTCACGGATGACGTCAAAGAGCGCCTCGCGCTTTTTCTCCGAGAGCTTTTTGGAGTCGTTCAGCCCCTCGATGGGATCCTCGGGGCGGAGAATCACGGCGGCGGCCACGACGGGGCCGCACAGCGGACCGCGCCCTGCTTCGTCGACACCGCAGACTAAGGGGAACCCCTGCTCGATGTAGTGCTTTTCATAGGAAAGGTCAGGCATCGCCGTCGCCTCCCTTCGGCCATTCCAGCGAAATGCGACCGAGCACCCCACGGCGGAATTCATCCAGCAGAGTTTTGGCGGTGCGCTCGGTGTCGATCACGCCGCCTGAGAGGAGAAAGCCGCGGTGGCGGCCGATCGCCTCCAGAAGATCGTAGGGGGGGAGGGTGAGCTCGTCCTCGGTGGCGCGGTAGCGCTCGATCAGACGGTCACCGTAACGGTCACGGAGTGTTTCGAGAAGGCGGCAGGAGATCTCCTCAAGATCGAGGATATTGTCCTTAATCGCTCCGGTAACGGCGAGGGCAAGGCCCGTGGCATGGCTTTCAAACTTTGGCCAGAGCACGCCGGGCATATCGAGAAGATCGAGGCCGTCTCCGGCGGGGACCCATTGCTTGGTCACGGTGACACCGGGGCGGTTTTCGACCCTTGCCTTTTTGCCTCCCGCCAGACGGTTGATCAAGGAGGATTTTCCGACGTTTGGGATACCGACGATCATGGCACGCAGGCGCCGACCGGCCATGCCGAGCTCGGCGTAGCGCTCCACCTTATCGGAAAGGACACGGCGCACAGCGGCGGGGACCCCCTTCAGCCCGTCACCGTCGATGCAATCGACAGGCAGGCAGGCGATGCCGCGTGCGGCGTAGAAGTCACGCCATGCGGCCGTAGCGGAGGGGTCGGCCAGGGAGGCTTTGTTCAGGATCTTGAGCAGTGGCTTCCCGTCGGTCAGCTTACGGATCTCGGGGTTCGAGGAGCTGCGCGGAATGCGGGCATCGAGCAGCTCGAGGACGATATCGACGCTTGGCAGGCATTCGGCCATCAGGCGCCGTGTTTTGGCCATATGCCCCGGGAACCATTGGATGGTATCGGTCTGCATTATGAAATGCCTCCGAAGCGCGAGAAGGGAAGGAAGCGGAAGAGGGCTTTGCCGATCACCGTGCGCTCATCGACCTCGCCGAAATAGCGGCTGTCGAGCGAGGAATTCCGGTGGTCGCCAAGGACAAAAAGATGTCCCTCGGAGACCGTACGGGTCGGCATATTGGCGTGAGAATCAAAGCCGTCTCTTGTGACATAGCTCTCGTCAAGCGGAGCACCGTCCACATAGACCGTGCCGTTCACGATCCCCACGGTTTGCCCCTCGGTCGCGATCACGCGCTTGATGATCGCCTCGTTTTCGGAGAGCTGAGGGTATTTGGCCGCCATCTCGTCGGTGACCTGGAGGACAACGATATCCCCCTGCTTTGGGGTGTAGAGAAGATCCGAAATGATCAGGTGCTCGCCGTCGAGAAGCGTCGTGTCCATCGAACCGCCGCTGACGATCGTCTGGCGGAAAAGAAACAGAGTGATCAAGACAATGACGGAGAGGGTGATGATGATAAGCTCGGAGAAATCAAAGATCTCATGGGGACGGCGGCGGCGCCGATCGGCGGCGCGCTCCTCGATCTCGCGGTCGATCTCCTCGTAGCTGATCTGATTTTCGTCCATAGGTAGCTCCTTGCGTTTATTTTGTCTTCGGCTTCTTCCCGAGGAAGATCTCCATAAGATCGGTGCCGTCCGTAAGATGACGGCGGCAGGCGGCGGCCGTTGCCTCGGTGAAGGGAGACGTTCCCATGTGCGCCTTGTCGCTCTCATAGATCATGTACGGAACGGGATCGCTCGTATGGGTACGAAGGGCGATCGGGGTCGGATGGTCGGGCAGGACCAGGACGCGGTAGGCCTCGCCCGATGCCTTCAGATGCTCACAGACAGGGGCCAGGATCTCGGCGTCGATGCGCTCGATCGAGAGGACCTTGTTTTCGATCTCGGCGCGGTGGCCGCACTCATCGGGAGCCTCCACGTGGATGTAGACATAATCGCGGCCGCGACGGAAGGCATCAATGGCTGCCTCGGCCTTGCCGCGGTAGTTGGTATGGACGTTGCCGGTGGCGCCTTCGACATTGAGGACCTCCATCCCGGCGCAGAGACCGATGCCCTTGATCAGGTCGACTGCCGAGACGATCGAGCCGTTAAGCCCCCATTTTTCATAAAAAGAGGGAAGGGCCGGCTTTTTCCCGGGGCTCCAGAGCCAGGCCGAGTTGGCCGCTTTGAGACCGCGGCGACGGCGCTCGACATTCACGGGATGGTCCTTCAGGATATCGTAGCTGTCACGCATGAAGCGGTAGAAGGGAGCACCCTCCTCGCCCTTCGGCAGATAGTCGGCGATCGGTCTGCCGATGATATCGTGCGGACGGGCGAAATTATAGCTGTCGGAGGCGTTCTTCCACAAGAGGCAATGGCGGTAGCTGACACCCGTGAAAAGATGGCGGTTGGACGTGCCGAGCGCGGCCTCAAGCGCGTGCACGAGCTCATCGGCCTCGGGGGTCGTGATCTCATCGGCGCTGTGGTCGAGCATGATCTTGGCCTCGTACGGCTCCTCCTCGCTGAGGGCAACGAGATTACACCGCAAAGCGGTGTCATCGGGCTGCATCGTAAGCCCCATGCTCATCGCTTCAAGCGGCGAGCGGCCGCGGGAATAGGTACGGGGGTCATAGGAAAGGATGGCGAGGTTGGCCGTGTCGCTCTCGGGGACCATGCCCTCGGGGACATTGGATACCGTGCCGATGAGCGCGGCGCGGCTGAGAGAATCCAAGTACGGCTTTTTCGCTACCTCCATCGGAGTACGATCCCCAAGCGCGGGGATCTTATAATCGGCCATACCGTCGTAGACGACAACAAGGTATTTCATAAGAATGCTCCATAATTTTATATTTAATGTTAGTATTATACCATAATTTAAATGGATTTACAATGCCAACACGGAAACTTTTTGAAAAAGAGAGGGGTGGTAAGAGACAAAAACAGGGCGTTTTTCCTTTTGTTTTTGTCCATTTTTCCTTTTGTTGAAAAAATTCGCAAAACCACTTGATTTTTAGGACGGGCTGTGATATAATACCTTGGTGACTGTGCCTGCACGGTCAACGATCATAAGAACAGTCCGCTGCGATGCTCCGTAAGAATGTTCTGTAATTTAAGGAGGGCCATCATGGATAAGATCCAGGCTTTTGTAAGCGAGCAGTTGAAGAAGGAAGTTCCCCAGTTCTCTGTCGGTGACGTCGTGCGCGTTCACAACAAGATCAAAGAGGGCTCGAGAGAGCGTATCCAGCTCTTCGAGGGTACCGTTATTGCCAAGCATGGCGGCGGCATCTCGGAGACCTTCACCGTGCGCCGTATTTCTTACGGTGTCGGGCTGGAAAAGACTTTCCCGCTCCATTCCCCCAACGTCGAGAAGGTGCAGCTCGTGCGTGCCGGTAAGGTTCGCCGTGCCAAGCTGTACTACCTGCGCGACAAGGTGGGTAAGGATGCCAAGGTCAAGGAAAAGATCTGATCGGGCAAGTACAATTTATGAAATGAAAAAGGCGGTTTCGAGACCCAGGTCTCAAAACTGCCTTTTTCGGAATTTAGGGGAGGATCACGGCGTCATGCCATCGTCTCGGGCAGCTTCCTGCCGCCGAGGAGATGGAAGTGGAGATGCTTGACCGACTGGCATCCGTCCTCGCCGCAATTGGTGATGACACGGTAGCCGTTTTCAAGGCCAAGCGCGGCGGCGATCCGCGGAATGGCGCAGAAGATCGCGGCAACGGCCGCGGCATTGTCGCCGGTGATCTCATTGGCCGAGGCGATGTGGGCGCGCGGCACGATCAGAACATGCACGGGCGCTTGCGGCTGAATGTCACAGAAGGCGTAGACCGCCTCGTCCTCATAGACCTTTTTCGAGGGGATCTCTCCCTTGATGATCTTGCAAAAAAGACAATCCATAATGTGCTACTCCTTGATTTTGATGGGTAACCAGATTATAGCATATCCCGAGCAGAAAATCAAGCGAGAGCAGAGAATATCCTAGGAGGATGCGTATATGCCCGAGCTTTTGGCGCCTGCCGGGAATCTTGAAAAGCTGAAGACGGCCGTGCGGTACGGCGCGGATGCCGTGTATCTCGCGGGAAAGCGCTTTGGGATGCGCGCGGCGGCCGAGAATTTCACCGATGAAGAGATGGCAGAGGGGATCCTTTATGCCCATCACCGCGGAGTGAAGGTGTACGTTACCGTCAACGTGTCACCGCGGACCGAGGAATACACCGAGCTCCGCGACTATCTTGAGCGCCTCGGGGCGCTCTCTCCCGACGCCCTGATCGTTGGCGATCTCGGCGTCCTTTCTCTTGTACGGGAGGTGCTCCCCACGATGCCGATCCACGTGTCCACACAGGCCAATGTAGTTTCGGCGGCGACCGCGGCGGCATGGGCTTCTCTCGGCGCCTCACGCATCGTCCTTTCGCGCGAGCTTTCACTTTCCGAGATCGGAAAAATCCGCAAAGCGCTTCCCGAGGAGATCGAGCTTGAGGTCTTCGTTCACGGGGCGATGTGCATCTCGTACAGCGGGCGGTGCCTCCTCTCGAATTATCTTGCGGGGCGGGATGCCGGGCACGGCGCCTGCACGCAGCCCTGCCGATGGCATTACCGCACGCTCCGTATTCAGGCAGAGCTTTTGGAGGAGAAGCGTGAGAACGAGCCCCTCCCCGTGATCGAGGAGGGGGGTGAGACCTTCTTTATGAGCAGTCGTGATCTTTGTATGGTCACGCACATCAAGGCGCTGTGCGATGCGGGGGTCGCCTCCTTCAAGATCGAGGGGCGGATGAAGAGTGCGTATTATACGGCCGTGATCACGAATGCCTACCGCATGGCGATCGATGCGATCGAGCGGTCGGCTCCGATCCCCGGGGAGGTCCTTTTGGCCGAGGTCGAGAGCGTCAGTCACCGCGAGTACGATACCGGCTTCTTTTTTGATTCGCCGCACGAGCGTGCGATGGTGACCGAGCGCGACGGGTATTTGCGTGAAAAGGCATATCTTGGGGTGGTGCTCGCATACGATGAAGCGAGCGGGAAGGCTCTGTTTATGCAGAGAAATAAGCTGTCCTGCGGCGACCGTGTGGAGATCCTCGTTCCGGGGAAGCCGGGGCTCCCGTTCCTCGTGGAGGAGCTCTTTGACGAGGATATGCAAAGGATCGAGGCGGTGCCTCATCCGAGGATGCGCTTTTGGATGCGCGTGCCGATCCCTGTCGGCGAAGGAGATCTTTTGCGGAGCGCGGCCGTGTAAGCACCGAAGGAGGGGCGATGGCAGCAACCTTGATCGAGGTATTGAAGGCGATCCTCATTGGCGTAGTACAAGGGATCACCGAATGGCTCCCGATCAGCAGCACGGGGCATATGATCCTTCTTGATGCCTTCGTGGGGCTTGAGGTTTCTTCCGAATTTTTTGATTTTTTTCTTGTGGCGGTCCAGCTTGGCTCGATCCTTGCCGTTCTCGTTCTCTTTTTTGATACGCTGTGCCCTTGGGGGCCGGGGAAGGGGGCGGAGGATCGGCGCAGGGCGAAAGGACTGTTGCTCCGTGTTTTTGTTGGGTGTCTTCCGGCAGCTGCTTTTGGGGTTCTGCTGGACGATTGGTTGGAGGAGCACACCTACAATTTTTGGGTCGTGGCGCTGGCGCTCATTGCCTACGGAGTCGTTTTTATCCTACTAGAGAGATGGAGAGGAAGGCGCACTCGCGGCGCCGAGACGGTCGAAGAGATCACCGTGAAGGAGGCATTTCTTATCGGATGCTTTCAGGTGCTGTCGCTGATCCCCGGTACCTCGCGCTCGGGCTCGACGATCCTCGGTGCCTCGCTCCTCGGGGTGGGGCGCACGGCGGCAGCCGAATTCTCCTTTTTTATGGCGATCCCCGTGATGGTGGGCGCCTCGCTTCTCAAGGGGGGGAAGTTCTTGCTTTCCGGCGCCGAGATGACGGGGACCGAGGGGGCGGTCCTTGCGGCGGGTATGCTGACGGCGTTCCTTGTCTCGCTTTCCGTGATCCGTTTTCTTTTGGAGTATGTTCGCCGTCACAGCTTTGGCGCTTTTGGGTGGTATCGCATCGCGCTCGGCCTCGTTGTTCTCCTTGCGGGAGGGGGGCTCGCCCGGAGTGCATAAGAAAAAGAGGCACCGCAAGGTGCCTCTTTTTCTTATTTTCCGCCGCCGAGGAAATCGTCGGGATTGCTTTCGTAGTCGTTGTTCCCGGAGGAGGGGGGCGTTTGGTCGCCGGTGCTTGCGGTGGTCGTGATCGTGGTTGTGACCGTGGTCGTGACCGTCGTTGTCACTGTCGTTGTGACCGTGGTTGTCACCGTGGTCGTTGCTGCGGTGGTATCGTCGCCACCCTTCTTAAAAAGGTTGCAAGCGCTCATACCGAGAACGGTGACGGTGAGCAGGCAAAGGATGAAGAAAAATGTGAGAGAACGTTTCATGGATGAACTCCTCGTTTTTTTCTCAGTATACCCTCTTTTTTACGGTTTGTCAAGGTGGGCACCCTTGATTTTTTGATAGGAGCATGCTATAATTCTCACAAAAGGAGGCGGCATTATGCAGCTCGGGAACGATTGGGACCGCGTGATCGGCGAGGAATTTACCAAGGACTATTACCTTGCGTTGCGCGAGTTTTTGAAGAAGGAATATGCGGGAGGGCAGGTGTGCCCCGGCATGTACGATATTTACACGGCGCTTAGAAAAACGCCCTTTTCTGCCGTCAAGGCTGTTATTCTCGGCCAGGATCCCTATCATGGCGAGGGGCAGGCACACGGGCTTTGCTTTTCGGTGCGTGCGGGGATCGAGAAGCCGCCCTCCCTCGTCAACATCTTCAAGGAGCTTGAAAGCGACCTCGGGATCCCCGTGCCGCCCTCGGGCGATCTTTCCGGCTGGGCGGAGGAGGGGGTCCTGCTCCTCAACACGACCCTGACCGTCCGCCTGCATTCTCCGATGAGCCACAAGGGCATGGGCTGGGAGACCTTCACCGATGCCGTCATTGCCTCCCTGAATCAAAAGGAGACCCCGGTCGTTTTTCTCCTCTGGGGCTCACACGCCGCCTCAAAAGCGACGCTTATCACAAATCCGCTTCATACGGTGCTGAGGGCACCGCATCCGAGCCCCCTGTCGGCGTATCGCGGCTTTTTCGGCTGCCGCCATTTTTCAAGGACGAACGAGATACTCAAGCGGGGCGGTCTTGCCCCTGTGAATTGGGGAAATCTATAAGAAAAAGCTCCCGGGCGGGAGCTTTTTCTTATGAAAAACGACTGCTGTACTCGTCACTCTCGGTCCCCGTTGACGTGGGGGCGGCGCCCTTACGGCGACCTATCAGGAAGCGAACCAGAAGCGAAAGACCGACGACGAGCGCATACACGAACACGTAAATGATGATGCCGACGAGATACGCCCCCGACGAGGTGAAGGCGAACTGACGGCTCCGGAGGATAACAAAGAAGTAGGCGATCCCGATGATAACGAAGTTGACCGTATACCGAACGGGGAGGGGAAGGGATGTCAGCTTGAAAAGCTCGCGGGCGTAGGCGATCGCCAGGGAAAAGAGGACGATCGTCAGGAGCGAGCCGAGGTTCATGCCCGGGGTCGTTTTGTTGTTGACGGCCGCCTCGATCGACATGACGGTGAAAAAGACGAGGAGCACCGCGACGGCGATCGTACAGCCAAGCATCGTCGAGCGCCAAAGGGTGCTGAAAAAGGATTTTTTGTTCAAGGCCATGGGGAGACCTCCTTTCGTATCAAGCGTAGTATAGCAAAAAAATCCGCTTTTTTCAATAGGGCGGCGTTTTTTTGTGCGAAAAACCCAAAAAATGTGAAAAAAGAGAGGAAGAGCCGTTGACTTTGGCGGTGCGATAGGTTATAATTCATAATAATGGTATAAATATACTCATTAAATAAGATAAGTAAAAGGAGCGGCTCTGCCGCATCAGGAAAATGAACAGACATCAAGCAAGAGAGCTGGCGTTTTGCCTGCTTTTTGAACACGAATTCGACAAGGAGCGCGAGGCGGCGGAGCTGTACGATACCGCCAAGGCATCCCGTGATGCCGAGGAAAGCAAGTACGTCCGTGCGGTGCTTTCCGGGGTTGCCGAGCACGAGGAGGAGATCGAGGCGCTGGTGACCGAGGCCTCCCGCGGCTGGAGCCTTTCGCGCATCAGCCGCGTGGCGCTGGCGATCCTGAAGCTCTCGATCTATGAGATGCTGTATATGCCCGATATTCCTATCCGCGTGTCGCTGAATGAGGCGATCGAGCTTGTGAAGACATACGCCGAGGAGGAGGCAAGACCCTTTGTGAACGGCATCCTCAATACGGTGGCCGAGCGCGCTAAGGCATCACGTACCGATGAAGCCTGAGCTGTATCTCGGCATCGACACTAGCAATTACACGACCTCGGCCGCCGTTCTCGATGAGGACGGACGGGTGCTCGTCAACGCCAAGCGCCCCCTGCCTGTAGGGGAGGGTGAGCGCGGCCTGCGCCAATCCGAGGCGGTCTTTGCGCATATCAAGAATATGCCCTCGCTCATGGAGGAGGTCTCGGGCTATATCAAAGAAGGCCGCCTGGCGGCCATTGGTGTTTCCGAGGCGCCGCGCAGAGCCGAGGGGTCGTATATGCCCTGCTTTTTGTCGGGGGTCTCGGCCGCGGTGACCGCCGCCGCCGCTGCCGGCGTTCCTCTTTACCGATTTTCGCATCAATGCGGCCATCTGTCGGCGGCGATTTTGTCTTCGGGGCGCCTTGAGCTGTTTTCCCGCCCCTTCGGCGCCTTTCATGTTTCGGGCGGAACGACCGAGGTCCTGTACGTTTCCTCGTATTCCGACCGCGGGTTTACGGTCGAGCTTTGTGGTGGGGCCGCCGATCTGAATGCCGGCCAGCTGGTGGACCGCGTTGGCGTGGCCATGGGCCTCGCCTTTCCCTGCGGTCCTGCGCTTGAGGCCCTGGCCGCCGAGAACACCAAAAGGGTCCCGACACCGAAGATCTCGGTGCGGGGACTGTCGGCGAATCTGTCGGGGGCTGAAAATCAGGCGATCCGCCTCTACCGTGAGACGGGGGATGCGCCGCTTGTGGCGGCCTTTGTCCTGGATCTTTTGGCGAAGACGCTGGCGGCGCTTACGCGCGGTCTCCTTGAGGCGCGGGGCGATATTCCGATCCTCTATGCCGGTGGCGTGATGGCGAACCGCCGCATCCGCAGCACCCTTTCGCCCCTTGGCGATACCGCCTTTGCCGAGCCTGCCTACAGCGCGGACAATGCGGCGGGGATCGCCCTTTTATGTAAAAAATGCCATGGAGGCCGAAGTTGAGCTATGAGCCCTGTGCCCGTATCGAGGGCAGAGAAGAGCCGATCACCGTATCGGCGCTGAACGAAAGCATCAAGGCGCTCTTAGAGGAGACGCCGTCTCTTCGCCGTGTGTATCTGCGCGGCGAGATATCGAATTTCACCAATCATCGCTCGGGGCATCTTTACTTTTCACTCAAGGATGAGGGGAGCCTGATCCGTGCGGTGATGTTCCGCGGCAGCGCCTCGCGCCTCGCCTTCCTTCCCGAGAACGGGATGAAGGTCCTAGTGCGTGGCAATGTTTCCCTGTTTGTGCGGGACGGCTCGTATCAGATCTACGTGAGCGAGATGGAGCCCGACGGAGTCGGGGCCCTTTACCTTGCCTTTGAGCGCTTGAAGCGGAAGCTTGCCGCCGAGGGGCTGTTTGACGAAGCGCGGAAGCGCCCCCTCCCGAAGATCCCGACGAAGATCGGGGTGATCACCTCGCCGACGGGGGCGGCCGTGCGCGACATCATGAATATCCTCGGGCGCCGCTTCCCCTACGCGGAGGTCCTCCTGTTTCCTGCCTTAGTGCAGGGGGCCGAGGCACCGGCCTCCCTGATCGCCGGCCTTACGGCGCTCGGGGCGCGCGGCGATATTGACGTGATCATCCTGGGGCGTGGTGGCGGCTCGATGGAGGACCTGTGGGCCTTCAACGATGAGGCGCTGGCGCGCGCGATCGCCGCTTCTCCTGTCCCCGTCATCTCGGCGGTCGGACATGAGACCGATTTCACGATCTCGGATTTTGTTGCCGATCGGCGGGCACCGACCCCTTCGGCGGCGGCGGAGATCGCCGTTCCCGACACGACCGAGCTGATGCGCAAGTTTACGAATATCACGACCCACACCGAGCTTCTGCTCGGGCGGCAGATCGAACGGGCGAGGGCCGCCGTCACCGAGCTTTCGGGGCGCCGTGTTCTGGCCGATCCCGAGGGGCTGTTTTCCGAACGCCGGATGACCGCCTCGTATCTTTCGGAAAAGATGACGGCGGCCGTCGAGCATCGCCTCCTGGCCCTCCGCTCCCGCTTTGGTGAGACGGCGGGGCGCCTCGAGGCCATGAGCCCCCTCTCCATTCTCCGCCGCGGCTATACGGTGGCGATGGGGGAGGACGGCAATGCCAAGCGATCGGTTGACGAGCTTTCCCCCGATGAGCTTTTGCGCCTGCGCCTTTCGGACGGTGAGGCGACGGCCAAGGTGGTTTCCTGCAAGCATTTGTCCGAGTAAGGAGATAGAAAATGAACGAAAATATTACCTTTGAAGAAGCGGTCGCTCGCCTCGAGCAGATCGTGCGTGCCATGGAGGAGGGGAAGCTTTCGCTGGATGACTCCCTGAAGGTCTTTGAGGAAGGCATTGCGCTCGTCCGCCTTTGCAACGGCAAGCTGGATTCGGCAGAAGCGAGGGTGCGCATCCTCCTCGCGGGTGCCGACGGTGCCCTTAGTGAGGCACCCTTTACCCCGTCGGGCAGTTGACCGTGAGGCTTGATCTTTTTCTGACCGAGCGAGGACTTGTGCGCAGCCGGACCGAGGCGGCACGCCGCATCCGTGAGGGGGCGGTGCGCTTCAACGGCAGGGTCTGCCAAAAGCCGTCGCTCGATATCCCCGATGCGACCCCCACGGAGGCTTTTTCGGTCGATACCGAGAGCCACCCGTATGTGAGCCGTGGAGGCGAAAAGCTGAAGGCGGCGCTCGATGCCTTTGCGCTCTCCCCCGAGGGGCTGTGCGCCATTGATGTCGGCGCCTCGAGCGGAGGCTTCACCGATTGCCTTTTGCGCCACGGGGCACGGCGTGTCCTTGCGGTGGATGCCGGCTTCGGTCAGCTTGATCCCTCGCTTCTTGCCGATGCGCGTGTCACCTCGTTTGAGCATTACAACGCCCGTCATTTGCGGCGTGAGGATTTTCCAGAGGTGCCACAGTTTGCGGTGATGGACGTGTCCTTCATCTCCCAGACCCTGATCCTGCCGGCCCTTGCCGCGCTCCTGCCCGAGGGAGCGCCGTACATCGGTCTGATCAAGCCTCAATTTGAGGTGGGGCGCGAGGGGATCGGCAAGGGGGGGATCGTGAAGGACGACCACCTGCGCCGCACGGCGGTGGAGCGCGTGATCGCGTTTGCCGAGGGGGTGGGCTTTGCCCCCGTCGGCTGTATTGATTCTCCCATTTTAGGCGGTGACGGTAACCGCGAATTTCTGGCAGCATTCATAAGGAGATGAGTATGAAAAACATCATCGTTTCCCCGAACATATACAAGGATCCCGATCTCAAGATCACACGCAAGATCGTCTCGTATCTTGTTTCCCTCGGCGGACGTGTCTTCCTCCCGGAGGAGCTCGGTGTCACAATACGGAAGCCCGGCATACACTACTTCAAGGGAGAGCTCCCTAAGGAGGCCGAGGCCATCGTCGTTATCGGCGGCGACGGGTCGGTGCTTGCCGCGGCCATGTACGCCATCGGGGCGGATCTGCCGCTCCTTGGATTGAATCTCGGCCGCCTCGGATATCTTGCCGAGCTTGAGGTTTCCGAATATGAGATGCTTTCCTGTCTTTTCACGGGAGAGTATACCGTTAAGGAGCGGATGACCTTTGACGTATCGCTGGTGCGCGGCGGAGAGGAAATGAATCTTGTGCGCGGCGCCATCAACGATGTGGTGGTTTCCCAGGTGCCGGGGAATGGGATGTCCGAGATCCGCCTTGAGGACGGCTGCGGCAACCATCTTACCTATCTTGCCGACGGGCTGATCGTGGCAACGCCCCTTGGCTCCACCGCCTATTCGATGGCGGCCGGTGGGCCTGTTGTCGATTCCTCGCTCAGCGCCTTCTGCGTCACGCCCATTTGCTCACATTCGCTCTTCTCGCGTTCGGTCCTGTTTCCGCCCGAGTATACGCTGACCCTTAAAAACGGGTCGCGCCGCGAGGGGATGATGAAGGTCTCGGTTGACGGGACCGAGGAATATGAGCTGGCACCCGGTGACTCGGTGAACGTGAGCCGCTCGCACAAGGTGCTTCGCATGATCTCCCCGAAGAATCAAAGCGCACTCGGTGTGCTTTGCCGCAAGATGCAGCTGTTGAATCAAAGAGACTGAAAGGATACCGCCATGAAGAACAAAAGACAGGAAGCTATTCTTGAGCTTATTGAGCGCTATGAGATCCAGAAGCAGGAGGAGCTGATACGGCTCCTCGAGGAGCGTGGCTTTTCGGCCACGCAGGCCACGGTATCGCGTGATATCCGCGAGCTGAAGCTGATGAAGGGAACGGGAGCCAACGGCGTGCACAAGTACGTTGTTCCGAGCCGCCGTCAGACTGTGACCCCGAAATTCAACAGCTCTCTCAGCGAATCGATCCTCAAGGTCGATGTCGCCGAGAATCTGATCGTTGTCAAGACCTATCCCGGTATGGCACCGGCTGTTGCCTCCTGCATCGATACCTTCCATATGCATGAGATCGTGGGCTGTGTGGCAGGGGACGATGCGATCCTTGTTGTCGTGCGCACCAAGGAGATGGCCGTCGATCTGCGCGACAAGCTCCGCCGGATGATCGAAATGATGTAAGTTAGCGGGAGAAGCACCATGCTGTTGGCACTCCATATCGAGAACGTGGCCGTCATCCGGAGGATCGACATCGATTTTTCGGAGGGCTTTTCGGTTCTCAGCGGTGAAACGGGCGCCGGCAAATCGATCCTTATCGATTCGATCGGCTTTCTGCTCGGGCGCCGCGCTATCCGCGAGCTTTTGCGAACGGGAACCGACCGTGCGGTGGTAAGCGCGCTCTTTTCTGTCGCGCCGCCGCTTGCCGCGGCGCTTTCCTCGCGCGGTATCGAGACCGACGAGGGGGGAGAGCTGCTCATCGAGCGCACCCTGAATGCCGAAGGCCGTACGACGGCACGCATCAACGGGCGCCCTGTCACGCTTTCGCTTCTGCGAGAGGTGGGGGAGCTGCTTGTCAATATTCACGGACAGAGCGATACGCATACCCTGACAGAGAAGCAGAGCCAGCTGGCGATCCTTGATGCGTATGCGCTCGATGAAACGCTCCTTTCCGCCTATCGCGGTGCCTTTGCGGAGTATTCGCGCCTACGGAGCGAGATCCGAGAGCTCACGACCGCCGAGGCCGAGCGCTTGCGCGAGGCCGAGATGCTCCGGTATCAGATCGCCGATATTGACGGCTATTCCCTCCGCGCCGGGGAGGAGGAGAAGCTTGCCGAGAAAAAGAAGCGCCTCAAAAGCATTGAGCGCATCTCGAAGCAGACCTCCTTTGCCTATCGCGCCCTCCGTGCCGGAGAAAAGGCGAATGTGCTCTATATTCTGGAGCGCAGTATCACGGCCATCACCTCACTTGCCGATGTCATTCCCGAGGCGGCCGAGATCGCGACCGAGCTCGAGGATTGCCGCTCAAGGATCGAGGATGCGGCCGAGCGTGTGCGCGCCTTCACCGAGGAGGATGAGGGGGATGCCGCCAAGCTCCTGAACGCGGTCGAGAACCGCCTTGCCGCCATCGAGAAGCTCGGGCGCAAGTACGGCGGCTCGGTGGAGAGCATCCTTTCGTACTGCGCAAAAGCCAAAGAGCGGCTGGCGGTGCTTGAAAACTCCGATGCTCGCCTCTCCGAGCTCACCTCGCTTTGCGAGGCGGCGCTTGCCGAGGCGCAAAAGCACGCGGCGGCGCTCACCGAGGCGCGGCGGCGTGCCGGCGAGCAGCTTGCCGAGCGTGTCCTTTCCGTGCTCGCCTTCTTGGATATGCCGAAGGTGCGCTTTGCGGTGGCGGTGGAGCCGCGCGCCGCAGGGGAGGATGCCTATACCCGTGACGGCGGTGACGACATCGGATTTCTTATTGCCACCAATCCCGGCGAGCCCTTGCAACCCCTGTCGGCCATTGCCTCGGGCGGTGAGCTTGCCCGTATCATGCTGGCGATCAAATCGGTCATCACCGACCGCGATGGGATCGGTACCGTGATCTACGATGAGATCGATGCCGGGGTCTCCGGCAAAACGGCGCGCAAGCTGGGGATCGAGCTCTTGCGCTCGGCCGGCGGTGCTCAGGTCTTCTGCGTCACACATTCGGCGCAGATCGCCTCGCTTGCCGATGACCATTTTCTGATCCGGAAGACCGAAAAGGAAGGAAGAGCAGAGACCGAGGTGGTCCTGCTGGACGAAGACGGACGTATCACCGAGCTATCCCGCATCCTTGGCGGTATCGAGGTGACCGACGCCCAGCGCCGTGCGGCCTTTGAGCTTTATACCGAAAGGAGTGCGTACAAAGAGGGGTAGGATGCAACAGGCATTCTCTCGCGTACTTGATTCCTTTTCTCCCGAGGAGTGCGACTTCGCTTGCGGAGTAGCGCTCTCGGAGCTGACGACCTTTCGCATTGGCGGCCCCTGCCTCGCCCTGGCACGACCGAGGACCGAGGCGGCGCTTGGCCGTTTGCTTTCTCTTTTGCATTCCGAGGGGATCCCACGCAAGGTGATCGGGAACGGGAGCAACCTCCTGGCCCCCGACCGTGGGTACCCCGGGGTTGTGATATCCACGTGTCTATTAAATAAATTTACCTTAAGCGAGCACACTATGGAGGTGGGTGCCGGTGCGAGCCTTTCGGCAGTCTGCCGCGCGGCGAGCCGCGCAGGGCTTGACGGCTTTGCCTCCCTTGCGGGGATCCCGGCAACCGTCGGCGGTGCCCTGTATATGAACGCCGGTGCCTTTGGCGTAACGATCGGCGATCTTGTGCAAAGGGTGCGCGTGCTCCCCTCGTGCGGGGGCGAGCCCTTTACCCTCCTTCGGGATGAATGCCTTTTTGACTATCGGAGGAGCCTGTTTGCCCGGCGGGGACTGACCGTCCTCGGCGCCACGCTTTCCTCGTCGTCTGTTTCGGCGGAGGAGGCGGTCGCAAGGGAGCGGGCGATCCTTGAGCGGAGAGCGGCGACACAGCCGCTGTCCTTCCCGAGTGCCGGCAGCGTGTTCCGCCGCCCTCCCGGCGATCATGCCGGCCGCCTGATCGAGGCCGCAGGGCTGAAGGGACGAACCGTGGGGGGCGCTCAGATCTCACCGCACCATGCGGGATTTATTGTGAATATGGGGGATGCCACCGCCGCCGATGTCCTTGCGCTGGTCGCCATCGCGCGTGATACCGTCAAGGAGCGGTTTGGGGTCACCCTTGAACTTGAAATTGAGTATTTGGGAGAATAAACATGTCCTATTCCTCTGACCTGAAGCGACAGCTTGTCGAAAAAGAGGTCAAGAAGAGCTGCTGTCGCCGCGCCGCTGTCTACGGGCTCCTGGCTATACGCGGTGTGGCGACAGGGGACGACATTACTCTCTCTCTTGAGGGGGAGAGCGTCGCCCCCTTTGCCGCCGCCGAGATCGGGCGCTTGTTCGGTACCGAGGTGAGGGTCGGGCGCGCCACGGCACGCTCGCCGCGTGCCACGGTGGCCTTTTCCTCGCCCGAGGCGGCCGCCTATCTTCGGGCGGCGGAGCTGACCTATCCCCGGCGGTCACAGCCCTGTCCGCATTGCCAATCGCATTTTTTGCGCGGCATTTTCCTGGCCGCGGGGCGGATGTCCGACTACACGAAGCTGTATCGGCTTGAGTTTTCCGCCAAGGACCGCACCGATGCCCTGGCCGCCCTCCTTAGCGAGCTGGATCTGCCGCCAAAGCGCACCGAGCGGCGGGGAGAGGTGCTTCTGTATTACAAGACCAACGCCGCGATCTGTGACGTTTTGGCCGCGATCGGGGCCGAGGCGGCGGCCTTCAGCCTGATCAACGATACCATCGAGGCAGGGTACCGCAATGCCGCCAACCGCCGCGCCAACTGCGAGGCGCGCAACATTGAGCGTGCGGTGGATGCCTCGATGCGCTTTGTACATATCTACCGTCGCCTTGAGGAGGCGGACAAGCTCTCGCGCTTGCCCGAGGATCTGCGTGCCACGGCGCGCTTGCGCGCCGAAAACCCCATGATGTCGCTTGCCGCCCTTGGCGCGCGGCATACGCCCCCGATCTCGAAATCGGGGATGAACCACCGCCTCGAGAAGATCGAGCAAATGATCAAGGAGATTCTGAAGAACAAGGAGGAATAAGCGTGCAAGACTTTGTTCATCTGCACCTTCACAGTGAATACAGCCTGCTTGACGGCGCCTGTCGTGTACGTGATATTCCGAAGGCCGCCGCCGCGGCAGGGCACCGCGCGGTGGCGATCACCGACCACGGCGTTATGTACGGCGCGGTCGCCTTTTACAAGGCCTGCCGCGAGGCAGGGATCAAGCCCATCATAGGTTGCGAGGTGTACGTGGCCCCGAAATCCCGGTTTTCCAAGGAAGGAAAGGCGGATTCCTCGGGGAATCATCTCGTCCTGCTTTGCAAAAACGAGATCGGCTATAAGAATCTGATCGCCATGGTGTCGGCCTCCTTTACCGAGGGCTTTTATTCCAAGCCGCGGATCGATATGGAGCTGCTTGCGCGCCATCATGAGGGGCTGATCGCCCTTTCGGCCTGCCTTGCCGGGTATATTCCGCGTATGATCACCTTAGGGGATCTGCCGGCAGCTGAGGCCTATGCCCTCCGGATGCGGGAGCTCTTCGGTGACGATTTTTATCTCGAGATCCAGGATCACGGTATCGCCGACGAGGCGACCGTGACACGGGCCATCTGCGAGCTTTCACGCAAGACGGGGATCCCTTTGGTTGCCACCAACGACGTCCACTATCTCAAAAAAGAGGATGCCGAGATCCAGGCTACCATGATCTGTATTCAGACCAACACGGTGATCGCGGACGGGCGCCCTCTTGGCTTTGAAACCGACGAATTCTATTATAAATCGACCGAGGAGATGCACTCCCTCTTCGGCAGTATCGAGGGGGCACTCGAAAATTCGGTGAGGATCGCCGAGAAATGCGACTTTTCCTTTGATTTCGATACGGTGCACATGCCGGCCTTCCCGACGCCCGATGGGATCTCGCACGGCGAGTATCTGGCCGATCTTGCGGCGCGTGGCCTTGAGGCACACGTGGCCAGCGGACGGATCGATTTCCGCTATGGCTCGATCGCCGAGTATCAGGAGCGCATTGCCTATGAGCTTTCGGTCATCGGGAGCATGGGCTTTGACGGCTATTATCTCATTGTCCGCGACTTTATCGCCTATGCGAAGGAGCACGGGATCCCCGTGGGCCCCGGGCGTGGCTCGGGCGCCGGGAGTATGGTGGCCTTTTGCGTGGGGATCACCGATATCGACCCCTTCCGCTATGGGCTGCTGTTTGAGCGCTTCCTGAACCCCGAGCGCATCTCGCTTCCCGATTTTGATACCGATATCTGCTATGAGCGACGGGATGAGGTCATTGCCTACGTCAGAGAGCGCTACGGCGAGGACCATGTGGCGCAGATCGTGACCTTTGGTACGATGGCCGCCCGTGCCGCGGTGCGTGACGTTGGGCGGGCGATGGGCCTGCCGTACAGCGAGGTGGATGCGGTCGCCAAGCTGATCCCACGGACGCTTGGGGTCAAGATCGCCGATGCGCTCCGCCGCCGCGAGCTTTCCGAGATGTACGAATCGAGCGAAACGGTGCGCAAGCTGATCGATACCGCCATTGCCCTTGAGGGAATGCCGCGCCATGCCTCCACGCATGCGGCCGGTGTTGTGATCACCGATGCGCCGCTTTCGGAGCATGTGCCGATCGCCACCAACGGGGATGCCGTTGTCACACAGTACGATATGGACACGGTGGCCGCGCTCGGGCTTGTGAAGTTTGACCTTTTGGGACTGCGGTATCTGACCATTATCTCGGATGCCGAGCGCTCGGTGCGTGAGCGCGATCCTGCCTTTGATATCACCAAGGTGTCGATCGACGATGAGGAGACCTACCGCCTGATCGCCGAGGGGCGGACAAGCGGTGTCTTTCAGCTGGAATCGGGCGGAATGCGCCAGCTCCTCACCGAGATGCGCCCCCGTACGATCGACGACATCACCGCCGCGATCGCGCTTTACCGCCCGGGGCCGATGGACTCGATCCCCCATTATCTCGCCTGCCGCGACGGGCGCGAGGAGGAGACCTACGAGGTCCCGGCGCTCAAGGAGATCCTTGGGGATACGCACGGGTGCATCGTCTACCAGGAGCAGGTCATGCAGATCTTCCGGAGGCTGGCCGGGTATTCCTTTGCAAGGGCCGACCTTGTCCGACGGGCAATGTCCAAGAAAAAGGCGGCGATCCTGGATGCCGAGCGCGAGAGCTTTATTGGCGGTGCGACCGAGCGCGGTGTACCGCACGAGGCGGCCGCGGCACTCTTTGACCGCATGCTGAGCTTTGCGCAGTACGCCTTCAACAAGAGCCATGCGGCGGCGTATGCCACCCTCTCCTTCCGTACGGCGTACCTGAAGGCACATCATAAGCGCGAGTATATGGCGGCGCTCCTGACCTCGGTCCTCGGCGACCTTACGAAGACAGCGGAGTATATAGCCGAGGCCACAAGGGACGGGATCGCTGTCCTTCCGCCCGATATCAACGAAAGCCGCGTGACCTTCTCGGTCAGCGGCGAGACCATCCGCTTCGGGCTTTTGGCGATACGCAATGTGGGCCGCCCCTTTGTGGAGGCGATCCTCGCCGAGCGTGCGAAGCGCCCCTTCCGGAGCTTCCAGGAGTTCCTTGAGCGCATGGGGGGGAGAGAGCTGAACCGCCGCCAGGTCGAGGCGCTCATCAAATGCGGCGCGTTTGACCGCCTTGGAGTCTATCGCTCGCGCCTGCTTGCCGTTTACGAGCGGATGATCGACGAGATCGCCGACCGCGACCGTGCCGGTGTCACGGGGCAGATGGACATCTTTTCGATGGGAGAAACTCCGACGGCGCCGAAGGAGTATCGCTATCCCGAGATCCCCGAGTTTGGCATCCGCGAGCTCCTGACCCTTGAAAAGGAAAGCTCGGGAATGTACTTTTCGGGGCACATCATTGAGGATTACCGCGCGCATATGCGTGCGCTCTCCTGCATCCCGATCGCCGATGTCCTTGAGGGCTTCGGAGATGAGGAGGAGGGGGCCAAATACACCGAAGGGTCCTATGTCACGGTCGGCGGCGTGATCTCGCGCCGTACTAACAAGACCCTGAAGAACGGAACGACCATGTGTCTCATCACCCTCGAGGATCGCTACGGCGAGATCGTCGGCATCGTCTTCCCGAAGCAGCTCTCCTCGCTGGATCGTCTGCTCGTGGCGGATACCGCCGTAGCGGTGAAGGGCAAGCTCTCCTTGCGGGAGGGCGAGGCTCCCGAGCTGATCGTCTCCTCGGTGACGCCCCTCCGCTCGGATACCCAAGGGGCATCACCGCCGCCGACATCCAAGCCCCGTCGCCTCTTTCTACGGGTCCCCTCGCTCGATGCCGAGGAATGCCGGACGGCCCTCCGTCAGCTCGAGCGTTCCGAAGGGGAGACCGAGGTCGTGGTATACGATGCCTCGGCGGAACGGTACGTGACGGTGCCCGGGCGCCGCGTGACGGCCGAGGGAGAGCTCCTTGAACGGCTGTATCGCATTCTCGGTCAAAGCAACGTGGTTCTGAAGTAACCTCTCTTGACTTATGAGAGACGGCGGTGTATAATTGAAAATGTCTATCCTTATAGATCATACGCTGCACTTCTTGCCATTCGTGATCGTATTTTTTATATTCAAAAAATGCATTTGGCATTAAAATACATTCTTATGGAGGACTTCTTATGCTTTTGGGAAACATTGCTCTTGATCTTGGGTTGGTTCTTTTCTTCATTTACGGCCTTGTTGTCGGATGGCGGGGAGGCTTCCTTGATCGCCTGAAGAACGGCAGTATAACGGCTCTTGCCGGTATTGTGGCAGTGGTCGCTTTACTTCTGACATCGTCAGGGAAGATTGCCGCTATTGTGGGTGTGATCGCTAAGGGCGGCTCCAAGATCGTGGGGCTTTTCATTGACAAGGACGATGCCGATCCCGAGGGGATCAGCCATATCGTCGGTGTCGTGATTTCGCTTATCACGACTGCCGCCCTTGCGTGGGCTGTCGTTGAGGCTGCCGTTTATATTGATGCCAGAATGGATCTCGACTTTTTTGACATCAATACAACGTGGATCGGGAAGCTGTTCCACGATGCTCTTCCTTTTTCGAAGGTTCGTTCTCTGTTCTCCTTTTAATCGCTATAAAGGATAGACTTTTTAAAAAATTTTCAGGAGGCATTTCTTATGATCCCCGGCAATCTTATTCTCGATCTCGCTCTTGTGCTTCTCATGGTCGTCAGCCTTTCTTCGGGCTGGAAGCGCGGCCTCATCGGTATGGTCTTAAAGGGCGGCGCCACGCTTCTCAGCGTGGTCATTACGCTTGGTTTTTACCGTCCGCTCGGCGCTATGCTCAAGGAGAGGTTCCTGTATTCCGCCGTGCATACGGCAATCGGCGATGCGCTCCGCAATCTCGTGGGGCCCTTTCCGACGGCGGAGGAGCTTGTCTCCTCGGTGCCTGAAAACCTGCGGCGCGCGGCCGGCCTTTTCGGTCTTGACCTTCACGGTATGGCCTCTTCGGCGGTGGAGAGCGGTGGCAACGCCATCGACAGCTTTACGGTAGGTGCCGCCGATGCGATCTCGGGCTTCCTCGGCTCGGTCATCGCCTTCCTTGCTCTTGTCATTGTCACCTACATTCTGCTCCGTCTTTTCTCGAAGCCGCTTTCGAAGCTTGTGATGAAGCTCCCCCTCGTCGGGACCATCAACCGTGCGCTCGGCCTTGTGCTTGCCTTCCTTGTGACCTTCTTCCTTTCGTGGGTCCTCGTCCAGCTTCTTATGCTCCTCGATTCTACGGCCGACCTCAGCTTTATCGAGATCGAGACGACCTGGATCGCGAAGCTCTACCATCACGTACTCCCCCTGGCAGATCTTATGGGGGGAAAATGATCTCTGTAAAGGTTTAGTTTAAAATGCAAATGTGTGCCAGATGCCATCGGCGGGTCGCCGTGGTATTTATTACCCGTATGGATAAGGACGGGACGGTCAACGAGGGCCTTTGCCTTAATTGTGCTAAGGAGCTCGGGATCAAGCCCGTCAACGATATGCTTGAAAAGATCGGTGTCTCGGAGGAGGACCTCGAGAGAATGTCGGAGGACCTGCGCAATGCGCTCGTATCGGCCGACGGCGACGAGGCCTCAGAGGAGGACGGCGGCGAGGATGGCGGTGCGCCCGCCATCGATCTGCCGAAGATCTTTCAGCATCTCGGCTTCCCCGTGAGCCCGAAGAGGGGGCCCGAGGGGAAGGGGGAGCATAAGGCCTCCTCCGGGGAGGGGAAGCGCGACGAAAAGCGCAAGCTCCTCAACACCTACTGCAAAAATCTGACAAAGGAGGCGGCCGAGGGACGTCTTGACAAGATCGTAGGGCGCGAGCGTGAGCTTGCCCGTGTCATCCAGATCCTGTGCCGCCGCCAAAAGAACAATCCCTGCCTGATCGGTGAAAGTCGGATCGTAGCCATGTCGTTCTGTGAGCCAAGGAGGTGTTCCTGAGTATTGTCTTCCTAAGACCGCTTGGCC
>JAZSGE010000032.1:0-4142 GCA_045532575.1 Eubacteriales bacterium | reverse complement strand
CGTCTCCGGCCTTTTTGGTCTCTTTCCCGAACTTGTCGATCGAGGTCGCGCACCCGTCCGCCGAGTTTTTGGCCTCGTTCAAATACTGATTGTTTTTTGCGATCTCCCCGTCGAGGTTGTTTAGATCGACCTGTGCGTTATTGAGCTGGCGTTGCCATTCTTGGACGCCGCGGCCCGCGGCCTCCTGTCCGGCCTGTGCGTCGGAGAGCTCGCTTTTCCACTTGTCGAGTTCCGCCGTGAGGCGAGCTTGCTCCTCGGTCGTGTCGCCGTCCGTTTTGGCGAGATCGGCGAGGGCTTTCTCGTATTTCTCGATATTGCTTTGAGCCGTGGAGACGCGATCCGCGTATGTCGCTTGAGCCTTTTCCGCGTTCGCGAGGGCGTCCTTGAGTGTGTCGACCTTTTTCGCCTGTGCCTCGTGCATTTTCTCGAGGGCGTTCCCCTTTGCGGTTAGGGCCTCCATGCTGTTAGCGTTGCCCTTAAATTCGCTCTCTACGAGCGCAAGGGAGGACTTGAGCGTCCGCAATTCCGTATTGCAAGACGCGATCGCCTGTTTATATTCCGCCTCGCCCTCGACGGCGAGCTTTGTCGAGATTTTTCTAACTGCCATGCGGTCGATCTCCCTTTATCCTTTGTCGAATATGGAAATATTCTGTAAATTACTTGATATTCCCATAACTTAATGCTAAATTGTGTTTGAGAAATGCGAGTATTTTCGCACTTAAATAATTAGGAGGGCTGAATATGTCTTTTATTTCGCGTGATCGTTTCGATGAAAAAATGGCAAAGAAATCTTTTATGCTGTTAAGTCGCTTGAAAATCAAGAGCCCTACCGAGGCCGAAACAAATTGTTTGCTATGCGCTGACTCGCCCCTGATGTTTCAAGAAATAATCCTTTGCACGGATCAATCTGTTTTTTATCATTCGCGCTTGTCAAGCGGACTCAATAGATACGACTATTCCGCTATAAGCGCAGTTACTATTGAGAACGTGAGCTCATATCCGAGTGTATGTCTCACAATTTCGAGTGGCGAAAAATCAAAGTTATATGTTGCGGCAAAAGACGCCGACAAGATGGCCGACTATATCAAATGTCATATTTCGCGCTCGACCGCGGCGACCGCTCCCTCCGTTGCCGATGAAATATCAAAGTTTAAGAGTCTGCTTGATGCCGGAGCTATTACGGTCGAGGAGTACGATCTCAAGAAAAAGGAATTGCTCGGACTGTGATTATGGATAATTATATTTCGGAGCTATCCTTGAGCGCCGCCGAGGCCGCCGCAGTTAATCAAATCAAAGACATTCTTTTGATCGAGGGCTTTCCCGTTGATAACCTCATTTTCAAGCGGGTGGGGAGTTATGTCACAATCGAGCGCGAGGGCGATTATCCTTTTTGTCGCCTCAAATTGTCCGGCGAATTGTTTTATATTTCGCTGTGTATAGGCTCCGCGCGGGACATTGAGCGGCTCTCCGCCGATCCGCGTTATTCTCCCTTGAAAGACTCGACGGAGAAGTTCACACGATTTTTTATTTCCGATCCGTCCGATGTATCTCTATACTCCGAGGGGATCATATCGGCGTATCGGTGGATTTGCAGAATACCGACCCCGGGCTCCGCTGTTGAGGGGAGCGGCGTATCGCCGGAACTCTCCGCATTTTTGGCCTTGATTTCGTGCGACTCCTCGGGCTCCTTGAAATTCAAGCTCTCGGCCGATGAAATAGCCTTTTTTGACGCTTATATAAAGGCCCTCTCCGACGCCGGGCTTGATTGTATGGCCTTTCGTCCGTGTAGGACGGCGGCCGGATTGTTGAGCATTTGCGGGGGATATATCAAACTGCAAGGGCGAAAAACCTTTATGAGCTATTTCCCGGACGGGGAATTACCCGCTTGTCGTGCCGAAAATAAGACGTTGCCGGAGTATATCGAACTTCAAAAGCATTGGGTCGCATTTTCTTTGAAAAACCCCGACCTTATCCGCTTTTGACCCGTGCCGGAGAGCCGCCGCTCTCCGGCCTTTCTATTCGTCCTCCGGCCCCTGTTTTCTCTTGATCCCGCTCGCCCGGAGGTATAGCTCGAATAAATCAAAGACCAATCCCGGCGCCATGAGGAGCGCCTCTTTCGCCGAGACGCCCGCGGCCGCGGCCATGCGGATATATTGCGGTCGCGTTAGGTCGTTTTTTTTTGCTTGTTGAGCTCTTGGAGGCCGAGGTCGACGACGTCGTTCTCCTCCGTGACTTCCCGGCCATAGCCGAGCGTGATCGCGGCCGGGATCGCGAGCTTGAGCGGGGCGATCTCCGCGGGCGTGATCGTTGCGAGAACTGCCTCGCCCTCAAGCATAGGCGCCGGATCATAGCCCATATATCGCCGCGCGAGCTCGCCGGACTCCGCGAGGATCACGGCCGCCCGTACTGCCGCCGCGAGGCCGTCGCGGTCGTTCGCCTCCGTTTTCTTGAGGAGCTCCGCCGTTCCGCCGAACTCCTCGCCGATCTTAAACATAGCCTCACCCGTAAAGGCGAGGTATCTCTCGCGCCCCGCGAGCGTGAGTTTTATCGCTTTCATGTGTGCCCTCCAAAAACGGGAACAAGGGGGCCGGGAATTGTCCCGGCTCCCTGTGTTTTCCCTTACTCCGCGACGGTATAGTCGACGGTCAGCACGGCGGAGGCCGTGAGGCCGGACTTGAAAGCCTTTGCGCGGATCGTGACGGCCTCCGTGACGGCGATCGGCGTCGAGTAGGCGCTCGAGGTCTCGTCCGGGACGCTCCCGTCCGTGGTGTAGCGGATCGTCGCGCCCGCGGTCGCGCAAGAGAGCGCAACGGTCGCGCCGCTCGTTACCTCGCCGCCCGCGGGAGTCGCCTCGGGAGTCGCAACGGCTCCGGCGAGCCTTTCGTCCACCCACGCGCGCGCCTCGGCCTCGTTCGTGAAATTCCCCGAGACGATCCTCCAATCGTCGCTTTTGCAACGAAAGATCGTGAACGTGGTCGCGGTCGTGCCGAACGTGATCGAGTCGGTCTTTGTCGCCGCGGAGTCGTTTCCGAGGGCCGCCTTGACGCGGGGATAGAAATAGCCCTTGAAATACTTAACGCCGCGGCGCATGAGGGCCTTGTAGTAGGCGAGGCCACCGAGCGGGGGAGTGTCGCCCGCCTTATAATGCACCTCGCTATTCTGCACGGTCGCGCCGTAGACCGTGGAGGCGACCTCGTCCTCCATGTCGTCGGTCTCCATAGCGATAGTGCCGGAGGAAAACTCGTCCGCGCTCTCCGCGAGCTCGTCGTCGGCGAAAATCTTTCCCGAGGCGAGGTTGACGGTGAGGTCGGCCTTGACGAGACGGCCGATCGTCGCCGCCTTTGCGCCGTCGTAGGTCGGGAGCGCGTTCTCCGGCTCGGACGAGATCGGAGCGAACTTCGGATATTTCGCGCCATAAGTAGCCATAGTTTTATAACCTCCTGTTGAGTTATAGGTTTTTGCTGTCGAGGTAGGCGTTCAAGACCTTTTCGCCCGCCTCGACAGCCCGGTCTCCCGCTCGCTCGTTCGCTGTGCGGATAAAGGGGCGAGCGGGTTGTCCCTTTTTTCCGTATTCGTTGATAAATGCGACCTCTGCGTTACGAGTGCCGCGGGCGTTTGTCCCGGTCGGCGTGATGTAGATCGTCCGATCGTTGCCGGACTTCTTGACCTTGCCCTTTTTGATTGACCGGGCCGTCGCACCCGTTTCATAGCCGCGCCCCCGGAGCATTTGCTCCGCGGTTTTCCTCTGCTCTGCGACGAGGACGTCCGCCTCCGCGTTGAGCATACCGTCGACGACGGAGTCCGGGAGCTTTGCGAGATCGGCGAGGTCTGTCGTGAGGGCGTCGAGCCCGTCCACCTCAAACCGCGCCATTATTCCGCACCCGCTCCGACGAGGAGCTCGCACTCGAAAATATGATGTTGCCCGTCCCTGTCCGAGATATTCTCATAGGACGGGAACGTCGCCCCCGCGGCGACGAGCGCGGCCTTGATCGCGCGGCGCTTTTCGAGGACGTTCCGGCCTGTCGGCGCGTAGAAATGGACGTGAACGAGGAGGCGCTCGGCCGCGGCGGCGTCGTCTCCGAAATCGCCCGGGATCGAGTTATAGCCAAAGGTTATATACTCGTCCTCGTTTCCCTCGTAGG
>JAZSGE010000101.1:0-1870 GCA_045532575.1 Eubacteriales bacterium | reverse complement strand
CCTATAATGCCGGGAGAAATATCACGGTCACGGGCTCCGTCAATCATTCGATCGGGTGCGCTCAACCGTCCGCGGAGGTTATCTATAAGAACATGAACACGCCCGGCGCCGGGTGGGGCGTGACGGCGATCCTCGGCGACTTCCATAAAGGCCCCGGCCGGATCATCGTCGCCCTCCCGCTCAAGCCCGCCCGGCGAAATTGGGGCGTCGGCCCCGGCAGAGTCGGGAGCTACAATAATACTCGCGTTCAATGGGAAATATGCGAGCCCTCCGGCCATACATACGCGGGCGGGACTATGATCGGGTACGACGCGGAGAAAAACGCGGAGTATTTTCGGCGTATGTGGAGCCTCCTCGTCAAGTGGAACGTCTATATCTGCGTGGAGTACGGACTCACGGCGGCGGATATTTGCGACCATGCAGAGGCACACGCCGCGGGCATGGGGAGCAATCACGGGGATATAGGCCATTGGCTCCCGAAACACGGTAAGAGCATGAATGACCTCCGGGCAGAGGTCGACGCGATCCTAAACGATAAAGAGGAGGATATTCTCGACATGAGCAAGGAAGAATTAAAGGCGCTGATCCGCGAGACCGTCAAGGAGGTTATCGACGAGGAAAATCCGATCATTAAAGATCTCGCAGACGTCCCGAGCTATTGGAAAGAGATTGCGGCGAAGCTACTCGAGACGGGGGCTGTCAACGGCGGAACGTCGAAAGAGGAGAACGCGACCGACCTCAATCTCCGGCGCGAGACATTGAAAGCGATCGCCGTCGCTACCATCTACCACGACGCCGAGACCTCGGCGGAATAAGGCCGCGAGCGGGCCGGGTGCAATCCCGGCCCGTTTTATTTTACCTTTTCCGAGTATTCACATAGTCCGCGACTCTTAAAATGTTAATATTCAGTAAAATACAAGATATACCCATAGAGAGAGGGCGGGATCGTGAGAAAATTCCTATATGAGGGCGCGAGAAATGTCTCCGGGGAGCGCATACGCGAGCAACGGCTCAAGCGCCGCCTCTCTCAATCGGCGCTCGCCGCCAAGATGCAGACCGAGGGAGCGGTCATAGATCAAGACGCGATCTCCCGGATCGAGAGCGGCTCCCGGCTCGTCACCGATTACGAGCTCCTCGTCTTGACGAGGATTTTCGGAGTCTCGTCCGATTATCTCATAGGAGCAGAAATCCGCCGCGAGGGCTGATCCCACGCGGCGGAATTTTTTTCGAGAAATGCGAAAATAATCCTTGACATACTGCATGCAGTATGGTATTATAATAACAGAAAGGAGGTAAACACATTGAGCAAGCGGAAACCGCAAAAAAAGAGCGGGAAAAAGGTCGTCAGCCCGGAAAGCAAGATCAACCTAATTACCGCTCTAATCGAGCTCGTGATAGCGATCCTCATGTTAATAGAAAAGCTATCCGAGTGAGACGGGGGGAGCGAAAGCTCCCCTTGCCTCGACCATAATAACACGGGAAAGGCTCAATGTCAAATGCCTATGGCAGTATATCGAAATTGCTATTTTTTTCAAACGGACGGCGGAGTATATGTAGACTATTCGCGAAGTGGAAAAGAGCCGAGGTTTTTCCCGATCGAAAGCGTCTCTTTTACGACGACGGGAAAAAGGGACGCTCTCAATCGCGCAGAAATTCACAGCATGAAAACATCGGGCGGAGATTATTATTATCCGCCCGAGGATTTCAAAGTAATTCAATAGGAGGCGCGGATATGCTGATTTATGGACTCATTGGAGCGGCGATCGTTCTATCTATCGTCTCGATCGTCCTATCGGCTCGGAGGAGGCGCGACAATGGCAGAGAAAAGAAAGACTAAAACCTCGACGGAGGTCAAGGCCCGGTATAATCA
>JAZSGE010000086.1:0-2835 GCA_045532575.1 Eubacteriales bacterium | reverse complement strand
CCTGCTTCACGGGCGAAGAGCGGGCGCCGAGCTTCGGGAAGCGGCGCTCAAGCGCGGCCAGCGAGATCTCGACATCCTCCTCGACCTCCGCTGCACTGCCGGCGCCCACGCAGACCATATCGCAATCGCGGATGGTGTTCCACACGAAGTTAAAGCCCACGTAGGGGGTGCAACGGCCTGCCGCCATCGGCTTGATGGTGATGACCGGCTTCTTTGCATTGTGGATGATGCGCGCCACCGACTCTACCTCCACCTGCATCAAAAAGCCGAGGCAGTTGTAGATCTGGATATAGGTCTCCACATCGTAGCCGTTCAGGTCGCTGTAGGTCACAAGCTCGGGCATATGAGCCGAAAGGCCGGGAACAAGCCCCTCGTCACGGATCATGGCGAGGTAATCGGGCAGGCGCGGGATGGCCTTTTGGTTCTTGTTGACCAGCTGCTCCACGTTCGAGTGGAAGATGAGGGTGACCTCAGCGCCAAGCTCACGGCTCTTTTTGATGGTCGCCGCCGCTTCACGGCGCGCCTCGGGCGTATCATCCACGTTCGGCGAGACCGTATCGATGATCTTGATGCGCTGACCGAGCTTATCCTCGGCGTAGCGGATGGCCGAAGGGCCGAGCGGATGGGCGCTGATGGGGCCGAGGATGGCATCCACGCCGCGCTCCATATAGGCCTTAAAAACGGGGAAAAAGTCCTCGGGCTTCTGATATTTTTCGCGGATGCTCGCATCGGCGGCAGGACCGGTATGGCTGTAGCCGAACAGCCAGTTGATGCCCATGATCATACGGGGGAGGGATACGCCCCCAACGGTGGTTCTCGGAAAAAGGTCGCTCATCTGCATTCTCCTTGTGTTTTTTTGTTTTTTTAATTATATCAAATAAACCGAAGGATTAAATAGATATAAAAGACCTCTGTATCGACAAAACCGACATTATGGCTCTGCTTGCTTTTCGGAAGTCCGTTTTTTCGATATATTAGTCGTTTCTTATCATACCTTACATCGGTTTT
The DNA here is from genome assembly GCA_045532575.1 of Eubacteriales bacterium. Lineage (GTDB taxonomy): Bacteria > Bacillota > Clostridia > Oscillospirales > CAG-272 > UBA1740. Next base: position 1,827 of record JAZSGE010000086.1, on the reverse strand, counting down.
TTTGATATAATTAGGGGGCGATATACAAGAGAAGGAGCACATAGCCTTATGACAGACAAATGCAAAAGCGGCAAGCTGCGCGTCGGCATTGTCGGATGCGGCAGGATCACCGAGACGCGCCACGCACCCGAATATGCAGCCTGCGAGAACGCCGAGATCATCGGTTATTTTGACTTTAAGGAAGAACGGGCGGCGGCGCTTGCCGAGCGCTTTGGCGGCAGGGTCTTTTCCTCGGCGGAGGAGCTGCTCGCCTGCCCCGAGATCGACGCCGTCAGCGTATGCACCGCCAATGCCACGCACGCCGCGGTCACGGTAGCGGCCCTGCGGGCGGGCAAGCATGTGCTTTGCGAGAAGCCGATGGCCACCACGCTTTCGGAGTGCCGCGAAATGCTCGCGGTCGCCAAGGAAAGCGGAAAGCGCCTCGCCCTCGCGCACAATCAGCGTATGAACACCGCGCACAGAACGGCGCGGGAGCTTCTTTCCTCGGGCGCGATCGGCCGCCCCCTCACCTTCAAGTCCTGCTTTGGTCACAGCGGTCCCGACAACTCGAGCGTGGATGCGGGAACCGGAAACTGGTTTTTTGATAAGGCGAGGAGCGCCTTCGGCGCGGTTGCCGACCTCGGCATCCACAAGATCGACCTTGTGCGCTTTTTGCTCGGAAGTGAGATCGAGGCCGAGGATGCCATGCTCGGCACGCTCGACAAGAGTTACTCCGACGGTACTCCGGTCAGCGTAGACGATAACGCCGTTATCCTTTGTCGGATGCGAAACGGTGTGAGGGGCGCCGTCACCGTCAGCTGGACCTACTATGCCGAGGAGGAAAACGATACCACCGTCTACGGTACCGAGGGGCGGATGCAGATCGACCCCGCCGCCGGGTGCATCACCCTGACGAAAAAGGGCGGTGTGACCGAGCGTATTCTCGCTCCGCAGGGCACCACCACGGGTGTGATCGATGCCTTCGTTTCGTCGGTGCTGGACGGCACCCCCTGCGACCTCGATGCCGAGGTCCTCTTTCCCTCGATGCAAGCGATGATGGCGGCGATCGAATGCGACGCCGAGGGAAAGAGAATGACGCTATAATAAAGGGGCTGTCACATTTAGGCATAAACGCAAACAAAAACGAGGGGCTGTGTTTCCACATAGCGCCTCTTTTGTTACATCTTCGCAATTTGATTTGTTTTTAGGACGAAAAACTGCGTTTTTCTCCCAATTTATTGTATTTTGTTTGCTATTTCCGTTCTCGACCTCTCGGAGTACTAAGTACACCTTCGGATCGAGAACGAAAATTTCTGCTCTAAATCTGCACGCCCCGAAAAGGGGGATCTCATTAAGAATTTGCTATTTCAAGAATTTTCGCTCTGCTTTCTCTCTTTTCTACCGATGTGATTGAATTCTTAATGAGACACCCCCTTTTTCGCCTTTCGGCGGGATGCCGGGCGCGACCGCACCGAGAGGGATATTGACAAAACAGACTTTTCTTGATAAAATCAAAGCATAGCGGAGGAGGTGTTTGCTATCAATCTCACCATCACGAAAAAGCCGAGTGCTCCCATCCTTTCCTGCCAGATGCATGTGCATCCCCAATGGGAGATGATCTATCAGCTGGATGCGCCGACTACCGCCGTCACGGCGCTTGGGAGCTATCGGGTGGAGCCGGGGGAGCTGATCATCATCCCGCCGAATGTCCAGCACAGGACGGTCTCGGATACGCCATTCCGCGATTTTTGTGCCAACGTCGAGCATCTGTATGCGCCGCATACGCCGACCGTTGTGCGCGATATTGACGGCACCATTCTTGCGCTTTACAATGTCATTGCCGGTGTG
>JAZSGE010000145.1:0-3966 GCA_045532575.1 Eubacteriales bacterium | reverse complement strand
GACACCTTCCCTCACCAGGGAAGGCTTAGTTAGACGGAGGCATTTGATGCTTCGCCGAGGCGTATTGCTAAGCGTAGCTACGGCAGGGGCACAGTCCCTCCGTCGGCTACGCCGCCACCTCCCCTTACACAGGGGAGGCTTAATTAGACGGAGGGAGGCTTGAGGAGGCGGAGGGGGCCGCCGCTTTGCTACCCGAAGGGCGAGGCTTGACTGGCGAGGGGATTTTTGCGTTTTGGCTTGCGCCCTCTCTGACTTTGGAGTATAATGGAGAAAAGAAACGAAAAAGGGGAGCACGATGAAATATATTGTCACGGGATGCACGGGATACGTCGGAAACGTCCTGACGAAGAAGCTGATGGCGTGTGGCGAGACCGTGGTGGGACTGGCACGGAGCCCTAAGAAGGTCAGCCGCGTGTTTGGCGACAATCCGCCAAGTATTGTTTACGGAGATATACGAAGTGACGCCGACATTGCGCGTCTTTTCGAAGGGGAGGGGCCCTTCACCGTCATTCACACCGTGGCCTACGTCACGATCGGCGAGGGGGACAAGCAGGACCTCCTTGACGTGACGGTAGGGGGCACCGAGAGAGTGATCGAGGCCTGCCTTGCCCACGGGGCGCGGCTCCTGCACATTTCCTCGACCGAGGCGATCCCCAAAGGGCTTACGCTCTGCGAGGATCTTTCCAATTACGATCCCGACCCAAGGCGCGCCCGCCGCGGCTATTGCCGCGCCAAGAGCCTGGCCGACCGCCGCGTTCTCGATGCGGTCAGGGATCGGGGGCTGTCGGCCTCCCTCCTAATGATCGCCGGGGTGCTTGGTCCCGGGGATCACAGCCTGTCCCACATGACACAGGTGATGGTCGACTTCATCGAGGGGCGACTGCCCGCCTCGGTCAACGGTGGCTACAACGATTTTGATATCCGCGATATGGCCGACGTCCTGCCCGAGATTCTGGCAAGGGCGAAGGACGGGGAGACCTATCTTTTTGCCAATCGCCCCGATAAGATCAACGAGGTCCTCGAGGCGGTGGCCGAGCACACGGGGAGAAAATGCCCTCCGACGCTCCCCCTCTTCCTCGCCTATCTCGGACTTCCCTTCCTCTTTGGATTTGCCAAGCTCACAGGGCGGCGCCCTCTGTACACCGCGGCGGCGCTGGCCTCCCTGCGTGCCGATGCCGCCTTCCCGATCGGCAAGGCGGTGCGCGAGTTCGGCTATGCGCCGCGCCCCCTCGGGGAGACGGTGCGCGATCACGTGGACTTTCTTATTGAGAACGGGATGGTCACGCTATGAACCTGTTGCTCATCTATTACACGGGAACCTACAACACGCGCTATCTCACGGCACGGCTTGAGGAGCATCTCCGCCTGCACGGGCACACGGTGACGACCGTCGAGGTGAGGCTTGGCACGATGCCCGTTTCGCTCGAGGGATACGATATGGTGGGGATCGGGTACCCGATCTACGGCTTCAATGCACCGGCGCCCCTGGAGCGCTATCTCAAGCTCCTCATGATCCCGCGCGGCCAGCGCTTCTTCATTTACAAGAATAGCGGCGAGACCTTTGCGATGAACAACGCCTCAAGCCGCCTGATCCTGCGGCGCTTCCGCCGGGCGGGGGCGCTCTTCCGCGGGGAGTATCATTTCGTGATGCCCTACAACATCCACTTCCGCTTTGAGCGCGACTTCGTCCGCGAGATCCTCGCAAAGGACGAAAAGCTGCTGGCCGTCCTTGTGCGCAATCTCGAGCACGGGAAGGTGGTGGGCATCAAGTCACGGCCTCTCTATAATCTCGGCGCCTCCTTTGTGGCGATCCAGAAGATCGGGGGGAACGTCAATTCCTTCTTCTATCGGGTAGACAAAACGAAATGCACAGGCTGCGGCAAGTGCGCCCGTCATTGCCCCGAGGAGAACATCCTCGTCATCGGGCGCGAGGTCACCTTTGGCCATCGGTGCGATATGTGCATGCGCTGCTCCTTCCACTGTCCGCACGATGCTATCCGCATCGGCCTCCTTGACAAGTGGCGCGTCAACGGCGACTACCATCTCGATGCGCTCCGCATGGAGGGGCCGCCCGAGGTGCCGTACATCACCGAGGCAAGCGAGGGCTTTTACTCCTGCTTCTTCCAGCATTTCAAGGCGATCGACGAGGCGTACGAGGAGGCCTTCGGAGAAGTAAAATAAAAAAGAGCAGAGAAGGTTCTCTGCTCTTTTTTAGTAATTTTTCAGTAGCGGTAGCGGCGGCGCATCGCGGCGAGAAAGGTGACCGAGAGGAGGGCGGCGCACAGCTCGGCAACAACGACCGAGAGCCAGATGCCGTCGATATCGAGAAGAAGCGGAAGGAGGGAAACGGCCGCGACCTGGAAGACGAGGGTGCGGAGGAAGGACATAACGGCCGAGACGAGGCCGTTGTTGAGTGCGGTAAAGAAGGAGGAGCCGAAGATGGCGAGCCCCGCAAACAGGAAGGAGAAGGAAAAAATGCGGAAGGCACGCACGGTCAGGGTGAGGAGGGCCTCGTCGTAGCCTGTAAAGATGTAGGCGAGGGGGTGTGCGAGGAGAAGCGCGAGGACGGTCATTGCGGCCGAGGCCACTGCCACGATGGCGAGGCTCTTTTCACGCAGGCTGCGCAGCTCCTTACAGTTGCCGGCGCCGTAGTGGTAGCCAATGACGGGGGAGACCCCGATGGTGTAGCCGATGAAGGCCGAGATGAAGATGAAGTTGACATACATAAGGACACCGTAGGCGGCGACACCGTCCTCCCCGATATAGCGCATCAGCTGGAGGTTGTAGAGCATCCCGACGAGCGACATCGAGACGTTGGACATCAGCTCGGAGGAGCCGTTCCACATGGCTTTGCCAAGGGCGCGAATGTCAAGTTTTGTTTTCCCACAGCGCAAAATGCTCGAGTTCCTGCACGCAAAATAGATGAGAGGGCCAATGCCACCGATCATCTGGCTGATGGCTGTCGCGAGGGCGGCGCCGACAAGCCCCAAGGGGATGACGGCGACAAGGAGGGCATCGAGGATCATATTGGCGATCCCTGCGGCGAGGGTGAAGACGAGCGAGAGCTTCGGCTTTTCGGCGGTGACAAAGAAGATCTGAAACTCGAGCTGAAGCATATAGGCGGGGAGGGCAAGGAGGATCACGCGGCCGTAGGTGACGCAGTCCTCGACCATCGCTCCCTCGGCGCCGAGGAGGAGGGCGGCAGGCCGGAGGCAGAGGATCCCGACGACCGTCAGGAGGGCGCCGCCTGCGAGGGTGGTATACAGAAAGAGCGAAAAGAGGCTGTTGGCACGGGGAGCGTTCCCCTCGCCCAGCGTTTTGGAGACGAGCGCCGAGCCGCCGGCGCCGAACATAAAGCCGAGGGTGCCGAGGATCATCAGGTAGGGCATGATGAGATTGACGGCGGCAAAGGGGGTCTTACCGACAAAGTTCGAGACGAAGAAGCCGTCCACCACGCCGTAGATCGAGGTGAAGATCATCATGGCGACCGAGGGGAGGGCAAAGCGAAAGAGGCGGCGATAGGTAAAATGGTCGGAGAGTGAGATCTTTTCCTTCATGGTTGCTCCTTTCGAGGTCGTCATTGGCGCGCAGGGAAAAAGCGCACGGCGGGATAAGATACAAGGGCGGCAGGCCGGCCTTGATGATACAAGGGCGGCAGTCCTCCTGCCGTTGGGGTGGGGATAGGCGCTGCGCGCCTTTTGCCTCGCCTCGCGCAAGATGGGAAACATCATCGATCACCCACGGTGGGGATCGGTCTCACCGCGGCCACGAAAAGCCGAGAGAATTTCGGCTTTTCTCCGCGGCTCGGTCAGTCGCGGCTCTGGACGCTCTGCGTCCATTCACTACCGCTCCCCTTCGATCCCCACCGGGTCCACCGCAAAAATCAAAAAGAACGGCAAAGTCGGATCGTAGCCATGTCGTTCTGTGAGCCAAGGAGTTGTTCCTGAGTATTGTCTTCCTAAGACC
>JAZSGE010000094.1:0-3920 GCA_045532575.1 Eubacteriales bacterium | reverse complement strand
CTCTCAGCACGGTGCGGTAGGCAGCGGGGGCCCCGGCGTAGGCGGCATCCGCGGCCTCGCCGATCAGAGAGAGGATGGCGGCCTGCGCTTCACCGCGCGTCGAGGAGGCCAGCTTGATGTCGGCGACGGCCGCATAGAGCTTCTGCGCCTTGGCGGCATCCTTAATGATAAGATTGCCGTCCTCATCGTAGTCGATGAGCGTGGCGATGCCTTCCAGATTCAGATGGAAGAACTTGGCGACGTCGGCGAAGTGGTTCCTCGCGTAATCATCGGCGGTCAGCGCGACGTTGTAGAAGCGCATCGCGTACACGCGGGAGAGGGTATCGCTGTTAAAGCCGATCATGTTCGTCGTACCGGCAGGCGACGTGTCGGTAGCCTCGGCACCGCTTACCTTCTCTACACCGTTAAACCAGAAGCCGGCGGTGACAGAGCCGGTCCCGTCGCCACGGTCCACATGGATACCGTAGACATCCTCGACGGCGTTGGTCGCGCCAATGAGGACCCGGTCTGCTGCCGCAAAGACGGCATTCTTCGAGGAGATCGAGCCGGCGGGGAAGGAGGTATAGGTGGCGATACCGCCGTTACTATACGCGGCAAACTGCGAGATCTTATTTTCGGCGTTCTTGGTCAGGGCGATATCCGAGAAGGTGATGAAGTGGTTGTGCGTTCCGCCGGAGGCATTCTCACCGCTCGTCATGACAAACTCACCGACGATCTTCCCCGAGGTCGGGAGGCCGAGCAAGTTCAGATAAGCATTCGCCGAAAAGTTGTCCTGCATCTGGTAGTAGCCGCCACGCTCTCCCTCGGCCGCCACAGCCAGATAGCCGGGGGCGCGCTGCAGAGTACCGTCGGGATCGTGCCAGCTGTTATTGCCGACGCTAGGAAGATAGGGGGAGAGCTTGATGACACTCTTCTGCGAATAGGCATACAGAGCCGTATAGTACGAGGTCTGCCAGTCGGTCTTCTTCGAGGCAAAGGTCGACACCTGAACAGCAGCGCGGGCGACAGCATAGCGGTAGGTGGTTTCATCCTTCCCGGTAATGGTGTCAAGCACGGCCTCGGCCTCTTCTTCCGTTGTGAAGGTGTAGGCAGTGGTCTTATCGGTCGTGGACTTGGCGGTATCGTATGCGGTCAGTACATTGACATCCTGCCACTTCTCCGTGCCGTTCGCGATACCCCAGGTCCAGCCGAACGGCTGCGTGTAGCCCTCAACCTCCTTGTTGCGCTGATAGCGGACGATCACGTAGGGAGCCGTAGAATCAACGATCGTGTACGACGGATCCTCGGCGGGAGAGGTCGGCAGAGTCTTATTGATGGCCTTGCCCTCGGCGGTATTGGCCCAGAACTCGTTCGTAAGGAAGAAGTCGTAGGCATCGATCAGGCCGGTCTGCTTATAGAAGCTATCGTAGTAGCTCTCGGTCTCGGCAGACAGGGCGGCATACTCCTCGGCATCGGCTACGATGGCGGCCTTGTAGGTCTCGGCGACCGTGGCACCCCCGAAGGCGGGAACGTAGTTGCCCTCAACGAGGAGGTCAAGCATCGCATAGACATTCTCGCGGCAGTAGGCCGGAAGACCCGCGAGCTTCGTCAGGTCGAGACTGTAGGTCAGGGCGGCAGTATAGTAGTCCTCAGGATAGCTACCGTCGAACATTTCGAGCGCCTCCGCCAGTGCGGCTTCCTCGAAGGCGGCGGCCACGTCCTCGCGCTCGCTAAGGAAGGAGTATCCCCCGAGGGTCTTAGCCACGGCCAGACGACCCGCCTCATCAAGGACGCGGTACGCGCTGATATCCAGGCGGAAGAACTTAGCAAGGTCGGCCGCGTGGTTGAGGGCGTAATCATCGGCGGTGAGATCGCAGTTGTAGACGCGATACGCGTAAATGCGCTCGTTCATCTGAGTGTTATGCGCGATCTGGGTCACACCGGCATCGTCCGCCGGTGCAGTCGCCGTCGCGGTCACGATCTTTTCACCGTTGATCCACAGGGCAGTCGAGATCGCAGTCTGCTCTGCTTCCTGGGTACGCTCCACGTAAACACCATAGGTGTTCACAACGTCGTTCGTCGCACCGACCTTCAGGACGGGGTTCCCCATGCCGGTAATGTTAGCGTAACCCGCAACATTACCGTAATTGTTGAAGCCATCGATCGTACCGTTCGTCTTTTTGTAGGAGACGTCAGAGAGCGTAAGGAAACGGGAATGCGTGGCGGTGGGCTCGTTCGCACCACTCGTCATCGCGATCTCCAGCGTACCGACGCCGGCCGTTGTGGGCTGAAGGTTGCCAATATTGAAGTATCCGCCGGATCCCGAGGATTTGTCTATCTGCAGATAACCGCCGCGCTCCTCGCCGTTCGCACGGACCGGGGCCGCGATAGAGCGAAGGCCGGTGCCATCCCAGTCGGAGTAGGTCATGACTCCAAACGCGGGGAACTGCGGACTAAAATCAAGATCGCCCTTCCAAACATAGCTGTTCAGAAGAGTTTCTACTTTCTTGTAATAGGAGCCATCGACACGGGAAGTGCGCAGGGCCGAGTACTCTGCCGTCACGCTCGGGTAATGGATGACCTTATAGATCTTTCCCTCAGTCTTCGTCATCCCGGCGAGGACGGCCTCGGCCTCGGCCTTAGCATCCGCCTTGCTGTCGTCATCGGTAAAGGAGAAGACGAAATAGCTCAACGTGGTCGGCGGGGTCTCGGTGTATTCAACCTTCGCGGGAGTAGAGCCCGTAACAAAGCCAAGTTCCCCCGTCTTCGTAACACCGTAGCCGCCTTCATAATTGCCCGTTACGGGGTTGTAGCAGGCGATGATATAAGGCTGGGTCTCATCCATCCGCTTGTGCTCCCAAGCAGGATCCTCAGCGGGGGAGAGAGGCATATCGGAAACGGCCTCAAGGGCCTCGGGAGTACCGGCCCAGAACTCGTTCAATACGAAGAAGTCAAAGGCATCGTCCAGATTGTCTTTCTTCACATAGAGGTCATTGTAGTCCTCTGTGCTGTAGGTGGGCTTCTCCGCGGTTACACTCTCGGTAGCGAGGGCGGCAAAGGCGAAGAGCGGCAGGGCCGTCAGCACCATTGCGACGAGAAGAAGCATACTAAGTATACGCTTTTTCATAGGGATTCTCCTTTTGAAAAAATTTTATTTAGATTTGCAATACGCAAACATAAACCGATGGGAATACGCCGAGGGGGCGACAAGAGACAGGTAGCCCCCGCGGGAGAAAGAGAGACAGACGCGCCATGCACCCGGCGCGCCTTACGCGTGTTCTTATATAGAGGATAGCACATCCCGGCGCCACTTGTCAACAAAAATTTTTTCGGATTTGGGAAAAAGGAGGGAAAAAGGGGGTGTTTTGGGGGTGTTTGGATGCAAAAAAATGCGGCAGAATTCAAAAAACGCGGAAATTTTGGAGGGGTTTTTATGCGTTTTGTCCAATCGGCGTGCTTTGTTTTATGCATTTCCCCGAAATGTTGGAAATGGGGGGAGGAGGGGTGAGGACGTTGGTCCCTACGGGATATGCGAGAAGGGCGGCAGAGTGGACAGTACGACTCATCCGTCGGCTACGCCGCCACCTTTTTGCCCTGACCTGCCTCTTCGTTTGCCGGCGGAGCGACTCATCCACCGCAAGCGGTCCCCCTTTTTTGCCCTGTCCTGCCGCATAGTTGTTGTGCGTTGCAATCATAGATTGCGCCGCGAGCGCCTTGCGTCGAGGACTTCGCTTCGATAAAAAGCCACACCGTGGCTTTTTATTCTCGCTCACCCACCAGGGAAGGCTTAGTTAGACGGAGGCTTTTGATGCTTCGCCAGGGCGTATGGCGAAGGGCAGCTACGGCGGGGGCACAGTCCCTCCGTCGGCTATGCCGACACCTCCCCTTACACAGGGGAGGCTAAGTTAGACGGAGGCATTTGATGCTTCGCCGAGGCGTAT
>JAZSGE010000020.1:0-4599 GCA_045532575.1 Eubacteriales bacterium | reverse complement strand
TGAGCCGTGCGCCGCTTGCTCTGCGAGCGCAAAACGGGAGTTTTGCAAGCGCGACAGCGCAAGGGGCCGCGCCCCTTGGCGAGCAAAGAGCATACCCCAAGGATAGGGAGAAATGAAGCGAATGAGAATGAGCGCGCATTTGGACCATATCCGCGGGGAGGGCAAGCGTCGGTCCCTACGGGATATGCGAGAAGGGCGGCAGAGTGGACAGTACGACTCATCCGTCGCCTGCGGCGCCACCTTCCCTCACCAGGGAAGGCAAGCCCTCTCCGTCACGCATTCGCGTGACACCTCCCCCAAAGGGGAAGGCTTGAAGTGTCCCTACCACAGAACAAAATTGGAATACGCGAAGACGGTTCGTTTTGATTCTTTCTCCTTTTCCTGCGTATTTTAATTCCGGCTACGGCAGGGGCACAGTCCCTCCGTCGGCTACGCCGCCACCTCCCCTTACACAGGGGAGGCTTGATTGGGCGGAGGGGGAGGACCGCCGGGGACGTCGGTCCCTACGGGATATGCGAGAAGGGCGGCAGAGTACACAGTACAACCTCATCCACCGCTAACGCGGTCCCCCTTCCCCCACTGGGGAAGGCTTGTAGTGACAGAGGCTTGGCGATACGGGGGGAGGGGGGCGTAAATGGGGGGGAGGGGGAACAGAAAAAAGCCACCCGAGGGTGGCTTTTTTCTATGGGGTCACATCGCGGCGTGGCGCGGTGTTTTTAGGGTTTTTGAGATCACTCGGCAGGGTTGATGGCGTTCATGACCTTCGTGACGATGGCATCATCGGCATGGGTCTTGGCAGCAGCCTCGTAGATCTCACGCATCGCAACGGTCTCACCGAAGGTCGAGCTTTCGACATTGATCGAGTAGCTCTTCACATCACCGATCGTGACAAAGCGCTCGTACGACCACACGGCATCCAGGCTCGCGCTGAGATCGTTGGAGATGAGGGTCCAGGTATAGGTCAGGACATCCTCATACTCACCCTTATCGTTCAGAACCGAGATGACCTTGGTCTTCATGGGCGTCACACCGTCGTCCTCGTAGAAGGCAACATCGTCGGCGGTCTTCTTGGCCACGAAGGTCATCGTATCGAACTCGGCGCCCTTGGTCACGGAGTAGATCTTCGTACCGAAGGCGATCTCGGTAACGCCGGTGTACTTCTCGAACAGAGCCTCGAAGAGGTCAACGTTGATCGCGAAGGTGGCACGGATACCGGCAGAGGCAGGGCTATCCGAGGAGGCGTTATAGAGACGGGCGCTGAAGGAGGTCAGCGAGTTCAGCTTGTAGAAGTCGAGGACCTCGTTCTCGAGGCGGTAGTTGATGACCGCGGTCGAGAAGGCGTAGTTCGTATCGGCCAGAGCCAGGACCGCATCGACGAGAGCTTCGTTACCCTTCACCTTCTCGAGGTGAGTGACATCAAGGCCGGTCGCGGCGGCAAAGGCCTGGAGCTTCGCATTGAGAGCCGCATCCACGGTGATCTCGAGGGTCGCGTAGTAGGGCAGGCAGGCCGTGGTGTAGGCCTTGCGAACATCCTCGATGGCGGCACCGATCTGGAGATCGGCGACGGCGGCGTGGACGTCAGCCTTCATCTCAGCATCCATCAGGAGGTAGGTCGTGAGATCAAGCTTGTAGTACTTGGCGATATCGGCGAAGTGGTTCTGAGCGATATCGGCGGGTGAGAGGACACAGTCGTAGTAACGGACGGCGTAGTAGTCACCCCAGCCATAGCTACCCCATGCAAGGATATTGTTGTCGATACCCCACAGGCTGTTCAGGGCCTTGAAGGCATGGTTCTCATCGATGAGGATACCATCCTGGTACATACCGGTGTAGCCCTCAGCGGCCGTGAACTGACCGACATTGACGTAGTAGACGGTGCCGTCATTGTCAACGAGCTCGGTGCCTTTCCAGACCTTTTCGGGCGTGAGCTTCAGAATACCGGTCGTGCGGGAGGAGACCGTCGTTTCCGTCATGGTGCTGGTATCGACGGTCATGGTAGCGCCCGCGGCGCCCTCGTCGGTCCGGTTACCCTCGGCATCGATCCAAACGGGAGTGCAGGTTTTGGCGGTAACATCGGCCACGTTACCCTCGGCGGGGAGACGGATGACGGAGGAGGTGTAGGTGTGGATCGCCTCGGGCGACTGCACGAACTTATTCGAAGGAGAGTAGGAGACTACATCACCGTAGCCAACGCTCACAAAGGCGGCAGTACTGCGATCGATGCGGAAGCGGGCGCCTGCCACGAAGTGGTAGTTCGTGTTGCCTTCCGAAGACATCGCGCGGATGATCTCCTGGGTGGCACCGCCGTTATAGACGTAGTTGTCCTCGGCGTCCTTCTCTACCGTACCATAGCCGGAGGTGTAGTTCGACACATTACTAACACGGAGCTGGTCACTGCTGTAATACCCCTTATCCCCGAGGAACAGCGTCTTCGTGACGGTAAACTTACCGTCCTCCAAGGAGGTAAAGCCCTCGAAGGCGGCTCCGATGGCGAAGGCGGTCTTAGAGCCACCGCCTGCGCCCGCCACCTGCTTCCAGGCGTAGGCGTTCAGCATATTTGCCGTGGTCGTCGCCCACTCACCGTCGACTGCCGTGTAATCGGTGCCCGCCACGCGCGGCGAGCTCCAATACTCGTTGGCCGCATAGAAGTCGGCCGCGAAGATGAGGTGCTCCTGATTGGCATACAGGGCGTTGTACTGCGCCTCGGTGTAGGTCTTGGCGGAGGCCTCGTACTTCTCCATCGCACTCGCGACGGCCGTATCAAGAGTGATCTGATCCGCGGGAGCAGCGGCGGCGATTGCCAGGCGGTCGGTCATCGGCAGGGCCATGAAGGCCTCGGCCTCAAGATCGGCGGCGGCGAGGGTCGCGAGGTAGTTGCGATACGTCTCGTCCTCGGAATCCTTACCGTAGGCGAAGTAGTAGTAGGCATCGTGGACCTTATCGTCGAAGACGGTCTGCACATCGGCAAGCGAGGCGCACCCGGCAAAGTCCTTTGCGGTGACAGCGTAGGCGGTGCTCATATCGCGGAGCGCGGCCTTTTCGTTCAGCTCGCTAAGATCGAGACGGTAGTCTCTCAGCACGGTGCGGTAGGCAGCGGGGGCCCCGGCGTAGGCGGCATCCGCGGCCTCGCCGATCAGAGAGAGGATGGCGGCCTGCGCTTCACCGCGCGTCGAGGTCGCGATCTTGATATCGGCAGTCGCCTCGCTGAGAGCGGCGAGGATAGCAGGATCGTCAAGATCAAGATAGGAAAGGTTCAGGCGGTAGTACTTCGCCACGTCGGCAAAGTGGTTCTGAAGGGTCTCGGCCTCGGTCAGCGTCTTGTCGTAATAGCGGATCGCGTAGACGTTCCCGCGGAAGGAGCCGTCTTGACCGATATAGTCGGAGGTGGTGGCAGCGTGCAGGTACTGCGAGGGGACACCATAGACACCATCACCATCATAGCCGATCGGCTTAGAGCTGTTGCCCAGGGCGTAGGTGTAGGTGACCGTTGCCGTACCGCCGTTCTCTTCTGCATTGTCGGCAGGGAGGTCCTTCAAGCCTTCGGCGGCCGCTGCCTGTATCTCACCAACCACTATCGACACACCCGCTGCCACTACGCTAAGCCCAGAGACCTCGAAGGTCTCTTGATAGGAAGCACTACCGTCCATAGGCCTTGCGGTCCTGATCACTTGCCAGATCATCTTAGCGGGATCGGCCTTGATGGCATTGGTCTGCTTGATACTTGACAAGATGTTGGGGAGTTGCCCCGGTCGATAAATAATCAGCGGAGCATGGTCGTTCTCCACGATTTTGGAACCGCCAACCGTGGTGGTTTTATCCAGGGGAACGTCCACATAGCCTTCAAAATTATACGCAAAGGAGATCGTCTCGACATTCAGGCCGAAGGACAAAGCATTATTGAAGGTGGCATGGTCCTTCAGGGAGGATACAGTCTCCCAGTATGCGGCAAGGCCGGAGCTACCATAGGTGCCGTTCGTGTTTTGGTGGAGATTCGACGGAGTCAAAGTGATACCGGTAGCAGTAATATCGGTCTTCGTGCCTTGACCAAGCCAGAAAAAGCGTGTCTGGAAGGTACGGCTGGTCGTGGCCAATGTGTTGCCCGACTCCACCTCGGGATCCGCCTCGTATTGCAGGACGTATTCGGCCGTGAAGGCGGTCTTCTCAGGCGACCAGCCGCGCGTATTGATCTTCAGAGGATTGTTGTTGTAGGTGAGATCAATGTAGCCGTTGTCGACCGTACCGTTACCGCTTTCCACGTAGGAGGTATGGAGAGCCTTCCACGTATATCCGTTATTCTTATAGTCGTTAGACGTGAGAATCTTTTTCGATGTGATCTTGGCGATCGCATCGTTGCCCCAGTGTGCACTGGTCGCCAAGAAGTCGGTCGCGAGGATCAGGCTATCGCCCTCCCCGTCCCCATTGGTATCGTGGTCTACATAGAGACCGTTGTACTCATCCACCGTACCGGTGCTCTCGGCGGCCAGAGCGGCGGCATCGGCTGCGAGAGCGGCCTTGTAGGTATCGGTGACCGTGGCACCCTCGAAGGCGGGAACGTAGTTGCCCTCAACGAGGAGGTCAAGCATCGCATAGACATTCTCG
>JAZSGE010000029.1:0-3473 GCA_045532575.1 Eubacteriales bacterium | reverse complement strand
GCTTTTCTATTATACCCCCTACCTCCCCTTTTGTCAAGCCTTTTTCCAAAACTTTTTTAAGTTTTTTCGAAATTCTTGCAAGGAGGCGGAGATGCGCCCCTCCTTCGAGAGGCTTTTGTAGTATAGCATCACTTTTTCCCTTTGTCAAGGGGGTTTTGAAAAGTTCACGGAATTTTTGAGTTTTCGCGCGCTATAAGGGATTTTGAGACTTTTTTCGACGGAGAAAAAGCTAAGCGCGCCCCGAAGGACGCGCTTATTATCATAATAAGAATCAATACACGGTCACACCGTTGATGACGAGGTGGCCGTTACTGCCCGCCTCAATCGTGATGTAGTCTGCGTAATTCTCTGCGGTGATGATAACGCCCTCACAAACACAATCGGTAAGGGTCGCCGTTGCACCGGCGGAGAGAGAGCTGAGATCAAGATAATATCCCTTTTCGAACTCGCACTCGGTAAGGGTCGCCGTGCCGTACGCCTTGAACAGGCGGTCATAATCCCGGTCGTAGCCATATCCCTGCCATACTTTCGCGGTGTTCTCACCAAGGCGGCAATTTGTGAAGCTCACGATCTCAAAACCGGCGAGGCTGGTCCAACCGTTCACTGTGGAATTGGTGACGATAAGCTTGACCGCGCCGTACTCGGCGCTGTTGATGGCATAGCCGGGACCGTCAACGATCACGTTATCAATAATCACATCCTCGGTGGGAGTATAGGTAACAATGCCTCTGCCGCCACCACCGCCGGTAACCGTAAGGTTTTTGATCGTGCCGCCATGAGTAACAATGCCGTAGGTGCCATTATCAAAGGTGAATTTATGAGTGTTACCGTCGAATACACCGCCATACTGGACAACGCCGACATTGTTGCCGTAAACCTCGACATAATTATTCTTGTCAGGACTTACCTTGCCGATGGCCTCGATATCGCACTCAAGGCGGACATCATAGCCGTTCCAAAGGGCATACCAAAGATCGTCGATGTTCTCGGCGGCGATGTAAATGGGAGCATCGTAGGCAAAGGTAAAGTTCGAGAAGCTCTCGGTGGCCAGGATGATACCGCCGTTTACGCTATCGTAATAGAACTCGTTGTGGGCATCGACCTCGGCCGCCGAGGAAACGGCAACCATCATCTCGCCCGCGTGGAACAGAACGACGTTCTCGAAACCGGCGGGAACCACATCAGCACCAATGGTGACCACGATGGCGGCACCGTTATGCTCACTGATCTCGGAGATCTTGATGTCGTAAACGATGGTGCTGCCGCCGGCAGCGATGCTGAAGTTGCCGAGATCGGCCTCCTCGGAGGCAAGCTCGTCAACCACGAGAGTGACCGTGGTAGAGCCACTTTCAAGCACAGTGCCCGCAGGAAGCTTTGCCGAGAAATCGGCATTGTTGCTGCCGGTGATCTCAACCTCGCCGTTGGTAACGGTAACGTCAACCGTGCCGGCACCGGTATCAATGGTGGTGTCGTTCTTATCAAGGACAACGGGGGTCAGAACGGGAAGCTTCTTCACGGTGCCGTCGGTCATAGTGAAGACGAGAATATAGCCATCCTTCACCACAATAGCGTCGATATCGGCAACGCCAACGCCGGCAAGACCCTGGTCGCCCTTGTCACCCTTGTCGCCTTGGATGCCCTGTTCACCCTGGATGCCTTGCTCACCCTGGACGCCCTGCTCACCCTGGACGCCTTGCTCACCCTGGACGCCTTGCTCACCCTGGACGCCCTGTTCACCCTGGACGCCCTGTTCACCCTGGATGCCCTGTTCACCTTGGTCGCCCTTGTCGCCTTGGACGCCCTGTTCACCCTTATCGCCCTTGTCGCCCTTATCGCCGACAAGAGAGGCGAGCCATTCCTGCTCGGTGCCCTTGAAGCCGTTCTCCACCGCAATGTCGTACGCATCCTTCGTGGGGAAGTAGACATCGGCCAGCATTGAGCACGAGGCCATCGTCAATGCGAAAATAACACATACCGTGGCCAAAAAGAAGATCTTTGCAAGCGTTTTCATTCCTTGTACCGTTCCTTTCGTTGGGGGAGCCGTTGCTTCCCGCTGTTTTATTCATACCAAAGATTGATTATATCATAAGGAACCACTCGAAGCAATATGGAAGTCGTCAATTCTGTATCTTGCATATAATTCGCGAAAATCCCAAGGGTATTTTATTGAAGTCGCACAAAAAGCGCTCTCCGATTGGCTTGGAGCCTTGCAAGAAACTGGGAGCAACGAAAAGAGAGCCGCCGGCACAGTGCCATTAAAGGCACGGCTCAACGACTCTCTGTTTCTTCTTTTTTATGACCGTCTCAGTTCGCCTCGATAAGGCGGGCGAAGACGCGCTTGTTCGCCTCGTAGAGATCCTCCTCCGCGGAGAAGGGGCGGCGGCGCATACAAACGACGGTATCCTCGTCAAAGAGGTCAAAGACGCTGTTTTCGGCAAGCTTCAGGGAGGAGAGGCGGACGCCGTAGGCCACGCCGTTCTCGGATAGGACGGCGCCCTCGGCCGCGGGACGCGCCGCCGTGATCTCGGAGAGGGGCAAAAGGCCGCCTGCCTTGACCTCCGCCTCATAGAGCTCGCGCGAGAGGATGCAAAGGGTGGCCTCGAGATCCTGATCGAAGGCCTTTTTATTATTAAAGGAAAGCTCCTTGGCATGGGCCTGCGCATCGCTGATCATCGCCCCTATCTCATCCTCGGTGCAGATGATATAGTTCTGCGCCGCGATCACGAGCTTTTCATCCCCGTTGCGGTCATCGGCGTACTCCCCAAGGGCCGCCTTGACGTCACGCAGCTGCGAGTCGGTCGGGGCGGGATAGCCCGCGATCATCACGAAGGCATCGTTGCCCTTGCCGTTCCTCGCGCATTGCGAGAGACAAACGATCAGAACGATGGCAAAGAAGGTACCGAGAAGAAAGGGCCATTTGTAGTGATACCAGAAGTTTTCAAGCTTCAAAAGAAAGGGCGAGGTGACCTTGACGTCACCCGACAGCTTTCCCTCGTTTCTTTCCTCGGGCATGGTAGCCTCCTTTCTTGGGGTAAGGGTGTGGGGCGCAGAAAGGGGCAAGCCCTCTCACCTGCTCCGCAGGAGCTCTCCCGAGGGAGAGCCTTTCAGTATCCATGTGAATAGGGGAAGTGCGTCAAGCACGGTCGTGCTCAAAAGGGGCGGAACGCAAATTGTGCCAAAGAGGGGGTCTCGCGGAGGGAAAACGGATGAGAAGGTTTCTGACAATGCGCACAGTACGACCCATCCACCGCTAACGCGGCCCCCCTTCCCCCACCGGGGAAGGCTTTAAGTGACTGAGTTTTCGCGGAGGGAAAATTGATGCATCGGTTTGTCGTCGAGGGAGGACCGCCGAGGACGTCGGTCCCTACAGAAGCCGTACAGAGGCGTACGGCGAGCACGGTCGTGCTCCGAAAGGGTGCAGAGCGCAATTTTAGCCGTGAGGGGGTCTCGCGGAGGGAAAATTGATGCATCGG
>JAZSGE010000007.1:0-44013 GCA_045532575.1 Eubacteriales bacterium | reverse complement strand
TATCGGAGATCGAGGAGCCCTTCATCCGCGACGAGCTCTTGCGTGACATGGTTGCCCGCCGTGGCTATGACCGTTCGCGGGCTCGCGTGTGTATATGCGAGCGGTCCTATTACGCAAGAAAAAGAAAGGTGATGTATCTCGTTTCTAAATCCTTACTTCTCTACGCGTAATGTATAAATTATACACTATGTAAAGGAAGATGGGAAAATAAGATAGTAAAGATAGAGATACAATACATCAGGTGCAGCAAGGCCAAAAATAAATGTCAGTAAATTTGAGCTGGAGCTGTGTTATAATAAAACCATAAGAGTGCCATATACCCTTTGAGGTGAGAGCCATAGTCCAAGAGAGGACGTGGCTCTCTTTTTGTTTCAAAGGCGCCAGGAGCGGTGGTTGCATACCAACCATTACGCGCCCGTGCGCGCACAAAAAGGAGCTGCAATGAGCGAAAAGAACACAAAGAAAATGACCAACCTGAAGTACAAGGCGGAATACGCTGACCTGCTGATCCGCTACGTGGAGGAGTGCCTTGCGGAGGAGCGAAAGCCCATTATGTATGAGTTTATGCGGCGTGTGAACGTGTACGACCGCAAGACGATCTCGCGCTGGGCCGAGGAGCATAAGGAGTTTGGCCCTGCCTACGATATGTTCATGGAGGCCTCCCGTTACATGATCGTCGAGAAGGCCCTCACGGGCGAATTCGACGCAAAATTCTCCAAGTTCCTTTTGTCCTGTGATTACGGCATGAAGGAGAAGACCCAGGTCGATGTGGGGAACGCGGAGGGGAGCGAGTCCTTCCGGGTCGACATCAAGGTGGTGGATTGATGGAGATCATGCTCACGCGCCGTCAGAAGGCTTTTGTGGACGCCACCGAGACCGAGGTCCTATATGGAGGGGCGGCGGGGGGCGGAAAGTCCCATGGCCAACTCCTTGACGCCTTTCTGTACGCGCTCAAGTATCCGAAGAGCAAGCAGCTGATCCTGCGCCGCACCTTCCCGGAGCTTGAGAAGTCGCTCATCCGAACGGCGCGCGGGATCTACCCCACAGAGATCTTCTCCTACAACCAATCGTCGCACACGGGGCGGTTCCCGAATGGCTCGATCGTCGACTTCGGCCATCTCGCGTCGGATGGCGACGTGTACCAGTACCAATCGGCCGAGTACGACGTGATCCGCTTTGACGAGCTGACGCACTTCACAGAGTTCCAATACCTCTATCTGATCTCGCGAGTACGTGGCGCCAATACGTACCCAAAGCAGGTGAAGTCCTCGACGAACCCCGGCGGCGTTGGCCATGCGTGGGTGAAGGCGCGCTTTATCGATCCCGCGCCGCCTAACACAAGCTTTACCGGGGATGACAGCTCCCGGCGCATCTTTCTCCCGGCGAAGCTCGACGACAACAAATTTTTGACAGAGAACGACCCCGGATACAAGCAACGTCTTCTCGCCCTGGGCGAGAACGAGCAGAAGGCACTCTTACATGGGGAATGGGATCTCTTCGACGGTCAGTTCTTCCGCGAATTCTCGCGCGAGACCCATGTGTGTGACCCCTTTCCTCTGCCGTCCACGTGGCGGCGGTATCGCGCTCTCGACTACGGCTTTGACGGCCTGGCCGTTCTGTGGATCGCCGTTTCCCCCGATCGAAGGTGCTACGTTTACCGTGAGCGGTGTAATAAGGATGCAGTGATCATAGATGCCGCTAAGACCATCGGCGAGGCAACGCCGGGGGAGGAGGAGATCTATGCGACCTTAGCGCCGCCTGACCTTTGGAGCCGCTCTCAGGAGAGTGGCCGCAGCCGCGCAGATATATTCCGCGACGAAGGAGTGCCGTTCACAAAGACGTCAAACGATCGCCTCGCGGGGTGGGAGGCTGTCCGAGCGCTTCTTCGGAACGCACCGGACGGGGTGCCCTATCTTCAGATCTTCTCGACGTGCACCGAGCTCATCAAGTGCCTTCCGGCCCTCGTGCATGACGATAAGCGGCCCGGCGATGCCGACACCGAGCCGCACGAATTCACCCATGCGCCGGATGCGCTCCGCTACTTCGCCGTCTATTGGCATCGGCCGGCGAAGATCGAAGAAGAAGCGAAGCGGCGCCCCTGGACTCCGGATATGTGGGAGGATTACTACCACGCAAGGAGCGAGGAGGAGCGCCAGCTTATACTAAAAAAATATGGGAAACCGAGGTAAAGAGAATGTTAATACCCAAGACTATGACAAAGCTCGAATTTTTCAAGGAGCTTTACCAAAAGGCAAGGAGCGCGCAGGGATCGCGCTATGACGCCTTCCGCGAATATAACGAGCAGTACGAGGGGAGCGGGATGATGTTTTCGACTCCCGGTGCATCTTCGGCAAACTTCATTTGGAACATCACGCGGGAGATCATTGACTCCAAGCGCTCGGTGACGATCCCCAGTGCCAAGGTCACTGCGTCGAAGTGGAGCACGAAGGGCGACCGCAACGCCCGCGCGATCGAGCGCCTTTGCGGACGGCTCAGGAACGCCTTGCCGTTCGAGCGTCTCAACGACCTCGACGAGAGCTATACCTACATCGACGGTGGCTCGGTGTGGCTCATTGAGTGGGATGAGAGCATCAAAACGCACGCTACCGTCGGTGACGTCAAGATCACGGTTGTCGATCCCGATGACTTCACGCCGCAGCCGAACGTCTACAACGTCGAGGAGATGGAGTATTGCTTCATTCGCTTCCTGACGTCGCGCGACGAGCTCGTCCGCCGCTACGGGATCTCTCGCGAGCTGGCAGAGCAGGCCGAGGCCGAGCTTGAGACGCTCGAGGCCCCGGACGATGAGGACAGCGTGACCGTTTACACGTGCTTTTGGCGCGATGAGGAGGACAAGGTCTGCCTTTTCTCCTGGAGCGATGAGATCGTGCTCCAGGATCTTGACGACTATTATTCGCGCCGTCGATCGGTCTGCCGCGTCTGCGGCCGCCGGGAAGAGCTTTGCACCTGCGAAAGCCCCGAGCTTGTCGATGAGCCGAGTGGTGAGGAAGAGCTCGATCACGATATCCTCATTCCTCTCGGCCAGGATCGCGAGGAGATCATTCCGCAAGCGACCCCCGTCCGCAAGAGCGACGGCTCCTACGTGATGGAGAAGAAGACGGTGCCCCTCGAGGTGCAGGGAGAGAGTGTTGTAGGTGAGGACGGCCTCCCGATCATGACCGAGATCCAGGATAAAAAAATGGCGCCGACATGCCTGCCCTACTACGTTCCGAAGCGCCTGCCGATCGTCATCCGGCGCAATATCTTCAAGCGCAACTCGCTCTTCGGGCAGTCGGATTGCGCGGTTATCCGTCCTCAGCAGGAAACGGTCAATAAGATCAACACGCGGATCATGGAGAAGATCCTTCGCTCCGG
This sequence comes from Eubacteriales bacterium, assembly GCA_045532575.1. GTDB lineage: Bacteria > Bacillota > Clostridia > Oscillospirales > CAG-272 > UBA1740. The sequence goes on along the minus strand of JAZSGE010000007.1, from coordinate 40,638 downwards.
AGTGATGCCCGTCCTTCCTGAGGATGCGCGCGTCTCGCCCGACAATTCGATCTTTGAGCAGGTGATCCGCCTCGCCCCCGGTGAGAATTCCAAAATGTACGGTACGGTCGATACCCAGGTGAACATCGCGCAGGACTGGCAGGAGCGCCAAAACCAGTATATGATCGCCAAGCGCAACGTGGGGATCACCGAATCCTACCAGGGGAACGTTGACCATTCGGCAACCTCGGGAGTCGCGAAGCAGGCGGCGATCGCGCAGTCGGCCGGGCGCCTCTCGCCTCACCGTCAGCAGAAGGCCTTTGCCTATTCCGAGATCGATCGCATTATTTTTGAATACTATCTTGCCTATGCCGACGAGCCCAGGCCTATCGCCTATCGCGATGCCTTCGGGCGCATCCAGCATGAGACCTTCAACCGTTACGCCTTCTATGAGTACGACGAGGAGACGGGGGAGTGGTATATCGACGATGGGTATATCTTCTCCGCGGACGAGAACGGCGACGTCGAGCAGCAGAGAGAAGCGATGTGGGAGCTCAATCTGAACAATCTCAGGAGCGGTGCTCTCGGAGATCCTGCGAACCCTGCGACACTTCTTAGGTATTGGCAGAGCCAGGAGCGTGAGCACTATCCCCACGCCCGTGAAAATGTCGAATACTTCGAGAACATGGTCCAACAGCAGCAGGCCGCAGCAGTGAACACTCCCGCGGCGAATATTCCTACGACGGAGGGAAGTCCGAATGTTTAACAAGAAGAATAATGGGTATACCCCCGAGCAGTTCGCGCTCGCTATGCAGAACAATAAAGCGGTCAACTCATCCACGTATCTCTCAGGATTCAAAAGCACGTTCGATCCTGTGACTGAGGAGACTAAAATGGTTCCTCAATATGCGATCACAAAGTATGATCCTTTAAAGGGCTACGGGACATCGGGTTATACCTCCTCGGGGCTGATCGCGGCCGCGGCTAAGATGTCCAATCCCGGGGCATATGCTGGCGAGGACTCTAAAAGCTCAGAGTTTGCGGCGGCGACCGCGAAGGTGCCGCAGTTTGCGTTGGATATGGCTGCAAACCGGCAAGCAGTCGCAGAAGCGACTCCCGTCCTTGCGAACCCTAATCCCCTTTCGTCCTCTGTGGGCACTACCAAGACGGAAACGCCTGCACCCACGACCCAGCCTGCACCCACGACCCAGCCCGAGGTGCTTGCGACGACTGAGCCCCCCACGCCTACCGTCGCACCCGAAGGCGGTGCAAGTGGCACGGGCGCAGAAGCCGTCACGGACACCGGAACGGGTACTGCCACAGGTAACGGTGCAGAAACCGAGGACAACACCTCCGGCTATACCGAGGATGAGTACAAAACGCTCATGACCGATGCGAAGTCATGGGGGCTCAGCCAGGGTCTGAATTACGAAGCGCAGCGAGACGAGCAGATCGCGGCGGTCAATTCCGAGCACGAGCGCAATCTTGCCACCTACGGTCAGCGTGCTGAGCAGCTGGCGCAGGCAGGGCTTACGGGGAGCGGCTTTTCCGATAACATGACGCGTGATGCCTATGCCGCCAAGCAACAGGCGCTTGCCGAGATCGAGAAGACCTACCGTGGCAACGAGGAGGGTCTGATCGCCGCCTACAAGGCCCATCTTGAGGGGCAGGGAAGTGCAGTTAGCCAGAATCAGACACAGGCCAATGCGGCGTTTAAAACGATCATTTCGGAGAATGAGGGGATTACCACCGAGGCGGCGAAGCAGCAGCTCCTCGCGCTCGGCTATACCGAGGAGGAAGCGAACAACGCGCTGTTCTCGTATCAGGGTTTCGTCGGCACCCAGCTCGAATTGTCGGTCAATGCCGCCTTTGCGACGGGTAATCTTTTGAAGCTCCCGACAAAGACGGAGCTCGACAACGCCGTGGCGCTCGGAAACATCTCCAAAGAGAACGCCTATGCGCAGCTTAACACCATGCAGACCGAGCTCGGCAACCGGTGCACGCTTGCCGTGAGCAATGAGTCCGAGGCCGAGAAGTTCCTCGCATCCTTAGGTGTTACCCCGGCGGAGGGGCAGAGCGTTGGTGATGCGGTTCTCGCGGCCATCGACACCCTCTATGCCAACGAACAAATCTCAGAAGCTAAGTACAACGAGATCTGTCTTGCGGAGATTCAGGATACCCTGAAGGATAACGGCGGCAACGTGAATTACATCGCCGAAATTGCCGCCAAGATCAACCTTGGCGAAGAGAACATCGGCACCGATGCCAACAAGGACGCAGCATATGCTGAGGTTTGCAAGGCACTGGGGATTTCCGCAGATTCGATAAAACTCTTAAAGGATGGCGCCTGGGAAGAGTTCTGCTATTCCCCGTACGAAGTAGCTGACTATGAGTTGATATTTGATGCAGGCAAAAGAATCACTGTTAAAGGTGAAGTTGTCAAAACGCTTCCTACCACAGATAAAAACCTGTACCGAAACGGGGATTATTTATACGTAAAGCATACCAGTACGAACGCTACAAGTTCGTTTGACACATGGTTTCGCTTTGATCTCACCGAAATTGAAGGAAAAGGTATCAAAACCGACGAGCAACGCGCGGGGGTTGGGGCTGCCGTACTATCTCTCTTTGAGAGTGAGGATACTGTGCAGGTGCTTAACTCCGAGAAGGCCGGGCAACTCGGTTGGGCTGGCGGAACGTTTGAGAACCGGGAATATGACAACGGGCGCATTCGCGTGAACGGTACCGCTTATAACTTTGAGATGGCCGAAGAGGTGGCCGAGGCGGACGTCGAGAAGCTGAATGCGGCTCTCAAGGCGCAGCACGGCCGAGATCCGCAGCCGGGAGATGCGCTTTGCTTTAACGGCAAGATCGTTGTTGTTTGCGAGGGCGGCGGCCTGCGCTATATCAAGGAGCGTACGAGCAAGAATTACAAGACCATTCCCGGCGTGAACGACTAAGGAGACATATCTATGGGCCTGACAAGAAGCAGAACTAATACCTATATCCGTGCGCCGAAGGAGAGCGATACCGGCCGACTGACGCGCGACCGCACGAGCGACCTCAAGAACAACGGGAACGGCCTTGCCTACCTTGGCAAAAAGGTGGCGGCGGGCCTTGGCTCAATGTTCGAAGGGGTCACCGATCTCGTGGGAGGGGTTGCCGCCGAGATCAGCGGCGATCACGCCTACGCGCAGTATCTTTTTGAGTACAGCGACGTCAAGGACTGGGAAGAGGAGTTCACACGGGAGTATAACCCCGGGGGCGTGATGTCCTTCCTCGGTGACGTGGCCTCGGGCTTGGGACAGACGGCGGGGTTTGTCACGGTTGGCGCCGCCGGTACTGCCGTCGGCGCTCCGTGGCTCGGTACGGCCGGCATCGTGGCCTCGTCAATGGGCTCCGGTGTTGGCAGCGCGGTGCAGAAGACGGGCAAGCTCGGCTTCTCCGAGTACGGCTACGGCGCCACGATGGGCGCGCTTGAGGGCGTGCTTGAGGCAAAGCTCGGTGTTGGCATGAAGACGGTGGGAAACATCCTTTCCGGCGGCACCGCAGCCACCGGCGCCAAGCTCTTCGGAAAGACGCTCGGTCGTAGCTACGGTGCCAAGCTTGGTATGCACATCTTTTCGGATGGGATCGAGGAGGCGGCCGAGGAGCTGATCTCGGCCGTGGCTGATCCCCTCGTGCAGAGGGCCTTCGGCGTTGATCCTAACGCCACCTTCAACGCGAAGGATGCGTGGCGCTCGGCGGCGATCGGTCTGATCTCGGGTGGGATTTTCTCAGCTGTCTCTACCGCCACGATGGACGGGTGGAGCGTTTACCGCGGCCGCAAGGCGCGCGCCGAGGGCTCTACGGGGGCGATCCTTGAGAAGGTGGGCGCCATCCGGGCGTCGGTACGCACCAATAACGACAAAAAGCTCTCGGACGTCTATGCCGAGATGCTGGATGCCAAGGCCTCGTACGACCGCCTCACGAACAAGGAAAGCGCCGCGGCCGATCTGTATCTCGGCCGCATGGAGACGCTCCGCCTACGGTATGAAACGCGGCTCGGCGTGGATGCTTGTATGAAGACCGTACAGGCGAGGGCCACGCCCGAGAGCGCCGCCCGGCTTTCCGCGCTCCTCGGCCGCACCGTCACGGTGGAGGACATCCGCGAGAACAAGGGCGACGTGGCCACGGTCGCCGCGTGGTACTACATGGCGAACCTCTATCTTTCCGACCGCGACACGCGCGAGGACACGCTATCGAATCGCGCCGTAGAATCGGCGTACGCCTTCGCAATGCCCACAGAGGGCCAGGAATCGGCCTTCACTACGGAAACCGGCGTCAGCGTGCCTGTGGCCGCCGTAGAGGGGGGGTACCGCGTAGGGGAGACCGTGTACCCCACCGTTAGGGAAGCGCGGAATGCGCTGATCTCGGCCGCAAGAACGGCGCCTGTAACCGACGTCGCGCCTGAAGTTACAGCACCCGAAGCGGTGCAGAAAGAAGCTGAAGCGCCGACAGAGACCGTTGACAACGAAGCCGAGCCGTCGGCAGAGCAGGAGTCGAAGTCCGCGGATGCTGAGAAAGAGCAAGTGCGCTCTGCCGAGGAGCAGGACCGTGCCCGTGCCGCCGTGCCCGGCTTTGATACCCTTGACGTGATGACCAAGGAGAGGATCTACGAGTTTATCGCCTCGGCCGGGAAGATGGAGACCTCCGACGTTGACGCCGTCTGTCAGATGATGGCAGTGCGCCAAGGGCTCTCGGTGCTTGTCAGCGACAAGGTGCCGGAGAACGGTCTGCACTATACTTACCCCGACGGTCGCCGCTTGATCCTTCTTTCGAGCAAGTCGCCCGCCATTGCCCGTACGGCTCTCCACGAGATCGCCCATGACCTTGAGGGGTCGCCCGAGTACGAGAAGCTCGTCAAAAGGGCGCGCAAGAACGAAAAAGCCCTCGAGGAGGCCAAGGCCACCGTCGAGGAGCTGGAGAAAAACTATGCCGGGAGTGAGATCGAGTGGACCGATGCCCTCCGTGAGAGCGAGACCAACGCCGAGCTGGTGTCGGCGCTCCTGACAAGCTCGTCCTTCCTCACCCGGTATGCCGCCGAGACCAAGGGTGGCCTGCGCCGTGTGCTCAACACCGTCAACCGCTTTCTTCACTCTCTCCCCACCAAGAAGGGGAAGATCTACCGTGCCGCCGACCGCCTCTCCGGGTTGATGAAAAAGGCCATTGAGGGGGCGAGTGTCGGTGTGAGAGATGGAGTGAGTACCATTCGCTTTTCAAGAATGAATGACGATAGTTTTGAGAGAAACGTCAATAGAATTCTTGAAATGACTGATGCAGAGGCGCTAAAAAACAAAGAAGAAGGTAACTTTGTGTCAGTAATGAAGCACACCCCGGATATTATTCTCAACAATGTTGAGGGAGCCAAAGATCACGAGGTTATTATTCGCTTTGATGCACTTTATCTTGCTACGAGACAATCGGGCGCGCTGGAAGGCCATTATCACAATTTTCAGGATAGAATAATTAACGAACTGCCGCGTTTGATTTCGGATCCGGATGCAATTGTACGCATGAAGGGTGGACGGCTTAATCTGTTTGCGGAAGTTGAAACGGAAAAGGGAAAAAACGGCATTCTTTCCGTAGAGCTGAATACAGTCAAGGATATTAACTCCAAATACGAAAAATACAATTTGGTCGTGACTTTTTATGCAGCTAACGATCGGCATACAGAAAACCGTATTCGTAATGAGGGAATTGTTGTTGAGTACGAAAAAGACGGACTCGCGCAAGTTAATCCCCAACTGCATAAGTGGTTGGCAATTGTTAACGAGAGTCCGTCTACCAACAGTATACCCGATTCCGGCGAAAAAAGCAACCCCTCGGAGAAAAAATCTTCGGAAAAAGCAGGCAACGCGCAATTTTCTCTCGCCAAAAACGAGGGCGAGAAGGAGCATCCGTACACCAAGGTGGGCGCCCGTATCATCCGCGGGTTGGCGGTGGAGAAGGCCGGCATTACCCTCAACCGCAAGGAGGCCGAGGCGCTGGATGATAGCATTTACTTCGCGGCTAATATTGCCTATCCCGGTGGGATCGAGGCGGCGGCCGATGCTGCCTCCGAGGCGGCGCTCGCCGAGCTCCGTAAGCTGCGCGCCAAGGGGGCGATCGACGGAGAGATGGGGGCAGCTTTCCAGGCGGCCGTTTACGAGGCGGCTAAGGCCGAGCTGCCGAACCAAACGATGACGCGCACGGCGCCGACGCTTGTGAAGGAGAAGGCCAAGGCCGAGAGGAAGGCGCAATCTCTCGGGAAGAAGACCGATGCGGAGCGGATCGGGATGGCGCGCAACCGCCTCATCGAGAAGATCGGCCGCCTTAGGGCATATCGCAGCAATATGCGGAAGACGGGGAACATCCTGGAGTCCGAGAACCTTGACGAGCTGGTGAAGCGCTTTGAGCATCTGAAGCATGGGGCATCCCTGCGTGAGAACGAGATCCACGATGCGCTCGGTGCGCTCAAGGGCTTCTTTGACTCGTACCGGGGGGCCTTTGACTTCGGCTCGGCAGATAGCAAGGACTACCTCAAGCGCCCCATCGAGGGGTACGAGCTCTCGGAGGAGATCGTCCGATGGACCGATGACCTCTACAACCGCCCTAAGGGGCACGCCTTTAGCGTTGATGAATACGAGTGGCTGGCGAACATCGTTGGCGCCGTTGAAAAGATGCACGAGAGCTTTAAGTACATAAAGCGCGAGGGGCAGCTGGTCAAGGTCGAGGATATGGCTGCAAACGTTGCCGAAAACGCCCGGCTTTACTGTGACCTGCATAAGGCAGACAAGAGGCTGCGCGGTCTCGCCAATAAGGTGCGTGATACGCTCTATGGTTTTGTTGACCCCGTGTCGGTCGTGCGGATGTTGGATTCGTACGATAAGAACGGGGAGCTCACCAAGCTTTTTACCGAGATCCGTACGGCCGAGGCCGAGAAACGCGCGATGTATGCCGATCTTGTGCGGCCCTTTGAGGAGTTCCTCAGCAAAAACAAGGGCTACGGCAAGCGCCTGAAGGATGGTACCGTCACCTTCCGTAAAAAGAAGATCAGCATCGATAACGCCATCGCGCTGTCTCTCACTTTCAAGCGTGAGCAGGCCCTCGATGCGCTCCTTTCCTCTACGATCACTATCCGCCCCCACGGAGGTGGCGCGAGCGACGGCATACCGATTGCTGCCCCCGGAGTGGCGCTTGACAAAAAATCCAAGACCTACGAGGCTGACCGCAAGGCGGCGCTTGAGCAGCTGAAGGCCGATATCACGGAGATGGAAGGGCAGTTCGAGGACGTCGACAAGGACTATATCAAGCTTCTCACAGCGTTCTACAACGAGAAAAGCAAGGATATCAAGTCGAAAGCCGACGATACGTATATGGGCTTTTCCAACGTTGTTGACGGCTTCTATTATCCTATAACTCGCGGCGCCATCGAAATGCAGCTGGGCGATGCCAGGGCGCAGGTGCGACAGCTCACCTCCATCTACTCTCTGTCCTTTAACAAGAGCACGGTGGACAGCTTCCGCCAGCTGGACATTCTCCCCGCCTCGGAAACGATGCTGAGCCATGCCAACGGGCTCAGCTCGTACGCCAATCTTTACGGGGTCCTCAAGAACTACGACCGCGTGATGAACTATAACGTGGGAACCAAGACGGATATCAAAACACCCCGTCTTCTCTTCAAGGATCAGTGGGAGGGATTTGACGACTACATGGCGGCTCTCCTCAACGACGTTGCCGGCGTGCGCACGCAAAAGGAGATGGGCGATAAATTCTACGATTGGTTCTCCGGCACCTTCATGAGCACGGCGCTCGGGCTTAACCCGAAAACCTGTGCCAGCCAGTTCGGCGCAATCTTTGCGGCCGGGATGCACCCGAAGCTCCATTGGCGCTCGCTCTCGATGGCGCTCACCGTTACGGGTACGAGCCGCGAGGAGATGCAAGCGCACTCCATGATGGCGAGGGAGCGTGCCTTTGAGCCGACGGCGGTGCGAGCCATAACGGGAACGGACAAGATCGGCAAGATCGCGGAGTTCGCTACCAAGGGTATCACGGCGTGCGATAACGCCTCGATCTACACGATCTGGAAGGCCTGCCTCCGCCAGGTGAGTGACAGCGGGCTGACGGGCGAAGCACGGCTCGAGGCGGCGGGAGCGCTCCTTGACGACGTGATCCGTGAGACCCAGCAATCGGCCGATAAGAGTGGCCGGTACGCTTTGGCCCGGGCGAAGAACCCGCTTTTCCGCGCGTTTACGATCTTTACCTCCGACAAAAACAAGATCTTCTCGCGGATGTTCGACGGTGTCGGTCAGCTCGTCACACTCAACGCCAAGAAGGAGGCGAAACTCGAGGTTAGCGCTGCCGCGATCTCGGAGGCGCGCCGTCAGCTTGGAAAGACGACGATGGGGCTTTTGCTTTGCACCTTCTTCTCGGCGATGGTCGTGCAGATGTTCCGCTGGCTCTACAATGACGACGACAACCTCACGAAAGAGGAGGGCGGACCGGTCCTCGCGGAGATTGCAGAGGGGATTGCCGATGAGATGGTATCGGTCATCCCGTTGGCGGACAAGCTGTATTCCTTCTTTACCGAGGGCTACACCATCAGTCATCATTTTTACGATCAGTTGAACGATACGCTGTCGTCCTCCAAGAAGGCGTTGGAGCTCAGCGGCGCGCTTATTTCCGGTGAGCACATCAGCTCGCAGGAGATCACGAAGCAGCTCTACACGATGACCGAGAGCACGGCGGCGCTCTTCGGTATTCCCGTTCGCAACGTCAAGAACACGCTCGTGGGGATCGCGCGGCGCTTTATGCCCGCGGTCGTCTACGAGCACGTTGATGCGAGAAAGCGTGAGCTCGGTACCGAGGGCAACCTGCAACGGGCCCTGAAAAGCGGAAACGAAAGACTCGCCGAGGCTGTGATCCGCGTTCGTCTTCGCGATCGATCGGCGGGGGATAAGGCGACGGCTGATCGCCTGCTCGAGCTTTACGAGGCGGGGTATACCGATATCCTTCCTAAGTCGATTCCCGAGAAGGTATCGACCGCCAAGGAGTACCGCGCCTTCCGGAGGATCTACGAGGGGGCGGACAAGGTCGTGCTCTCGCTCCTCGAGAGTGATCTTGAGGGTGAGGAGCTGGCCGCCGCCGTTAAGACGGCGTACAACATCTACTACAAGCGCGCCGATGCCGAGGTGGCCGGTGGGGCTATGTCTCGTACGGCGGTGCTTTCAAAGCTTATGGACGTCGATACGCTGGTCTATCATACGGCGAAGATCTCGGCGATCAAGGAAAAAGAGGGGGCGGATGCAAAGGCCGTTGTTCTCAAATACCTCGAGGGAACGGATCTTACCGAGGAGGAGAAGAGCATCATCCTCTACGGCAACGGGTACACCGCCAAGGAGATCCGCGAGGCCGTCAAAAAGACGGCCCGAGGACTGACGGCCGAGGAGAGCGCCTATCTCTTCCAAGAGACCACACCGGCGAAAAATAAATGGCAGTAAATTTGAGCGCTTGCTGTGGTATAATGAACGTATAGGAGGAAAGACCAATGCTTACTATCACCCCCGGAAAGCGCGAGGAGGTCACGAAAATCGCCTGCCCCGGCTGCGGAGAACGTCTCCGCGGCGTTGGGATCCCCAAGGGCAGCCGAATCGACACCCTCAGCTTTATCTGCCGCCGTTGCGGCGCCCCTTGGTCTGTCAAGGCGACGGCCGAATAATCGAATACGAGAAAAGACCATATATCCAGAGAGATGAGAGTCACAGCACCGCAAAGCCGGTGCCTGTGACTCTTTTTATCTAAATGCCGAGGAAAGGAGAGAAGGCTATGAAAAAGCAGAACGGAAGCAATCCTTACGCGACCAATAGCGGCTTTTCCGTGAAGGCACCCAAGAAGCCCAAGGAAGAGCCCAAGGCACGTACCATCAAGAGCGACAGCGACCTGCGCTCGAAGAAGTAATCAAAGGAGAAAGCATAATGGAAGAGAAAACCACCCCGAGAGCCGAGGATTTCGAGGCCACGCTCAGCGATCTCTTTGCCGAGTTTGAGGACTCGGTGGGAGACGACGGGGACACGAGTGCAGAAGCACCCGAAGAGAAGACCTCGGACAGCGACGATACCGCCGCTGATGAAGAAACCCCCTCGGACAGCGACGAGCCCCCCTCCGAGGAGGAAGAGAAGCCCAAGGACACGGAGGAAAGCCCCGCAGCTTCCGAGGAAAGCGCGGAGGAAGCGCCTGCGGCATCGGAAGAGCCGAAGGAAGGCGAGGAGCCCTCGGCCGAGAATCCTACCGAGGAAAGCGCCTATGAGCGCCAGGAGAGAGAGGATCTTGCAGCGGTCGTGGCCGCCCACCCCGAGGTAAAGCTTGCGAGTCTGCGCGATCTTGGCCGGATGCAGTATGCCAAGTACATCGGCATGCGTCTTGCCGGCTATACGGCCCTCGAGGCCTATGACGAGATCTGCCCGGCAAAATCCCCCGAAACACCTATCACGGCGGAAGAGCCCCCTGCCCCCGAGAAGCCGGCGAACAAGCCCGCCTCCAAGGGACACCTGAACTCGGTCGCGCCCAAAAGCCACGGCGCGCCCGAGGGCATGACGCGGGAGGAGCTCAGCGCCGCGCGCGACCTGTTCCCCTCACTCAGCGAAAAGGAGATCCACAGTCTCTATCGCAGAACAAAAAAGAACTAAGAAAGGATAAAAAACAATGTTCATTCTCAGCAAAATTCTGAATGGGCGCATCAACGTTTCCGAGCCCCTGCATATGGCCTCGGGCGTGAGCGCCGAGACTACCTTTGCGGCCGGCACCGCCGTTGCATATCAGGACGGCGTGCTTGCCCCCGTATCCGGTGATGCGACGGCCGAGTACGTCGTTCTCGAAACCACCAAATGCGCCGCCGCCGGCGACAAGGTGCCCCTTACCCTCGTGACGAAGGATATGATCTTCGAGGCCCCCGTCACCGCTGCACCCCTCGCCCCCGGTAAGCACGCCAGGTTCGCCGACGACGGCCTTTCCGTCACCGCTACCGAGTGCGCCACCGGCTTCGGTGCTTATGTCGTAGACATCATCGACGCCAAGGACGCGGGCGACGTGATCGCCGTTCGCCTGGCGTAAATCAAAGAAAGGAGAAAAACGATGTCCAATTTCATCTATTCCGAAAGCAACATTCATAACGCCGCCATCGGTAAGCTCGAGACCCCCCTCAAGATGGTCATTGAGCATGAGTCCGATCTTCTGACCAAGCGCGGCGGCATCCGCGATTCGCTCTTCAATGTCGAGAATTCCAAGCGCTTTGCCGAGAGCATCGTCGGTCAGAACGAGTTCGACGTGTTCGCGGCCACCGAGGAAGGCGCCGGCGCCGAGAACGATTCTCTCGAGGAGACCTACAAGAGAGACTTTGAATTCATCCAGTTCATGAAGGAGTTCACCATCACCGCCAAGATGATGGAGGATGCCAACTACGGCGTGGCCGCCGATGCCCGCGCCCGTGCCGAGAACTTCACTCGTGCCTACTACAAGACCCTGCACAAGAGCTGTGAATTTGCTCTTGCGAACGGTACGGCCACCCACGGCACCTTTGCCAAGGCCAAGATCGATCTGAAGGCACCCGACGGCCAGCCGCTCTTCTCGAAGCAGCACAAGTGGGGCGGTAGCCGTAAGAGCGGCACGCAGTCCAACTACTTCTACGGCAACATCTTTGCATCGACGACCGCCTTTGAGGATGCCCTTGGTGATCTCGCCTCCAAGATCCGCAATATGAAGGACGAGAACGGCGAGGTGCTGGGCTACACCGCCGATACCATCATCCTGCCCGGCAACCGCCCGATGGCCGAGAGAATCGCCAAGAAGGTCTGTGGCTCGGAGGGCGCGCTCGGTAACGGCTACAACGATATCAATATCCAGTACGGCAACTGGAATATCGTGGTTATGCCCAACTGGCAGACGACCGATGACCGCGTGATGATCATGTCGAGCGAGGCCAACAAGATCCTTCGCGGCAATATGTTCTTCAACCGCGTTCCTCTCACCATCCGCAACTGGGAGGATCCTCACACCGGCAACTACATGTGGACCGGCCGCTGCCGTTTTGGCGTTGGCTTTGGCTCCTACAAGCACATTCTCCTCGCCGTCGGAAGCGAGTCTGCGGTTTCCGGCGCCGAGCAGCTCTAATCCAAAGAAAGGAAATCTGAACGATGACTATCCTCGATGTGAAGAACGCGATCCTCGGGTACGGCTATGTGCAGGATCTCGACAATAACGACGATCATTTTTATACCACGCTCAACCTCGCTCTGCGCGAGGTCAACCGCCTGCGGCCGCGCACGTCGACCGCGGTCATCGTTCACGAGCCCTTCGCTCCCGTCAATGAGTGGCGCGGCCCCTTCAGCGTTGCGCCCGGCAACAACCTCTCCTTCTCGGCCAAGGCGCGCTGTGTCGTGCTTGAGGTGAGCGGGGGAGGGGGCATAACGGTAACCGGGGCCAAATTCAAGGACGGGACAAGAGCCTATTCGTGGCAAACGGTCGCCGGCTGGGTGCGAATCCAGGCGACGGCCGATGAGCTCGCGGAGATCTCCGTCAGCTGCACTACCGAGTACGGCTGCATCCTGCGTAACGTTACCTTCTTTGACACCCCGTTCCCGACGCCCGTCGGGAGTGATGTTGTGGACTACGATCTTGCCGCGATCGTCCCCGATTTTGACGGCGTGGTCCTCCCCCTCATCCGCGACGGCGTGCACGCATACCCCGGGGACCCCCGGGGTATGATCCTGCACGGTAGGATCCTGCGCCTCCCCGTGAAAGAGCGCGGGACCTACGAGGTCACGTACAAGGTCGCCTTCCCGCACTACGGAGATAATGACGATGCCGTTGAGATCCCCCTGGATTCAGAGCTCGCGGAGCTGCTTCCGCTCCTGGTCGCCGCTTATGTGTGGCTGGACGATGATCCCGGTAAGGCCGAGCTCTACCGGGCGCGCTACCAGCTGGCGGCCGCCGCGATCGATCCGTGGCCGAGCTTTTCGAGGCTCATTGATACGAAAGGGTGGAGCTAATGGCAACCTCAATTTATCACAAAAGCTACAAGACGTTCCGAGGAGTCGACTTCTCCTCGGAGCGCTCTGCGTGCGATGAGACACGCTTCAATTATCTCGTCAACATGTGGCGCGACTACCATTCGGAATCGGGCGCCGCGATCGAGACCTCACCGGGGTTTCGGAAGCTGTTTGGCTGCGACGGGGGAAAGATCAACGGTATGCACTTTCTTCCGTCTTTGGCATCCGGTGACATCGGAAAGCTGATCGTGCACCGTGGAACAGGCTTGCACGTCTGCACGCTGAACGCCGGGGAAACCGGCCTTGAGGCGACCGCAGAGACTGAGGTGGTTGGCGCATCAATGGCTGATGCGAGATCCCAATCGGTCCTCCACAGGGACCGCCTTTACATCGTCGACGGGCGAAAATACTTTTCCGTCAGTGAAACCGACAACGGGGCATTTGCCGCCGATGAGGACGACTTTTACGTGCCCACGACCTATCTCAACGGCGAACCCTATGAGCAGCGGAATCTGCTGACCGACGAATTTGTGGAGAAATATAGCCAAATAGGCTTAAAGATGGATTTTACCGTTTTTCTTCATGAGATGGTACTTGTATCGGATGTGCGTGATCTTAGTCTTTCCGTCAATGGTATTACCCTTTGGTGGAGATTTGCCAAAGATCCTACATTTAACTTTAATCACGGCAATGAAAGTTATAATGTGACCGAAGTTTTGGATGCCGAGGGGAACGACGTTAAGGAAAAGACAAAGGCGCACGATAGCTATGATTTTTACAACGACGCGTACACAGTAGGCCGGGGGAAGTATTGCTTCTATGACGGCTTTGATGAAAACCAGACAGTACAAGAGCACGAATGGTACTATTACGTAGATGAAAAGGGGGACTACTATCCCCTTGTTTTCGCTTACGAAAATATTTGCCGTCAAATTTATCTGGAGCGCGAAAAAGCCGAGGCCGGTAAAGAGATAGAATTTGTTTTCCCAATCACATCCGGCGGCTACGTAACAGGGTTCACTCTCCGTAATTTCGATGGCATGGCTGAGGAAGGCGAAGCTCAAGTTTTTGCCGATCTTCCTCTTGTGATTTCCGGCTTTGCCGATCCCCAGAAATTCAATAAGGTCGGCGACTTTCGCGATGTCCTGACAGGCAACCCGGACTTTTCGGACGGGTACACCGGCACGGCGCTGGATGCCATCAACGGCTGTACCTTAATCACCGAGTTTGACGGCCGCATCTTCCTTTCGGGAAACCCGAAGCTGCCGAACTCCGTGTTTTACACTCAAAGAGACCTTACCGGGTATAACAACCCGTTTTATATAGGCGCATACAACTATCTGAATGACGGGACCGGCCACACGCCGATCACCGCCATGATGACGACCCCGACGCATCTGATCGTCCTGAAGGACGACGTGGCGCAGGGGGCCAGCATCTACTATCATACCGCGCAGGACAATCCCTCGAGCGACAAGGTCACAGCGGATCTTCAGCCGAGGATCTATCCGCGCGAGAACGGCGTTCCGGGGCTTGGCTGTCTTGGCGCCGCCTGTAATTTCAGGGATGACCCCGTGTTTATTTCTCCCCATGGCCTCGAGGCGGTGGGGAAGTCCCAGGTTAACCTCGAGCGCACGATCGTGCACCGCTCGTCCTACGTGGATGCCTTCCTGCGCAACGAGGATCTGCGTAACGCCTCGATGGCTGAATGGGACGGCTATCTCGCGATCCTGGTGCCGGGAGGTCATATGTACCTCGCCGACAGCCGCGAGATGTACCGGCATCGTCTTGGCGGCTACGAGTACGAGTGGTACTTTTGGGACGATATCGGCACGTGGACGGGCACCAAGAACCGCTACTATTACGTGACGTCGGACGAGGAAGGGGAGCTGGAGATCAACGGTGTCACCTACACGCTCGCCTCGCAGGAGAACGAGGGATTCGTCCCCGACGAGATCGAGCCGTGCACGGTCAAAGCCGAAGATGGTATCACGCGCTACTACGTGATCGAGGGCGAGTACGCCTACCCGTGCGATACGTCGGGTGAGCAGATCGGCGGTAGCTTCCGGGAGGCGACGGCCCTGTTATCTGTCGACGGCCGCCTTCTTTTCGGTACGAGCGACGGCTCGATCTGCGTGTTCAATACCGACCGCCGTGACGAGAATCACTATATCCCGCCCGAGGACTATACCCACTGCGGGCGACGCTACCTCTCCGGGTGCGCGACCAAGAGCGACAGCTGCGGCCGCGAGAACGTGACCAAGACTACCGCGCGCGGTAGTGTTGTCCTGAAGACAAAGGCGTTTCCCTATGCTCTGATCACCGTGAAGGTCCGGACAAACGTCACCGCCTGGAAGGAGGTCGACAAGGTCTACGGCGGCGAGAACGACTTTGATCACACCGATTTCTCACGGTTTACGTTCAACCCCTCCGCCGAGTGCTTGTCCGTTGTTAACGAGCACGAGCGGAAATGGGTGGAGAAGCAATTTTACATATTTACGGAGTGCTGGGAGTCGCCCTTTGGTATCGTTGGGCTCTCCTACGATTACAGCATTGCCGGGAAAGTCAGGATGCGATGACGAACGAGCTTAGTAAACTGTATATCACCAACGCCGATATCGCCGAGAAGGATATCGCATCCTTGCGTGATGCGCCGAACCGCGGCCACACCTACGGTACAAACAATCTTTCGGCAAGCGATCTGAAGGCGCGCTTTGATTCGCTCCCGAAGCTCCTGATCGAGCGCTTTAACGCGCTTCTTGACAAGATCAAGGACGGCTCGCTCTCGGAGGAGCTCAAGGTCGATGCGGAGGGCACCCTCGCCGAGCTGAACACCAAGGTTGACGCCTTGCTGGCGGGCGGCGGTATCGCGAGTGAAATTTACGATGGCGCGGTAGTGGTTGAAGGTGCCGAAAGCGGTGATAGTGCGAACCTCATCACCTTTACCATCGACAGCATAACCTATGAAGGTGTCGAAGGTATGACTTGGGGCGAGTGGATTAGCAGTAGCTACAATACTGTCGGTCTTCGTCTCGAGGGCGTTCAGGTGCATTCTGCAAACGGTTGGGTCGGTTTAGATATAGAGCTGCCAACCACTGCCAATATGCAAATCGAAGATGACCGTATAACGGACAGCGTGGCCTATAAATCTTATAGCCGCACAATTCCCGTACCATAAGGAAGGAGGCGGGTAAATGGTAGAAATACTCTACAACGGCAAGACCCTCGCCACACTCGCCGCAGGGCAGACCGCAAGGCTTGCTTGCAAGGACAAGATGATGGCGAGCGATGTGCTTGTCAGGGTGGCCGAAATCGAAGCACCTGTCGAACCCGACGTGCCCGAGGTAGAGCTTAAGGCACTCCCTGCCCCCGTTATCACGCTTGACGGCGACACGCTGACCATCCTCGACGAGAGTGGGCTCGCAGAGAGGTTCGTCGTTCGGGCCAACGGTGAAGTGGTGAAAACCATGGAGGTCACAAGATCCCTCACAGCGCCTACCATCTCTCTCGATGGTGTTTTCCTCACCATCACAGACGAAAGCGGAATTGCCGAGGAGTTTGACATCCTCGTGGACGGCGAGGTGGTGGAAACGGTGAGCGCGAAGCGACTTATCGAATTTACCATTGTTAACGATTCTGTTGGAATTGGAAGCACCTATCAAGCTGAGCTGGGTATGTCTTGGTACGATTGGGTAGATAGCGAGTATAACACATCATCTATTTACGTAGATGAGGACGGTTTTGTATGCGTGCCATCTGGGATGGATTTTGGTTGGACGTTGAATAACGGTTCAACCGGGGTCGTACCCGAAAGCACCATCACCCCCAATTTCAAATACAGCTTTAGTGGTTCCTATAGCGGCGGCTCTAATTAAGGAAGGAGGCGAGTAAATGGCAACAATAAAAGGCAAGTGGTGGTTTCATCAAACCCTCATAGAGCCGGGCTCGGTTCTGGCGCAAGCAATATGTTTCCAGCTTGAAAATGGCCAAAGCTTCACTCAGATAGATCCGGTATCTTCTTCCTATGTGGAATATAGCACCGCCGGTTCCACCGTTGATACCGTGGGTGCCTATGCTTATGGCACATCAACTTGGGCATACGAAGTATACCGCAAAATAGACTTCGGCGATACCGAGCAAGAGGTTTCCGCGGAGTTTTATGCTTGGTTCACCGTGAACGCAACCAAAATGGCGGATGACACCGAGAAACCCATCGTCACATTCGACCTCTCCAAGCTCAGTCTTACAGGCGCGCACAGCATTACGGTACGCGCAAAGGCAAGTGGCTATGCGGACAGCGCAAAGAGTGCGTCGGTAGCGTATTCCATGTTCAAACAAGTTTACCCCACCTATAATACAAGCACGGGGTGTACCGTATTGCAAAATATGGACAAGGCCAAGGTATACACGATCTATGTTGAAAAACCTTATGGCACTTCTATTTATGCTTTGTCATACCGCAACGGCGGTTGGAGAGCATATTATCTTGATAACACCCTTGTGTGTTCTGAGCTGCACAATTTTTTTTATTCCTATCTGAGTGGTGATGCATATGTGTCTTTCAGTATTGAATGCGGCGAAGATAAGATGCTTTACGGTGCTACGCTCGAGGGCACTGTATTTGCACGCCTCGATACTTTTGCATCTGTCACCAAAGCCAACGTATACATAGGCGAGGAATATCGTCCTTGCTTCGCGCCCGATACTCCGATAACGCTTGCCGATGGCACGGAAAAGGCAGTCCAAGATGTCAAGTATGAAGATGAGCTGCTTGTTTGGGATTTCGATAACGGCTGCTATAGCCAAGCCAAGCCGTTGTGGATCAAGAGGGTTGACATTTCGACCTTCTATCATCACTTAACCTTCGAAGACGGTAGCGTTTTAGACCTGATCGGCCCAAGAGATCGTGCACACCGCCTATTTTGTCTTGATACCAATCGGTTTGAATACGGCAACTACTGCGTTGGAAAGCGAGTAATGACCGAGAACGGTCCGTTGTTGCTTGTTTCTTCCGAGATAATCGAAAACGATGTTGAATATTACAACGTGATCACCGATTATCATATGAATATTTACGCGAATAACGTCCTTACCTCCACGGGCCTTAATAACCTCTATGAGATCGAGAATATGCGCTACGTGAAGACGGAGCGAGAGCTTATACCCATCGAGGCGTTCGATAACATTCCTGAAAAGTATTATTGCGGACTGCGTCTTGGCGAACAAGTTGACTATACCATAGAACGCATAAATGAGAAGGTAAGGAGGCTCGAAAAATTTGCGATTGAAAATAGGTAGCAATAGAATTGTGCTTGTTGGAAAGCGGTATGTCTATAAACTACCCTTGGGGTCAAGAGGCATTAAAGCGAATCGGGTGGAGTACCAAAATGCGCGCGGTAAGGACTATGTTGCTTTAACCGAGCGGAAATGGTATGGCTTAAAGCAAGAGCGTTTAACCGATCTGATTACGCTGCCTCACGATTACACCGGGGAGATTTCGCCCGAGTGGGCGCATTTGCTGAACGTAAGAGTCTATAACCGTTTTCAGGTAGGTAAAGACAAGAACGGAAAGTGGAAATTCTTTGATTACGAAGACGTGAAGTATAAGGGTCAAGGAGAAGAATACTGGACGTTAAGAGTAACAAGCCAGGAGAAAGGTAGGGAATGTCGGTGCCAGTACACGATGTAATCAGCGGTAAGCGGCGGTTTAAGGATTGGGTCGCACTCACCTACAACGGGACGGAAACCATCAATTTCACCTCAAATGGTGTGGCATACACGGGCATCAAATTTGAAGGCTATTACGAGGATATGCCATCCATCCATAGCGATTGGAAAATGTACTACTTGCAGGGCGAGGTCGCCACGCTGGTTATGACAGTTGGTAGCGAGTGGGTTGACGAAGCCTACCGCACCGTGGAATTTTCCGAAAGCACAGCGATTTCTATGACCTTGCTCGCGTGGATTAACGATAACACAGAGCAAGTGGTGGAAGAACCCACCAAGTCGACCGCCACCTTAAACCTCTCAACGCTCGGCCTTGCCGGCGGTACTTACACGATCACCGTGGAAGCAGAAGCGGATGGTTATGCGAGTAGCGCGGAGAGTAATGCCGTGAGTTATGGGGCGGCTCCAACTAACGAAAGCGTGACCGTATGACAGTAAAAAGCAAAATCGTATACCCACACCTCGGCATTATTGACGAGGTGGAGGAGGAAGTTTTCGCCCGGGAGGGCGAAGACCAAGAAAGGAAGGAGGCCGATGCCAATGAGTGACGGATACAATATCAGTCATCTGAAGATCACCGAGGAAGAGATCGAGCGCAACGGTGTTTCCGCACTGCGGAATACCCCGAACCGCGGTACGCACTTTGGAACAAACGATCTTTCGGCAAGCGAACTGAAGGCGCGCTTTGACCAGCTCCCCAAGCTGATCATCAAGCGCTTCAACGAACTCCTTGGCGCGCTTGCCGAGGGGAAGGTAGAGTTTTCGGTCGAGGGGATCCCGTCGCTCTCGGCCCTGGCCACATCGATCCGAGATGGCGCCCTCGGCGCCATTCTCACAGTGGCCCCCGGAGATGAGAGGACGCTCGCCGAGCTGGCGATCGACCTTGACACTCTGAGCACAGCCCTTGAAGAAGCGAACACCACCCTTGCCACAAAGGCAGAGGGGGAGGCGCTTGAAGCCGTCAAGAAGGATCTCCGGCGCGCTCTGCTCTCCCTTGAAACCAAAGCGGAGGAGAGCGCCGTTCAGAACGCTGTCGATTCGCTCAGCAAGCGCGTTGCCTCCAAGGTGGAGGGGAGCACGCTGACCGAGGTAGTGACCTCAATCGAGGCCGAGCTCACCGCCCTCCAAAACAGCCTCTACAAGAAGGCTAACGCAAGCGACGTCAATACCGCGCTCTCGCGCATGGAAAGCTCTCTCGCCGGCAAGGCCAACGCCGCCGACGTCAGCGCTGACGTCGCCGGGCTCCGGGATGCCCTCGCCAAGAAGGCCACCGCGGCGAACGTCGATGCCGCCCTCGCCGAGCGCGATGCCGAGATTGCCAAGAAGGCTGACAAGAGCTACGTGGATTCCCAGCTTACCGGGAAGGTGTCACAAAGCGACTTCAACGCGGCTCTCGCCGCACGTGACACCGAGATCGGCAAAAAGGCCGACATCTCGGCGCTCGGCGCTCTGAACACAGAGATCACGAGGCTGGGGACGAGCATCGGCGGTAAGGCCGATGCCAAGGACACGGCGGAGGCCCTCGGCAAGAAGGCCGATAAGACCGCCGTTGAGGCGGCGCTCGCGGACAAAGCCGATAAGGCCGATGTGGACGAGGCGGTCGCTGAGCTGGAGAAGGCCCTCGGCAAGAAGGCGGATGTGGCCGCCGTGGATGCCGCCCTCGAGGCGAAAGCTGATAAGAGTGCGGTCGAGGCGGATCTCGCGAAAAAAGCCGATGCGGCGACCGTCGAGACGATGCTCGCGGAGATCCGCACGGCGCTCGATGGGAAGGGCGATGGCGCCGCGATCGATGCGGCGCTCGACGAGATCCGCTCGGCGCTCGAAACGAAGACCGACGGCGAGGCTGTCACGGCTCTTATCGTTGCCGAGGTCGCGAAGGTCGTTGGCACTACGAAGGATGCCCTTGATACCCTTGAGGAGCTCGGCAAGGCGCTTGGCAACGACCCGAACTTTGCCGCGACCGTGACGGACAAGCTCACGGAGCTCCGCACGGCGCTCGATACCAAGGCCGATGCGGCCGATGTTGCCGAGCTCCGCGAGGATCTTAGCGAAAAAGCCGATGCGGCCACCGTGGAGGCGCAGCTCGCCAAAAAAGCCAATGTCGCGGAGATTGAGCAGGCCCTTGCTGGGAAAGCTGATGCTTCTGAGCTGGCGAAGAAAGCCAATGCGGCCGACGTTGCCGAGCTCCGCGAGGATCTTAGCAAAAAAGCCGACGCGGCCACCGTGGAGGTGCAGCTCGCCGAAAAAGCCAATGTCGCCGACGTTACTGCCGCCCTCGCCGAGCGCGATGCCGAGATCGAGAAGAAGGCGGATGCGACCGTCGTTAAGGAGGAGCTTGAAAAAAAGGCCAACGTTACCGATGTCGATGCCGCCTTGGCCGCGCATGATGAGGAGATCACGCTGAAGGCCAGCGCTACCGATGTCAATGCTGCCTTGGCCGAGCGCGATGCCGAGATCGAGAAGAAGGCGAACGCCTCTGACGTTGTGACCGAGCTGGAGGATATCCGCACGGTTCTGCGCGGTAAGGCGAGCGCTACCTCGCTCGATAATGCGATCAAGAATTTCGATGAAGCTGCCACCGCGCTGTGGGATAGCGTCGGCAACAAGGTCGATGCGTCCACGCTGGCAGAAAAGGAAGCCTCTCTTAGAAGCGCCATCGGCGCTAAAGCCGCTGCCACCACCGTCGAGGAACTGAGCAACGCGCTCTCCACCAAGGCCTCCACCGGCGCCCTTGCGCTGAAGGCCAATGCCTCCGAGATCGAGCGCCTCGACAGCGCTCTTGCAGACAAAGCGGATACCACCGCTCTGGCAGAGAAGGCGAATACTTCTGACGTAGACTCGGCGCTCGATGCGATCCGTGCCGTGCTTGATGGCAAGGCGGACAGGCAAACCGTTGAAGCCGCGTTGGCGGAGATCCGCGCAGCACTCGATGGCAAGGCGGACGCCGATCTGATCAAGGGCGAAGTGGCAGAGATCGTAGGCGAATCGCCCGAGCTTCTCAACACCCTCGAGGAGCTTGCGGCGGCTCTTGGTGACGACCCGAACTTTGCCGCGACCGTTCTTGCTAAGATCACCGAGCTTCGCGAGGAGCTCAATACGAAAGCGAAAGCCGAGGACGTTAACGCGGCTCTCGCTGCGCGGGACGAGGAGATCGCCAAGAAGGCTGATGCGACCGAAACGGGCGCCGCTCTGGCCAAGAAGGCGAATACTTCTGACGTAGACTCGGCGCTCGCCGCGCATTTTGAGGCCAATGCGAAGGCGTTCGGGCTGACCTTCGACACTCTCGAGGAGCTCCGCACGGCACTCGATACAAAGGCCGCTAAGGTTTCACGCCTCGAGAAGAAGGTGAAAAACCTCGAAGTGGCCGCTAATGCGGACGTTTCCATCGTGGATGACACCGTGGCCTACTCCAAGGAGATTCCGCTTGGCGTGTTACCGTATGCCGAGATCACTGAGGTTGGCGGCAGGTCGGCTGTAGAATATCCCAATAAATTCGACATGGACCGTCTGTGTTCGTTTCCATATTCCAATGGAACATTGGAACAGACGAATGCGTATGATTTTTATTTTTCGTATTCTTCTTTTTCGTCAACGTATGGCTGGTTAGATACTCCTATCGCTCTTATATTTCCCAACCTCGAAATTGGCAAGACCTACACCTTGTCGTATAACAGCGTGTACGGTCAGCGCATTGGCGTAGATGGAATTTTTGGTATTGTTGGTTCCGTCACCTTTGTCTTAAGAGAGGATAGCAAGTTCTGCTTTGACTTAACCGGGCATGTCATTGAAGAATGGGAAGATAGCGGTGGATATCTACAATGGACATATGACGACATCTTCTTCTATGTCATGCTCAACGAAGGTAGTGTCGCGAAACCGTATGTTCACTATCATGAAACCGCACAGATAATTTCTCCTGTCACCGAGATAGAGATTGTCGGCAGGAACCGTATGCCCACGACCTATCCCTTTCTTAAGAAGGATTTCAATGGCGTTACCTTCACTCCTGGGGAAGACGGCAGCATTGTGCTGAACGGGACAGCTACCCGCGGTATCAGCAATTATCTTTTTGCAAATGAGGCGGAAGGTAATGGAATGGAAGGGTTACGCCTAGAGCCCGGTTCTTATTATGTGTCCGGGGGAGATTTCGCTAATGCTAAAGTGTTAATCAAGACGAGTAAAGACGTCCGTATTAACGGCGGCTTTTCCATCAGCGCCGAGGATGACTATCACGACATAGGATATGTCGTGTATATCTACATCCCCGGGGGCACACAGTTCGATAATGCCGTGATCCGCCCGTATCTACTCAAGGGTGAGGATGTTCCTTCGAAGATACCTCCGTACACGCGGACATTGATTGAATTTCCTCCAGAACTTCCATGTTTCGGATGCGGAAATGAAGAGCACTACAACCGAATTGAGTGGGATGAAGAAGGAATTCCTTGGTATGTGTGGGAAATTGATGATGCAAATAATCTTTTTGTACCTCCGATGGTTGACAGGATCGACTACTATGGGCTCATTGCTTCAAACCTCATCAAGGTGGAATCGGGCGGCAAGATCACCGCGCTAAACGAGCATAAGCTGCCGGTTCCCTTTACTGTCATTTATCAGAAGGACCCTTATTACACTGAAGGAGGAGAAGCATGAAAATTCGCAAAAGGCTGGCCGCGATGAATGAGGGGGCCGTCCCCGGCTCGCGCCGTAAGGCCTACAATACTTACGTGAACGCTAAGGTGAGGGAACGGTATTCTGCGGCCGAGGAGACCGCCCTCGTCCGCAAAAAGCTGGCGGGGATCTCCGGGGCCGATGAGGAATTCGCAGAATACAGCGATTACGTCGAGCAGTGCAAGGCGACGGCCCGCACCGAGCTTGGAATGGAGGTGGGAGAATGAAGATCCACCTGCTTTCTAAGGGGCTTGGCGTTTCGGATGGCGCCGCGACCGAGAACCGCGGCGCCCTGCTGATCGAGTTCTCGGGTGCCCACGTCGATCACGTCTTTTTCTCGGGGCGCACCTATGCCGTCGTTGACGGCAAGGTGAGCCTGCCGACCGACGGCCTTACCGGCATCCAGGGCCTTGTGGCCCATAACCGCGCCGTACATAAGATCTACACGTGCGAGGATCTCTACGTGTCCTCGGACGGTATCGTTCCCCTGCCGCGCTTCACCCCCATGGACTACGTCGTCATGCTGGATGAAGCCGAGAAGGAGCTCGCGCTCCTTCGTGACAAAATCAAAAAGCTTGAGGAGGCCGTCTTCGGCATCCCGCTCTTCGGAAAGGAAGTATGAAACATGAAAAAGTTTGCCCTGCTCCTGGTGATCCTTGTGACTCTCTCCCTCGTTCTCCCTGTCGCCGCAGAGGAGGCTCTGATCCCCGAAACCACGACTGCCGCTCTGACCGCGGCCGAGCCGGCGACCGAGGCCCCGG
Organism: Eubacteriales bacterium; assembly: GCA_045532575.1. Lineage (GTDB taxonomy): Bacteria > Bacillota > Clostridia > Oscillospirales > CAG-272 > UBA1740. The sequence goes on along the minus strand of JAZSGE010000007.1, from coordinate 16,436 downwards.
TGACGGCGCCTCCACCGGTCGAGGAGGCGCCGGAGGAAACGCTTATTGCCGAGATCTCCGGCGTTATCAAGGAATATATGCCGAGCCTTTTGTCGTCTGCCGTTCTGGTACTTTCTGCCGTCCTTACATATCTCTTTAAGAAGGGGCTCGTACCGGGGATCAGTCGCTCGCTTGGCGTGATTGATCAGACCGTGACCGGGTATAAGGAGGACATCAAGGGATTTCTCGCCAAGCTCGGCGAGGAAAACGAGGCCTTGAGAGAGTTTTCCGAGAAGCTTCTCTCGCGGATCTCCGAGAAGGAAAGCGAGCTCACGAATGCTCTGAATGCCGGCGCCAAGATCCTGCTTGCTCAGTCCGATTCACTTTTTGACCTGCTCGAGCACACGAACCTCCCCGCACAGGACAAGGCGGAGATCACAGCCAAGCACAAGGAGCAGATCGAGGAGATCACAAAGCTGGTAGGTGGCGGCCATGACAAAGAAGCGTAAGATCCTCGCGATCACACTCTATGCCCTCGGCCTGCTCCTTTGCGTCGTGCCGGCGGCGCTGGCGGTCCTCGACCGCTTTAGCGTGTGGCAGACGGGGCAGCGCGCATCGGCAACGGTCGTGCTCCTCCTGTGCCTCTGTTGCGTGCCGCTCTGGCGGCAGATCCGTAATGCCATTAAGGCCTTCGCCGAGAACCCGTCGGCCTGGGGAGTATGGCTTGCGCTCACGCTCCTCTTCTGGCTATTCGAGAGGATCTCGGCGGACATGCTGGTGATCTGCTACATTGCTCTTCCGTCCTCGGTGGCCGGCGCCCTTCTGATGGCCGCCGGGCACCGCTTAGCGAGAAAGAAAGAGGACTAACCGATGGAGAACAATTTTTATGCGCTCCTCTCCGCAAAGGATGCGGCCGGCCGCCGCGTGAGATCCACGCTCGAGGGGAAGCTGATGACTGTGCTCCTCATCGGGTGCATCCTGGTGTCGGCCTTCTTCTCGGTCGTACAGCTTGGGGTCGTCAATCCCTTTGATCCTACCGTGTGGGTGCGCCTCGGTAACCAGCTCCTGACGTCGTACCTCGTCTTCCTGATGTTCATTGATCCCGGCGAGCGCTCCGAATTTTCTCGCATCGAGGAGCACAGCACCGTGCGACGGCGCCTTGCTGAGCTGTCGGAGCGGATCGGCAGGGAGGGGCTTATGGCTGATTTCCGCGTCTTCTGCCGTCGGAAGGAGATGGAGGCGATTGAGACACGCCGTCGCCTGCTCTACGGCCGCTACGTGGACGAGGTGGGCTTCTCGGAGCTTTCCGCGCTGAAGCCGGGGGACCTCCGGAGAAAATGGTGGAAGGAGAAGAGCCTGACCTTCGGGCAGTACGTCGCTGTGCGCCGCGCTAAGCACGTGCGCGTCCGTGAGCTGCGGCCCGAGCTGATCCTGTCGTCGGATCCGTCAACGCCCCCGGAGGCGCTCGGCGGGCGGATCACCTACCGTCAGCGCAAGGTGATGCAGCGCCCGGTGATGCTGATCTTCTGGAATGTCCTTATTCACTCCATGACCTTCCTCGGCGCCGAGGCCTTTTCGGTCGGTATGCTCATCGGTATCCTGACCTCGACGTTCTCGATCATCGTCTCCGCCTTCGTCGGCTACGACGTGGGCCGCAATTCCGCGATTTGGCAGACGGCGCAAAGGGAAACCCGCACCCGCTTCCTCCTCGAGTTCGACGAGTGGAAGCAGCAAAAAAACACAAAAAAAGAGGCCTAAGCCTCTTTTTTTGTACGCAAAATCCGTAAAATAATCCGTTGACAGACAAGGAATGGGGTGCTATACTAAACTTGTAATGCATTCGAAAAAATCATCATAAAAAACAATTCGGAGGGCCAAACTGTTTTTTATGATAAATTTTAATCGTGGAAATAGATGGCGACGTTGCCCTTCGCTTTTTCAAAAATGATCTTGTCAATGATAGTCCGGAGTTGCTCATTTTTTGCGGATTCGGAAACGTCGGTGCGCTCGATGAATTTGGAAATCTTCGCCACCTTTTTGGCAAAGGTGGTGGCATCGATGCTCCTGGTGCTCACTTTGCTCCGCTGTGTCTTCAAGCTCTCGATTCGATCGAAGATCTCCTTCTTGTTCTGCGCGTATTGCTCAATGGTATCGACCTCGGCCAGGTATGCTGCTTTGGCCCGTTCGAGGCGGCGCTCCTCAAGGGCAATCAACTTATCGTAATCCACGGTTGCGGTGTCGGTTGTCTTTCTCTCCGGCATGGCGACAGCAAAGTGCTTTGTGGCGATCGCGCTGTCCAGGGCTTCCTTCACAGCTCGTTCTATTTTCGGTATGGTAATGGAGTGCGACGTGTGGCAGGAGCCCCTTGAATAGTTGCAGCACTGCAAAGAACGCGTCCCATTCTTGTCTGTGGCGGCGTTGCAGGCAAGGGTAGCGCCGCAGGAGCTGCACCGGACAAGACCCTTGAGCATGTATTCGATGGGCTGGGAGCGCCGGGAATACTTCGGGTACGCCTTCTCCTGTATCCGGAGGAGCTTTTGCACCTTGTCCCATAGCTCCTTGGAGATCAGAGGCTCGTGATGGCCATCCACCGTCATGATGCTTTCATTATCGAAATCAAGCTTGCTGACGGCACGCGCGCCGTCAAGACTCCAGCGGATCTTCCCGATATAGCAGGGGTTGTGCAGAACGTAATCGATCCAACGGTTATCAGGTGGGTTTCCAAACTTGGTCCGGACACCGCGGTTACCGAGCATAACGGCGATCTCCCGCTGCTTGGCACCGTTGGCGTAAAGGGAGAAGATCTCCCGCACGATAGCGGCATTTCCGCTTTCCTCATCGGGATAATACTTCTTATCCTTCGTTATGTACCCGAAGGGAGGAGGACAGGTGGGCTCGCCGCGAGATGCCTTTTCGGTCATGCCGCGTGTTACCTCGGCGCCGAGGTTGATGAGGTAGAACTCATCCATCCACTCGATGATCCTTTCAATCAGTGTACCGAAGTGCCCCTCCGGAATAGGCTCGGATACCGAGACAACAGTCACGCCCTTCTTACGGAGAAGATTCTTATACACCATGCTCTCTTCCTGGTTCCGGGCGAAACGCGAGAACTTCCACACATAGATGACGTCAAAGGGTGGGTTCTTTTCCTTGGCCATCGCTATCATGTGGTTAAAGCTATCCCGTTTACGTGTGCTTTTGCCTGATATCCCGTCATCGTAGAACACGTATTCATCGGGGATCATATAGCCCTCCTTTGCGGCATATTCCCGTATCTTCTTGATCTGTGAATCCGGTGAATATTCGTCTTGCCTCTCATCCGATACACGGATATAGGCAGCACCGATTTTATAGAGCTCTGCTTCAGACATGCGGGGCCCTCCCTTCTAAGATTTTTTGTATAATTATATAAAATTTTCCAAATCCGTAGTAGCATCCGCAGACTTTTCACACTCGCCCCGGTATAATGAAAGCACCACGCAAAAGGAGAAAAAAGAATGACCGATCTTGAAACGCTCGCCAAGCAGACGAAGGATCTGCGCAAGGAGAAAGGGGAAAGCCAGCTTGTTTTCGCCGAGGGGTGCAATATCAGCGTGGAGGAGATCAGCTTGATCGAGCGCCAACGAGCGGATCCGCGCCTTAGTACCCTCCGCAAGATCGCCGAGCATGTGGGCCGTACCGTCTCCGAGCTCGTGCGGCCGCAGGAGCCGCTGTGTACCTATTGTGTCAAGGAGCGGCAGGTGAAAGACGAGGACGGGATCATCCACGAGTGTTATGACGTGGAGTGCCGGGATGAGGAGAGCCGTGAGCTCCTCGACGTGGCACCGGCGCTGTTCTTCGACTTCAAGGAGGCATTTGCTTTTGCGTGCCTTCTGAACCGCCACGGGCTGAGTCGTTGCCACTTTCGCGACGTCGTAGAAGACGTTCTCGCGTGTTAGTTTTACATAGGCTTATATTTTGGTTTGAAAGACCCTCCTCACTGAAGTGAGGGGGGTCTTTGGCTGGGTGCTTTTGAAAAGAAATCTTCATTCAAATAGAAAAAGCCCAGTAAGGAGGGGTATTTATTTGGATTTTTCATTAGCCTTTTTCTCATTTCTTTTTCTATACCGTCAAGTATCAGCAGCGCCTGATTGCCAATCAACGGTTCTTTGAAATATGGTTGCCAAATCTCTTCCATGAGATTGTCAATCCCACGAATGATCGCCATCATCGCATAGGCCTCTACAAAGCTTGAATCCGTGCGCCTTTCGTATAGTTCGCGAACCCACTTGGACATACCGCTTGAATTCTTTTGTTCTCGGTAGTATTGCTTGCACATGCGGCATTCTTCCCACAAAAACGAATCGCTAAAGACATGGGCTATGAAAGGCCAACTGTTTATAGAAGGCTTCAGCAGTCTTTCTATCGCATCATAGTAGACCTTAAACTCGCCCATAACCCATCCGAGGTCGATTCTCTCCTTGACCCAACAGACGATCACGAGTATTAAAGCGGCGATGCCCACCAAAACTAAGAACACAATGGCGTCCATAAGCAATCTCCTACTTGATAAGTGATAAAGTTGTATCCCCCCGCACTCGCGGGGGGCTTTTTTTGTTCTACGTTATAGAACACGGAACGGTTAGACGTTGGGGAGAACGTTGCCCTTTTGGGCGTGGATTTGCAAGGCCTTTTCCACGAAAGCGCAGCTCACGTTGAAGTACTCGGCCAGCTCCCAAACTTCTTTATATCCTTCTTGGATAGCTTGGCAGATTTCGGGAAAAGGCATCAGATACTCAACCGCCCAGCAATTTGCCCGGTGTTCGTGCTTGGAGCGACGCTCCAAGGGAGAGTATCCTTCATAAAAGCTTTCGGTTACACAATGCCCCATCTCGTGGGCGAAGCATTCGAGCTTGGTATATGCCGAGCGCGAATCGGCAGGATCGAGGTGCGCGGAGTCTTCGGAAAGAGAAATGATCTTTTTGCCGCTCGAAAGACGGACGGACATGGCGACAATCTCTTCCGGGCAATGCTCATCGATTGGAATATGCTCTTTTTCGGCGAGAGCATAGAGGTCTATTGTTTTATTTTTTTTCATATTCCCTTTGAATGATTTCTGCATAGCCGAGTATTGCTTTCCATTGTCCTTTGGAGAATTCTTTTTCGCCTTCGTGCAATGCCACTTTCAAACTCATCTTGGAATCCTTGCCCATAAGCCATTCGACAGATACATCAAGCGCATTTGCTAATGCAGCCGCATCAGTGGGGGTCATCGGAATGGAACCGTCAGCATAGCTGGCTATTTTGAAGATATCTATTGATGTGCGGTTGGCCAATTCTTCTAAATCTATTTCATCCTTTTTCAAGGCAACTCTCAATCGTGCGGCAGACTCTTTGCTTTTGAAATAATCGGTCTTTTTCATAATCATAAACTCCTTTTATTTGTGTTCGTGTTGCAATTTTATAAGCGCGGCATACTCCGCGACCTTTTGCCACATTTCGTCGGTTACTTCGATATCATTTCCGAACAATGCTACCTTCAGGTCATCTTCTATCGAAGCGGTTTCCTGTTTTGAAAAAGCATCAGAAAAAACTGGTTTACCGTATTTGTATTCAAGGTATACCTTTTCTTCTTCAGATGCTTTTCTATAAACTTCTTGCAAATCTTTGGGCCACTTATCCACAGAAAATGCAATTTGAAAGCGAACGCCCATTAAGAAGTCGGTGGAAACTCCATAAAAAGACGCCAATTTTTGATAAGCTGTGGCATCGACGCGAACCTTTTCCAGTTCCCAATAGCAATATGCGTTTTGTGTTACACCAACAAGATCCGCAACTTGTTTCTGCGTCATTTTTCTAACTTTGCGCATAATTTTAAGACGATTCATTTGCTCATCCCCCTTCGTTTATCAATGATATTATATCTCAATTTGATTTTGTGTCAATAAAAATCAGAGGTGCACAAAGCATCTTTGATTTTTTTTTGATTAAACTATTGACAAAAGCGAGGCAGCGCTGTATAATATCAATGACATTGATTTTTGAGGAGGTGGTATTTGTGAAAAAAAGGAAATGTATCTGCATTGCCGATATTCGAAGGGCTCGTTGCTATACCCAAAGATATCTTGCCTCTTTGCTGGGGGTAACACAGTCTACGGTTGCGATGTGGGAAACGGGTAAAGTGATTCCGTCAATGAAAAATCTCATTGCGCTCGCCGAAGTTCTGAATGTAACGGTAGACGACATCTGCGCTTTAATTAAAAAATAGAAAAGGCGGTGCCGGTATAATACCAGCAGAACTATTGAAAAGGGGGCAAATATGACTCTAAAGGAACTTTTGAAACGAAACGATCTTACTCAGCGAGAGTTCGGGGAAAAGATGGGTGTTGTACAAACGGCGGTTTCTAATTGGTGCAAAGGGGCTAACCGGCCGCTTTCATCGAAGATTAGAGAAATGGCGAATGTGCTGGGGGTTTCTTCCGAGGAGATTTTGAATGCGATTGAAGAAACCAATCGCAAGGAAGATGCAAGTGAGGTGGCATTTGCGAAAAAAGGGGAATGTATCTGCATCGCTGATATGAGAAAATCTCGGGGCTATACTCAAGAATATTTGGCCAGTCTCGTGGGGGTCAAGCAATCTACGGTCGCGGGATGGGAAACGGGGCGGTCACGTCCCTCTATGAAACGGATTATCGCTCTTGCTTCCGTGTACGGCGTAACGGTAGACGACATTTGCGCTTCTATTAAAAAATAGAAAGGCGGTGCCGAGTGGCACCACCATTGTTGCAGAGGAAGAAGCGTTGGAATCGATCATTCATGCTTTTGCGCAAGCGCCCCCCCAATAACACACCCTGAGCATTTCGCATATGCTGTAAAAGCCCCAAACAACATATAGGAGGTACTTATTATGCCTAGAGGGAAGCCCTTGACCTTTACCCTCCATATCGGAGGGAAGCAGGTCCAAACATTGACCGAGGAGCAGAGGGAAAAGATCGCGCAGCGCTGCTCCCTGGTGATGTCGGCCTATTACGCAGCCCATCCCGAGGAATGGGAACGGCTGAAGCCTGAATAGAAAGGAGGTATCGGTAGTGATCTTTCGTGAATGCGATCTGTGCGGGGCGTCGCTCGATCCCGGGGAGCGGTGCAACTGCCGCGAGGAAGCTGAGGCACAAAAAAGAAAAGCCGACGCAGATCATCGTGCGTCGGTGACGAGTATGCTGATGGCAACCGCCCGGAGCAAAAAGAAAAAGACGTGACTTGTTGGCGCAAGTCACGTCAGAAGAAAAGCTTTCCACTCGCATCGGATATGCTTTTCTTCATTTTACCACAAATCTTATATTAAATCAATAGGAGAACGGAAAAATGAACGAAAAAATCTTCAAAGAACTCATGGCCGAGCGCGAGGCGCTCGCGGACAAGCTCATCACTGCGCAGAGGGCGGGGTCAACGGACGAGGCGATCGCATCGTTCGACGAGGTATGCAAAGAAGTGGCGATGCACTTCCTGCGCTCGCTCCAGGAGGTGATGAACCCGACGCCCGAGCCGATCGCCTTCCTGGCGATCTTCGCGCTTCAGCAGTTTGCGAAGATGATGGCCGAGCGCTCTCCGGGCGCACAGGCCGCTGCCGATCTGTTTGCTGAGACTTTGGATGCTAATAGCACCACGATCAAATTCCCGCGCATCCGGAAGGCAGAGGAGGATGAGGAATGACCCGTGCCGAGGCCTTCCGACAGCTCTCCGACGAGCAGATGGCGGCGCTGATCCTCGAAAACGACTGCATATGGTTTCCGGACTTGTGGTGCTTGCCCTGTTGTCCCAAAGCAGACGAAACCTCCGCCGAGTGCGGGGGGGGGCAGGTGCATTGCATCCTTGCCTGGCTACGAGAGGAGGTGACCGGGGATGAAGATCTGCTTCAAGCCCGTAGTCGGCCCTCCTGAGGAGCGCGATATCCCGAACACGTTGGAGGCAATGCAGGAGCTGGTTGGCGGTTACATAGAGGTTCTCCCGGTGGGGGAGGGATTTCTCGATTTCGTCGTCAATGAGGAGGGGCGGCTCCTCGGCATGGAGCCCAACATTGTGACGCCGCAGGGCTTTGCCCTTGTCGGTCCCGTTATTATGACGGCCGACGACGGCGAGGATGATTTCCGATCACTCACCGAGGAAGAAATCGAATTTTGCAAAGACTACTTGTCAATTATGGAGGTTTGACGAATGAGACTCACTGATCTTACCCTTACGAATTTTCAGGGGATCCGGCACATGACGCTGTCCTTTTCGGCCGAAAGCGCCTCGATCTTTGGCGATAACGCCACCGGCAAGACCACGGTATTCAACGCCATTACGTGGCTGCTCTTCGACAAGCCCGGGAACGGCGCGAAGAATTTCACACCGAAGACCAAGGGCCCCGACGGGGATCTCCACAACCTGGAGCATAGCGCCGAGGCGACCTTCCTTGACGGTGACCGCCTTATCACGCTGAAGAAGACCTTCCATGAGGTCTACAAGAAGCAGAAGGGAAGCGCCCGGGAGGAATTCTCCGGCCACACGGTCGACTACTATCTTGACGGTGTCCCCGTGAAGGAAAAGGAATACGCCGCTACCGTCCTTTCGCTGACGGGCGGCGATACCGAGATCCCGAAGATGCTGACAATGCCCGACTATTTCTCCGAGGGAATGCCTTGGGAGGCGCGCCGCCGGATCCTGCTTGAGATCCTCGGCGACGTTGCCGATGAGGACGTGATCGCGTCCGTTCCTGAGCTCTCCGACCTCGCAACGGTTCTTCGGATGCCGGGGAGCGTTGACCGCACCTACGGCGTGGATGAATACCGCAAGATCGCGTTGGCGCGGAAGGCCGAGATCAATCGCCGCCTGGCATCGCTCCCCGGACGGATCGACGAGGCCGAGCGTGCGATTCCCGATGTCACGGGGGTCAAGAGGGAGGTCGTTCTCACCTCGCTTACCAATCTCGGTGTAGAGCGCGACCGCGCGCTCGATGAGCGTGAGGATGCCAGACGTGGCGATAGCCGTACTGCTGAGATCCGCAAACGAATGGCCGAGGTCGAGTGCACCATGGCCGAGCGCCGGAGCGCCTACATACTCGAGGAGGCACAGAAAAATGCGGTCCTCGATGCCGAGATCCGGGAGGTGCGGGATGAGCTCTCCCGTGTTGAGCGTGATACCGCTGAGGTAGCAAGCGATCTCTCGATCGCTCGTAAGAAGGTCGATAGGATGAAGGCCGAGCGCGAGCAGCTGCTTGCCGAATACAATCAGGTAGCCACCGAGACATGGGACGAGGGAGCGGCGATCTGCCCGACCTGCCACCGTCCCCTCCCGGAGGAGGATATTGAGCAGATGCGCGAGCAGTTCAATCTCGGTAAGAGCCGCCGCCTTGAGGCGATCAATGAGCGTGGCCGCACCATGGCCTCGAAGACTATGATCGAGGAGGCGGAGGCAACGATCGCCGAGCTTGACGAGGCGGTCAAGGCGCTCCCCGAGCGCCGGCGCGAGATCCTCGCTAAGCTTGAGGCCCTTGAGGCGCGCCGCGTGCCTAGCGTGCGCTTTGAGGAAACGAATGGCTATTATGCGTACAGCCTTGAGATCGACTCTCTGCGTAAGAAGCTTGCCGATGCGCAGGCGTACATCGATGAGGCTACGGCGACGGCTGACAGTAAGCTCCGCGCCATCGATGACGAGCTTCACGCGCAGAACGAGCTTCTCGTCCGTTTCTCGGTGGCCGAGACCCAGCGCGAGCGCATTGCCGAGCTTGAGGCCGAGGAGAAGCGCCTGGCCGCCGAGTTTGAGGAGCTTGAGCGCGGCCTCTACCTTTGTGATCTCTTTGTCCGAGCGAAGGTCTCGACGCTGACCGAGCGCATCAACGGCGCCTTCCAAAATGTGCGCTTCCGCCTGTTCCGTGAGCAGATCAACGGCGGCCTCGCCGAGGACTGCGAGGTGATGATCCCCGCGGCCGACGGTCGCATGGTGCCCTATTCCTTCGCCAACAGTGCCGCGAGGATCAATGCGGGGCTGGAGATCATTTCGGTCCTCTCGCGCCACTTTGGCGTGGAGATGCCGATCGTGGTGGACAACGCCGAGAGCGTGACCCACCTTGCCGACGTCGACGCCCAGGTGATCCGCCTGGTCGTGAGTGAGGCGGACAAGCAACTCCGCCTCGAGCTTGATTGAAAGGAGACACGAAATGTCCGAAAATACGATGCCTACCGCTCCCGCGAAGAACGAGCAGCTGGCCGCCTCCGAGCGCTTTATGCGGAAGGTACTTGCCGAGTTCACCGGCAATGTTGCCGGAGCGCTTGAGATCACCGATTATCAGAGAACGCTGATCCAGGGGTATTTCATCAAGATCGACCGCGCCCTGAAGGTGGCCGAGGAGGAGCGCCTGCGAAAGAACATGCAGAACAGCGACCCCTCTTACAACAACGATCTCCCTGTGGACTGGAACCACGTGAACCTCGGAGATCTTGCGATCGACCTCGTGCATTATGCACGTATGGGCCTCGATATGACCCAGGAGAACATGCTGTTCCCGATCCCGTATAAGAACAATAAGCGCGGGGTCTATGACGTTACCCTGATGCCCGGCTATAACGGGATCCGCTATATCGGCGAGAAGTACGCGCTTGACCTGCCGCGTTCGGTCACGGTCGAGGTGGTGTATTCCACCGACACCTTCCGCTCGATGAAGAAGAGCCTTCAGAACCGCGTGGAGAATTACGAGTTTGTCGTCAACCAGCCCTTTGACCGCGGCGAGATCGTCGGCGGCTTTGCCTACCTTGAGTTTGCCGATGCCACGAAGAACGAGCTTATCGTGATGTCGATGAAGGATATCCAGAAGCGCAAGCCTCGCTATGCCTCCCCGGAGTTCTGGGGCGGCGTCAAGAAGCGCAAGGAGAACGGCCGGTGGATCGAGGAGCCCATGGAGGGCTGGCTCGATGAGATGGTGCGTAAGACGCTGATCCGCGAGGCGTACAGCGCCAAGCACCTCCCCCGTGATCCCGAGAAGGTGGACTCGGCCTACCGGCAGATGATGCTGATGGAGGCCCGGTACGCGGAGATCGAGGCCGAGGCCGAGATCGAGGCCAAGGCGAACGCCATCCCGATCGACACGCAGGAGCCACCGGCCATCGACACGATGTCGGGTGAAGTCACGATGCCCGCGGCGGCCGACTTCTGATGGATATTAAGGTGATCGCATCGGGGAGCAGCGGGAATGCCTATCGGGTATCCGACGGCGTGACCTCGCTCCTCCTTGATGCGGGTGTGCCGCTCTCTAAGCTCCGTCCGGCGCTCGGCTTCCGCGTGAGTGCTCTCGACGGTTGCCTGGTCTCTCATTGCCACATGGACCATTCTAAGGCCGTAGAGGAGCTTTTGCGCGCCGGGGTGAACGTCTACACCTCCAGCGGTACGATCGAGGCCTTAACCCTGGCAGGGCACCGTGTGAAGAGGTTGCAGGCGCTGAAGGAGACGGAGATCGGTACGTTTGCCGTTCTCCCCTTCGATGTGGCGCACGATGCGCCCGAGCCGCTCGGGTTCCTTCTCACGTCAAGGGCGACAGGCGAGAAGCTCCTCTATGTGACCGATACCTACTACGTTGCTTACACCTTCTCAGGGCTTACACACATTATGTGCGAATGCAACTATGACGAGGAGCAGCTGATGGCAAGCGTCCGGGCGGGGCACGTCCCCGAGGCGCTCGTGCCGCGGCTCCGGCGGAGCCACATGCGACTCGACCGATTCTCAGATCTGCTCAGGGCCAACGATCTCTCGAAGGTCCGTCAGATCTATCTGCTTCACCTATCAAGCAACAACAGCGACGCCGAGGCATTCCGGGAGGCCACAGAGCGCCTCACCGGCTGTGAGGTGTACGTCTGCTGATATCATGATATCACGATCAAGGAGAACACGATGGCAGGAAGACCTCCAAAGGAGGGGCTTGACTATTCGGAGTGGGATCTTTGGGTCTTGGATAACGATAAGAAAATAGACGCCTTACTGGAAGCGCAGGGAGCCCTTGCTTTCGTCGTCTATTTCTATCTGACACAACACGCGTATGCGGAACACGGATATTACCTCGACTGGGACTACGACTCTTGCCCTACGACAGCGCGTCGCTTGGGCCGTGGCGTGAGTGCCGAGTATGTAAGATGCTGCGTTGAGAAGTGCCTTCAGGTTGGACTCTTTCACAAGGGGCTGTTTGAATCGCACGGGATTCTCACGAGCGAGGGGATCCAAAAGCGGTATTGGAAGGTTGCGAAGAACCGGACAAGCCGTGGGGAAGCGCGCCCATATTGGCTGCTCGAAATGAGTCTTCAAAAAGAAGAAAACAGCGAGGGCCTTGTTCCTTGTACCCAAAATGGCAATTATGAGCCCCCGAAATTCGATTATGAGCCCCCGAAATGCGCGGAGAGTAGAGGAGAGCAGAGTTTTTCCTCTCTCTCTCTTAAAGCGCACGGAAAGCGCAAAAACGTCATGCTCACCGACGAGCAATATGCCGACATCAAGAGGCAGATCCCGGATGCCGATGCGTACATCGACACGTTTTCCGAGAAGCTCCATACCAAGGGCTACACTTTTGCGGATCACCACGCGACGATCCTCTCTTGGTGGCGGAGTGATAAGAAACGTCAGCGGCCTAAAAAGAAGGAATCCTCGAAGTCTGCATCCAGCTTCGGCACCAGCGAATTTTTCAAGAAGGCCGTGGCACGTAGCTACGCGAAACAAGTAATCAAGGAGATAGACGATGGAAAAGAGTAAATACACCTTGCGTAAGTTGATCGACCACTTTTCGACGGTCGCGCGCTACGGAGCTAAGAACGGGCAGGAGGACGGCATGTACGGTGCGGCCGCTGCTGAACTGCGACGCCTTGCCGAGCTCGATGCCATGATCGCACGTGGCGAGCTTGTCAGGAGGGGTGAGGGATGATTGCTGTGAGCAAGGCCACGTTGGCCACAGTCAAACGCTTCCCGGAGCTCTATAAGCGGCAGGCGATGCAGGCGATCGATGCCGAGGTGCGCGACAAAGCAACCATCGCGATTGACACTATGGTGATGGCAAGCCTCCTCGTGCTCGTCGAGCAGGGAAGAGGGATGGAGATCCCGGCATTTGTCGCGGCGCTTCAGGAGATCGTAGATACAAGCGCCGACTTCTATGAGGATGCCGTCGCCGAAGGACTCCGCAACCGCCTCCACAATCTTGGAATTGAATACAAACGATAAAGGAGATCACACAATGACTACCGAAAAGAAGCTTATGTACATTCCCGTGGACAGGATCTACCCGCATATTGATAACCCCCGCAAGGATCTCGGAGATCTCACTGAGCTTGCGGAGAGCATCAAGGCGAAGGGGATCATGCAGAACCTTACCGTCGTTCCTTGCCCGGCACGTGGCGAGGGCACCTACGTTGTTATCATCGGCCACCGACGTCTTGCGGCCGCCAAGCTTGCCGGGCTCTCGGAGGTGCCGTGCGTTGTCACGGAAATGACCCCCGAGGAGCAGGTCGCCACGATGCTGCTTGAGAATATCGCTCGGGTGGATCTCACTCCCTACGAGCAGGCCCAGGGCTTTCAGATGATGATCGATTTCGGCGAAACCGTCGGAACCATCTCTGAAAAGACAGGCTTCTCGAAGAGCACCGTCCGCCGGCGCCTGAAGATGAGCGAGCTGGACCAGGACACGCTTGAGAAGAAGTGCAAAATGCATCAGATCACGCTTTTTGAGATCGATAAGCTCAGCGAGATCGAGGATGTGGAGGTGCGGAATAAGGTGCTGAAGGATGTAGGAACTCAGAATTACGACTGGGCCTACAAGAAGGCCGTTGATGAGCAGGAGAAGCGCAAGGGAGAGGCGGCATGGCGGGCGGCTCTCGAGCGCCACGGTGTTGCCAACGTCGAATATAACAAGATCCATTCGTCGGTGTATGACCATTGCGAGCCGAGCTATGCGAGTGTCCGGGAGGATCCCGAGGAGATCCTCGCGAAGACGGGTGCGGAATTTGCCGCGATCTCTAACGGGTATGCATACCTCCGTAAGACGAAGGCTGCCCCGGAGGAAAAGAAGGATCCTGCGGCCACAGAGCGCGCCAAGCGGGAGAAGGAGCGCCAGGCGCGGATCCTCGCCCTTGAGGAGGCCTGCAAGCGCGCCAAGGCCTGCCGCATGGATTGGATCCGTGAGAACGGCAAGAAATTCATTCTGAAGGAGCGAGCGGTTATTGATCTACTGCTCGACGTTTTCCTGGATTGCGAGCAGACCGAGCTTGACGGTGAGGGCTTTTGCCCTGACACCTTCCTCGCTGTATGCGGTGTCAAGGATTACGACAGCGAGGACCGTGAGAAGCGGCACGAGCTGCGGAGCGTGTATCCCAACGAAACTCTTGTGCGCTTTGCTTATGCGTGCCTTGAGGATAATTACAACTGGAGGACGTACCACACCTGGTACGGTACCTACGAGGCAAGCTCGGCGATAAAAGCGCTGTATGTGTTCCTCGGCGCGATCGGTTATGAGCCGAGCGACGAGGAGGTCGCGCTGATTGAAGGCACGAGCGAGCTCTATGCGAAGGAGGCCGCGGAATGAGAGATAGGCTGTTTGATCTGATCGCCGCGGAGATACCCGACGATATTCCCGTGGACCGCTTGCCCGACGTCGATGCGATCGTCGAGCGGCTTCTTGATGCGGGGGCAATTCTGCCCCCGCTGAAGGTGGGACAGCGGATCTATTACACCAACGGCGCCTGGGTGAGCGAATATGTGATCGAGAGCGTCCGATGGGACGGAAAAATGTTTTACTTTCAGGCCAAAAACCCGGAGTACAAGGAAAACTACATCCTTTGGTTTTTCTCCGATCGCATCGGAGAAATCGTATTTACTACTTATGAGGCCGCCGAGGCCGCGCTGAAGGGAGGAGCCAATGGCTGAATACATCGAGAGAAGCGCGGCGCTTGACAAGCTTGATGAAGCCCTTGTGCGCTCGATTGAAAGCGGCGGAAGTCACGAAGTGAGCGGCTTGGTAACGGCCAAGTGTCAGATCGCCGCCGTTCCCGCCGCCGATGTGGTGGAGGTAAGACATGGCGAGTGGGTGGTTAAAGATTTGAACAATCCCCTTTATGAAAGCAAGAAAGCACCGCATTGCTCGGTATGTGGAGAGATGAGTTTTATTCGATGGGATTACTGCCCCGACTGCGGCGCGAAGATGAACGGCGAAAGGAAAGAGAAATGAGAGACAGGCTTTATGAGATGATTGTTGATGCTGAAAACGAGCTATACATAGAGAAGCCGTATATTACCGACGATGAACGGATTAAAAACACCGTTGATAAACTTCTTGCCGCAGGGGTCATCGTGCCGCCTTGCAAGGTGGGGCAGTTGGTTTATGTGATCCGTTCACAGACAGGTGACAGCAAGAACCTTTACATTTTTGAGGACAGAATAACGCACTATCGTATTTTCGGTGATTATGTGTCGATGTGCTTTGAAAATCATATTGCACTACTTTCTTGGAATTGGAGCAATGTATTCCTCACCCGCGAGGAAGCCGAGAATGCGCTTGCGGAAAGGAGCGAAGCATGAAAGCATCCGATAAACTTTTAAATCTGAGGTTTCGTAGCCTCAAGGTTTTTCGAATTATGAATGGGAACATAGCGGTCAAACTTCAAGGTGCGTGGGTAGAAGAAGGCGCGGTGCTTCGAGCTGAAGTTGGTAGGGGCGCAAGCTTCGAGGAAGCTTGTGATGAATATCTCAAGTGTATCGAAGGAAAGAAGCTTGTCTTTGATCCGCATACCAAAAACAGAAAGGAGATTTTCTTTCCATCGAAAGAAGCCCCCTCCTGCCACACTTGCGAGCATTGCGTTTACATAGGCGAGGGCGGCCATATGTGCGATCTCACAAACAGCATCGTCCTTGATGACTGGGAGCCCACCGACGATTTTCTCGAATGCAGAGGGGAGGACTACATCTGATGCCCGAAAGACAGAAGATCTACGCCCAGAAGGGCGGCGCTCTGAACGACCAGGAGCGCCTCGAGCTTTGCCGCCTGCTCGTGAAGGCAGGCTATACCGTGCGTATCGTGGCCGAGAAGCCGAACGGCTCCGGCACCGCTGTCCGCGTGGTCGAATACCGGCGCAGCTGAGCGCCACGAAGAAAGGGAGGATCCGATATGCCGCGAAATAAGATCTACGATACGTGCGAGCTGCCCTGCGAGGTGGCCCGCATCGTCAAGGCCATCTGCGCCGACTATGACCGCCGGGCACGTGCCATCCGCGCCGGTATCAAGGATAGTAAGGTGCTCGCCAACTACACGCGCTTAAACAGCGCCGTGGACGCGGCATTATCGGAGATCGAGGAGCCCTTCATCCGCGACGAGCTCTTGCGTGACATGGTTGCCCGCCGTGGCTATGACCGTTCGCGGGCTCGCGTGTGTATATGCGAGCGGTCCTATTACGCAAGAAAAAGAAAGGTGATGTATCTCG
>JAZSGE010000132.1:0-12825 GCA_045532575.1 Eubacteriales bacterium | reverse complement strand
GACGGCCACGGTAAGGCGATTTGATTTCGCCTTCCCTCCGTCCCTTGGTCGGTCGCGGCTCTGGACGCTCTGCGTCCATTCACTCCCGCTCCTCTTCGAGTCCCCTCCGGTGCACGTTATAAACCAAAAAGAGCAACCCTTCGGTTGCTCTTTTTGGTTGGTGCTCCTGTGGGGACTCGAACCCCAGACCCTTTGATTAAAAGTCAAATGCTCTACCATCTGAGCTACAGGGGCATATTTCACGCTCCACTATGATAGCACAGAAAGGTCGATTTGTCAAGCCCTTTTGCAAAAAACGGCGCTTACACGGTGATCCCGAGCAGGGCGGGCAGATCGTTCAGGCTGGGGAGAACGAGGGAAGGGGTGATATCCGATGCGGCAAGCATCTCCTCGGTCGTCTCGCCCGAAAGCACAAGGATAGTGCCAAAGCCGGCATTCACGCCAAAGCGGATGTCGGTATAGAGGCGGTCGCCGACCATCGCCGTCTCCTCGCACGTCGTACCGACGGCCTTGAGGATCGCTTCCCCGGCCAAGGCGTTCGGCTTTCCGATGACAAGATCGGGCACGCGCCCCGAGGAGGCCTCAAGGAGCTTGATGAAGGAGCCGACATCGGGCATCGAGATCCCCTCGGTCGGACATACGAAGTCGGGGTGAGTGGCGATATAAAGCGAGCCGCGGACCAGCATTTCATTGGCGCGCCGCAGCTTCTCGAAGGTCAGGGTGGTGTCGTAGGCCAGCACCACGATATCGGCATTCTCCTCCACGAGCGGGATCCCCCCCTCGAGGAAGGTCTCACGGACGGTGGGGGTCGAAAGCAGATAGACGCTCTTGCCCTTGTAATGCGCATTCAGATACGAGACCGTGGCCATGGCCGAGGTGTAGACGGTATCCCGCGCATCATAGAGGCCGAGGGCCGTGAGCTTTTTGACGTAGTCCTCGGCATTCTTCGAGGAATTGTTGGTGAAATAGCAAAGGCGGATGCCGTGATCGCGCAGAGCGGCCAGGGTCTTGTCCATCTCCCCGATCAGGCGATTACCGAGATATACCGTGCCGTCCATGTCCAGCACAAGACAGCGAAGCTTCTGAAGATCCATTGTCGACTCCTTCGTAAGGTTTTACTCTATAGTTATACATCAAATCCCTCTTTTTGTCAAGGGAAGGTAACCGTTTATCCGTAGGATCCGCCGCGAAACAGGGCGGCCTCGATCTTCAAAAGACGGTTGTATTTCGCCACGCGCTCACTTCGGCAGGGGGCCCCCGCCTTGATAAACCCACACCCAAGGCCGACGGCAAGATCGGCGATCGTCGTGTCCTCGGTCTCGCCCGAGCGGTGCGACATCACGGTACGGTAGCCGCGCTCGGTGGCCAAAGCGGCAACACGCAGGGTCTCAGACAGCGTTCCGATCTGATTTGGCTTCAGAAGGATGGCATTGGCGGCCCCACGGTCGATCCCCGTCAGGAGGCGCTCCTCATTCGTGACAAAAAGGTCGTCCCCCACCAGCATCAGCCTCTCCCCCAAGCGGTCGGTCAGCCCCGACCACCCGACAAGATCGTCCTCGGCCAGCCCGTCCTCGATCGAAAGAATGGGATAGGTGTGGCATAACTCCTGCCAATACCCCGAGAGCTCGGCGGCGGTGTAGCGCCGTCCGCTTTTCGGGAGAAGATAGCCCTCCCCCTCGGGGGCGCACCATTCGCTGGCCGCGGCATCAAGGGCAATACGCACACGCTCGGTGTCATAGCCTGCCGCGCCGATCGCATCGCACAACAGATCGAGCGCCTCCTCGTGCGAGGCAAGGCTCGGCGCATAGCCCCCCTCATCCCCCACCGCCGTCGAACGGTGGGTGCGATGCAGGATCTCGCCAAGCGCGCGGTAGATCTCGCTCCCCATGCGGAGCGCCTCGGTAAAGTTCTCGGCCCCCACGGGCACCAGCATAAACTCCTGAATGTCAAGATTGTTGTCAGCGTGAAGACCGCCGTTCAGCACGTTCATCATCGGGACGGGCAGGCGCCGCGCCCCAAGGCCGCCAAGATAACGGAAGAGCGGTAGCCCGAGCGAGGCGGCCGCCGCACGGGCCGTCGCCAGGCTGACGGCGAGCATGGCATTGGCGCCAAGGCGGCTTTTGTCATTCGTTCCGTCAAGGAGGCGCATTGTCGCATCCACCTCCTCCTGGTCGAGTACGTTGATCCCCGTGATGGCAGGAGATATAGTTTTGTTTACATTATATACGGCGCCGAGAACTCCCCTGCCGCCGTAGCGCTTTCCTCCGTCGCGCAGCTCGTGTGCCTCATAGGTGCCGGTCGAGGCGCCCGAGGGGACCGCCGCGATCCCTACGGTGCCATCGCTGAGAAAGACCGAGGCCTCTACGGTCGGGGTACCGCGCGAGTCAAGGATCTCTCGGGCTCCGGCACGCAGGATGTTGATTCGTTGCATTTTCTTCCCTCCTTTTTCGGTACCCCTAGTATTTCCAAGGGAGGGAATGCCCATACTCCGCCCTCACGCTTCTTTTTGTCGGTGCATATACTGTAAGGACTACCGATAAGGAGGCCGTTTATGATCATTTACCGCGCTCGCCCGGGAGATACCGTCACCTCGGTGGCACGCCACCATGGCATCCTCCCCACCGCCTTCGCCACCGAAAACGGACTGACGGTCGAGGCGCCCCTTGCCGAGGGGCAGGCCCTCCTCGTCTCTCCCGCTTCCAAAACATACCACGTCAAGGAGGGGGATACCCTCCGCTCGATCGCCCGGCATCACGGATGCTCTCCTGCACGCCTTTGTCAGCTGAACCCCGCCCTCGGCGGGGGCGACGGGATATACCCCGGGATGACCCTTACCCTCGGGAAGGCCGCGCCGCCGCGCGGCACGCTCGCCGTCACCGGGATCGTGGCGGCCGGGACCCCCGACGACGAGGTGCGCCCTATCCTGCCCTATCTGACCTTCCTCGCCGTGGCCGACGGGCGCATCGGGGCCGACGGCACCCCGACCCTCCCGGATGACAGCCGTCTGATCGCGCTGACACGCGCGGCCGGGGTGGTGCCCCTTCTCCTTTTGCGTGCCGACGGAGAAACCCCACACAAGGAGAGCGAGACCTGCCGCCGTCTCTTTTCGGACGGGACCAACGGCGAGTCTCTCAGCGAGGCGCTCGTCCCCCGGCTCGCAGAGCGCGGCTACGGCGGTCTTCTCCTCGACCTCCCCTTCCTGCCCAAGGAATGCCTTGAGCCCTTCCGCGCGCTTGTCATGCGCCTGCGCCGCCGCCTCGGTCATTCCTCGCTTGTGATGGTGACTCACACGCCGCCCGTCGAGCCCCCGTCGCTCCTCTCGGCACTCCCCCTAGCGCCGCTCGGGCGTGCCGCCGGGGCCCTCTCGCTCTCGACCTACGACTTCGCCTCGCGCTACGGCGCCGCCGCCCCCTGCTCCCCCTATGACAAGGTCAGGGCAGCCGCCGAGGCAGCCGCCCGCGGGGTCCGCCCGCAAAAGCTCTTCCTCGGGATCACGACACAGGCACACGAATATCCCGTCGGTGGGAGGGGTGGACGGGTCCTTCCCGCTGCCGAAGCACCCACGCTCGCCGCACGGCAGGGGGGCTTCATCGGCTATGACCCCCTGGCACGGCTGCCGTATGCCTCCTTTGAGGAGGAGGGCGAGCGCCGCATCCTCTTTTTCGAGGACGTGGGGAGCTTCCTTGAAAAGCTCCTCCTCGTGGAATCGCTCGGCCTTGGCGGCATCACCCTCTTCCCTGCCGTCCGCATGGCGACACCCCTGCTCCTCGGGCTGGCCTCGGGCTTTCGCATCGTCAAGCTCCACGGAGAATAAGAAAACGGCACCCGTGCTTGGCACGGGTGCCGTTTTCTATGCCATCTCCCTTCGGTCAAGCACCGAGAGCGACAGCAGCACCTGCGAGGGAGCGTAAAAGACCCACGCCATATTGACGGGGGGCGACGTGAGGAAGGAAAGGAGAGGGCCGTCCCCGAGAGGCAGATACTCTCCGAGCATCCCAAAGCCCACAAAGATATCGCAAAAAACGAACAGAAGGAGGCCGTAGGGGAAAAGCCCCCGACCACCGCCATCGAGGAAGGCAAAGAGGGTATTGGTGGCAAGGTTCGCAAAGTAAAAGAGTGAAACGAGCGCCAGCGCATCGGTGCTCTCCCCTGCCACAAGGCAGGTGGCAACGCGCGCCAGAAGGATGACCCCGCCCCGTATGCCAAGCTGCAGGGCGCGGCGGCGCCTCTCCTCGGCAAGGAAAAGGCGCGCAGCATAGAGCAGCTGTGTTACCGAGAAAAAGAGCATCGCCACAAGATACTCGTCATCCCGGAGCACCAGAAAATAATCGGCACACAGGGTGAAGGCCAGCGCCGCGACCGTCAGGAGCCGCGAGGCCCTCGCCTCGACCAGCAGCAGACAGAAGACAAACGCAAGGACCACCACCGCGTACGACAGCCGGCTCCCTCCCCGACCGACCATATGCAAAAGGACGGACAGCGTCCCCTCCGCAAGAAGGAAGAGGGCAAGGAGGGGCAGGAAGAGGGACTTATGCCTCTGTAGCATGGCGCCCTCCGATCCGCGTGACAAGGAGGCGCCCCAGCGTATACACGAGCAGAGCTACCCCGAAAAAGCCGAAAAGGTACAAAAGAAGAAACACGAGGTACGGCACGTGCGGATGGATCAGAGAGAGGACGGGAAGCGTGCAATCGAAATACGGGCTGATAAAGAACATATTAAAGGTAGGGATCTCACCGCCACCGGCCGCCATCGCATGATACACGGCAATGTTCAAAAGGAGGGCCACCGCCGCCGCCACGCAGAAGACATAGACACCGGGGAGAAAGTGGCGCCACCCAAGGCGGTGCCGATACCGCACAAGGAGATAGACCCCGAGCGCCACCTGCAGGCCGTGATGCAGCATCGTCTGCAGATCGACCCCGAACGTGGCAATATACACGTCACCGGGATAGAGCATGACCGCCAGTCCTCCGAAGAGCGAAAAGCTCATCATAAAGGCAAGGGCGGCGTGCTTTACGCGCCCCTCCCTCGTAAAAATGGCGAAGGGCAGAACATAGAGGGGGGTCGAGCAGAACTGATACGGGAAGGCATACCAGGTATAGCTCCACACCGCCTCGCCGTCCACGACCTCCATGCTGAAGACCAGCTGCTTGTAGGCCTCGGCGATCACCATGGCGAGCCAGGCCGCAAGGAGAATGCGGCGCACGGTCACCTCCTCGGCATCGCGGTAGCGGAGGCAGAGGAGGGTCGCAAGGCCGATCATCACCGCAAGGCACAAAAGGTGATACCATCCGTAAAGCGATGGCGTCGTGATCTCCCATTGCAGGAGGGATACAAAGTGTTCAAAGGCGTTCATTGTGTACTTCCTTCTTCGGATATACTGCGCGTAAGGAAAATAATACCACATCCGTCGTCGAATGTCAAGACAAGGGCGTGCAGATTTAGAGCAGAAATTTTCGTTCTCGATCCGAAGGTGTACCGAGTACATCGAGAGGTCGAGAACGAAAATAGCAAACAAACGATATGGCATTGGCAGAAAAACAGCGTTTTTCATCCAAAAAAACAAATAGGATTGCGAAGATGATAAAAAGGAATGTATGCAAAAACCATACATTCCTTTTTGTTTGCGATTGTGCCTAAATGTGACAGCCCCTTTATCGTTTGGCAAATTCCGAAAGCTCAAGACCTTCGTTATTTTCAAGGGCGAAGCGGATGCTCCATTCGCCCGTGAAGATAAGGAGGTCGCGGTCGCGGACGTCCTTCACCCACTTGGTGTCCGAGGTCAGGCGGAGACGGTTGATCTCGGTGGGGGTGGCGGTGACGTAGCGGATCTCCTCGTGGGGCATGGCGCTACGGCGCATCAGGACTCCGTATTCGCTCTTCATACGGTGCTCGAGCACCTCAAACTGAAGAACGCCGACGACGCCGACCACCACGCGCTCCATACCGGCGCCCGGCTCAAAGAAGATCTGGATGGCACCCTCCTCGGCGATCTCGGTCATGCCCTTGGCAAACTGCTTGCGCTTCATCGAATCGACCTGCTCGATCATGGCGAAGTGCTCGGGCGCGAAGGTCGGGATGCCCTCAAAGCGGACACGGGTCTTCTTGTCGCAGACGGTGTCGCCGATCGAGAAGATACCGGGGTCGAACACGCCGATGATATCGCCGGCGTACGCCTTCTCGATCCCGGCGCGCGACTCGGCCATCATCTGCTGGGGGCGCGAGAGGCGGATGGGCTTGTCGCCCTGGACGTGGAAGTATTCCTCGTTGCGGTCAAAGACGCCCGACGAGATGCGCATGAAGGCGATCCTGTCGCGGTGGGCCTTGTTCATGTTCGCCTGGATCTTGAAGACGAAGGGGGAAAAGGGATCGGCGAGGGGATGGACCGTGCCCTCGGTGACGGCACGGGGGAGGGGGGGCGTGGTCATGGCGAGGAAGCTCTTCAGGAAGGGCCCTACGCCGAAGTTGTTGAGCGCCGAGCGGAAGAAGACGGGCGAGAGCTTGCCGTGGCGGATCTTCTCAAGGTCGAAGTCGAAGGAGGCGGCATCGAGCAGCTCGACCTGCTCGCACAGCTCGCGGCGGCGGTATTCGCCGATGAGCGAGTCGAGCTTTTCGGTCTCGGAGAGGTCACAGCGCGTGCCCTCGATGCGGCTGCGGCCGCTGTGCGAATCCGAGAAGGCGAGGATCTCGCGCTTTTCGCGGTCGTAGACGCCGTGGAACTTCACACCGCAGCCGATCGGCCAGTTCATGGGGTAGGTGCCGATGCCGAACTCCTTCTCAAGCTCATCGAGCAGGTCGAAGGGGTCGCGCGCCTCGCGGTCGAGCTTATTGATAAAGGTGAAGATCGGGATATCCCGCTTCGCGCATACGTGAAAGAGCTTGCGCGTCTGCGGCTCGATGCCCTTTGCGGCATCAATGACCATGACGGCGCTGTCGGCCGCCATCAGCGTGCGGTAGGTATCCTCCGAGAAGTCCTGGTGACCGGGGGTATCGAGGATATTGATGCAGAAGCCGTCATACTCAAACTGCATGACCGACGAGGTGATCGAGATACCGCGCTGCTTTTCGATGTCCATCCAGTCGGAGACGGCGTGGCGGTCGCTCTGCTTCCCCTTGACGGCACCCGCCGACTGAATGGCGCCGCCGTACAGGAGGAATTTTTCGGTGAGTGTCGTTTTACCCGCGTCGGGGTGTGAGATGATCGCAAAGGTTCTGCGTCGGTTGATTTCCTGTTCTAAGGTAAACAAAACTTTCTCCTAATTTCGATTTCAGATAGTGTCAAAGCGGCGTGCGCCCACGCTCATCACCATGGCAAGGAGCCCGATGCCGAGCGCGGCAAAGCCGAGGGTGTAGAGGAGCAGCGCGATCCAGGTGGGAAGAAAGAGGGCAAAGACGATCAGGAGGATGGCGCCGGCACCGGCCGCCGCGCCCGAGCCGAGCATCGCCAGCATGACCGCCGCGCCCTGCTTGACGGCGACCATCTCGTTCTTCCATTCGAGCTTCGGAAAGAGGAGATTCATAAGGAGCCCGAAGGTCGCCGAGAAGAGAGTGTAGGCCGCCCCCGCCAGAAGGAGGAGGAGGGCCTCATGCCACGGCAGGCCGAAGAGGACGGTATAAAGGAGGCCTGCGAGCGCCATCGTCGGCAGGGTGGGGATCAGATGATAGATCACCTTGGAGAGGAGGACGGTACGCGCAGGGACGGGGGAGGTGCGGACGATCCAGAGCGTGGGACCCTCGAGCGAGACGGTGCACGCCGAGAAGATCGCCATCGAAAGGCAGGCGGTGGTGGCCGTCAGCGCCGCCGGCGCCAGGAGGCGGGTGAGGATCGGCGCCTCGGAAAGGACAAGCGTGAAGGTCCCCTCCTGCCCCGGCTCGGCATCCATGATCATAAAGACAAGGAGCGCAAGAGGAATGAGCAGGCAGAAGAGCAGGCCCATCCCCGCGTTGATCATATAGCCGGAGGAGGAGCCGAGATGGCGCAATTCGCGCAGGGTCAGGGCGCGGAGCGGGCCTCTTCTCCTCTGTTTTTTGTGGTGGAAGAAGACACGCACCTTATGCGGGCGCTCAAGCACCGTCGTCAGGAAGGTGCGGAAGAGCCACCAGAAGACCCCAAAGGCCAAAGCCGCCGAGACGACCAGAACCAGGAGAAGATTGAGGATCGAGCCGCACATGGCGCGGCCAAGGACGGCCAGCGGAAGGATGGCGGTCATCGATTCGATCACAGGCTCAATGCTCAGGTCGTCAAGGTCGCCGATCACATAGTCCATACCGAAGATGAAGGCAAAGTAGGCCACCACAAGAACGATCGAAAGGAGGAGCGCCACGAGCGATTTGCGGCGCATCCGCGCCGAGATCCTGGCGATGCACCAGCCAAAGAAGCAGGAGAGCGCCAGCGTGACGAGCGGCAGGATGAGAAGCACGAGGATGGCGGTGATCGCCCCGAGCACGGTCGGTGCCCCAACAATGAACCAGGCGGAAAGGAGAGGTATAGCGACCAGCGCCTCAAGGAACAGGTTGATGACGAGGAGGAAGGTCAGGCGCGAGAGGAGCAATAGGCGCGGGGGAACCGGCATGGAGAGAAGGAACTCATTGTCGTTCGCCACGTACAGCTGGTTCTGGGTGAACATAATGCTCCCGAGGAACATTAAGAGGAAGGCGATCCCCCCGCCTGCGGCAAAGTAGGCAAAGGCGGCATCCGCCTCGGCAAACTTCGGCGCGAGGGCGAAGGCAAGGAGCATCAGAAAGCCGACGACCGCCACAACGAGGTAAAGGAAGAAGAGCGATAGGAGCACCGCCAGAAAGATCGACTTTTTCCGATTCTTTTTCACAAAGAAGGAGGAAAAGAGCGCGGTAAAGCGGAGCCTGAGAAGAAGCCAGAACATATCACTTCTCCCCTTTGTTCTCAGAGAGCTCGAGGAAGACCTCCTCAAGGGACTCGTCCCCACGCACCTCGTCCATCCGTCCGGAGACGACAAGCCGCCCCTCCTTGATGATGGCGACCTTATCGCACAGCTTTTCGGCCGTGTCAAGGACGTGAGTCGAGAAGAAGATGGCGCCGCCGCGGTCGCAATGCTCGCGCATGATCCCCTTTAAGACGTGCGAGGCGTGCGGATCAAGCCCGACAAAGGGCTCGTCAAGCAGGACAAGGCGCGGCTCATGCAGGAAGGCGCCGATGATGGCGACCTTCTGCTTCATGCCGTGGGAGAGGTCCGAGATCGGCTGGCCAAGGTCCCTGCGGATGCCGAGGCGCTCGGAGAGCGAGAGGATGCGCTCCTCACGCTCTGCCCCCATCCCGTAGATGTCGGCGACAAGGCGGAGGTACTTGATCCCGCTCATGAATTCGTAAAGGTCGGGGTTGTCGGGCAGATAGGCCATCTTCCGCTTGCAGGCCAGGGGATCCTCGTCCATCCGGATCCCGTCCACCGTGATCCTGCCAACATCATACGGCAGGATGCCGGCCGCCGACTTCAGGGTGGTGGTCTTCCCTGCGCCGTTGTGGCCGATAAAGCCGAAAATCTCGCCGGGGGCAATATGAAGCGAGAGATTGTTGACCGCGCAGAAATTCCCGTAGCACTTGGTAAGGTTCTCGATGTAGAGCATACGACACCTCTTATCGTTAAGTTTTGTTTACCGCATGAAGATCATGCCGAGGACAGCCGCCACAGCGATCAAAAGGATTGGGGAGATGGGCTTTTTGCGCCAGAGCTTCCACCCTCCCATGACAAGGAGGAGGAGTGCCGCCACAAGGAGAGACGGGAGGCTGAAGCCGGCAAGCGAGGTCGGCAGGGCGGGAAAGAGGAGCTCAAGGAGCATCCAGAGCCCTGTTGCAAGGATGATGCCGGTCACGCAGGGGACGATCGCGGCGAGGACGGCGCGCATCCGGGGGCGCTCGATGAAGTGGCGCAGGACGGTGGTGATCAGGATCATCACGAGAAAGGCCGGGAGAATGACACCGATGGTGCAAAGCGCCGAGCCGAGGATACCGGCAAGGATGCCGTCACTGCTCCCGATCTCAAAGCCGACGTAGGTGGCCATATTGACCATGATCGGGCCGGGGGTCGATTCGCTGACTGCGAGAAAATAGGAGAACTGCTCCTCGCTGAGCCAGCCGTTGGCAAGCACCGTCTCACGGATGATCGGGATGCCGCCATAGGCACCGCCAAAGGTGAAAAGACCGATCTTCAGAAAGTTCAGAAAGAGCGAAAGGTAGATCATTTCTCCTCCTCCTCTCCGTCACGGCGGCCCTTCCCCCCACGCGGCAAGAAGGTAACAAGGAAGCCGAGGAGCGCCGCCCCGAGGATCAGATAGACGGTGGAGATCCCGAGCGAGAAGATATGGGTCAGAAGGATCAGGAGAAAGGCGCCGACAAGCAGCCCGATGAGGAAGGGGCGGCGGTCGGTCTTGCGGAGGAGCTTGACCCCGACCCGGAGGATCAGGAGGGCTACCGCCACAGCGATCCCGCGGAAGGCGGCCGCAATGATCGGCACCTCCAGCACATAATTGAAGAAGTTCGCGATGAGCAGGATAATGATGAAGGACGGCAGGACCACGCCAAGGGTGGTCATGATCGCGCCGAGGATCCCCCGCTGCCGATAGCCGATGTGGGTCGCGCAGTTGATCGAAATGGGCCCCGGTGTCGACTCGGCGATCGCCAGCATGTCCGCCATCTCGTCATGCGTCATCCAGCCGTGCCTTGTCACACATTCATCCTCGATCAGCGAGATCATGGCGTACCCGCCGCCGAAGGTGAAAAGGCCGATCTTGAAGAAGGTGAAAAACAGCTCCCAAAGCTCCTTTAGCTTTCTCATGGAATTCCTTTCCTTTATTCAAATTACAATCAAAGACTATTGTACCATATCGAAAAAAAATATGCAAGCCCCCATGCAAAAAAGCACGGGGGCTTGTACCCAAGGGGGGAGGGCGCGATGTATAGGCAGGGCGTGCCGGGCGCCGTTTTAGCCTGCGAGGCTCCTCGCAGTGGAGAAATTGATGCACCGTGCCGCTTCGGGGGGCTGGGAAGCCGTACAAGAACGTACGGCGACCACGGTTGCCCTCCGAAGGGGTGCGGGGCGCAATTTATGCCTGCGAGGTTAGAATTCGGGGTCGTAGTACTGCTCCTTCTCAATATAGGCGATCTTCATGATCTCAATGTCATGGACAAAGAGCTTGGTGCAATAGGGCGAGAAGCCGAAGTGGCCGCCCTCGAGGGGGGTCGGGTCAATGTACTCGGTCACAAGCTCGTCATCCACCACCATAAAGGTATGGCCGTGGATCGAGCCGACGCACATCTCGACCTCGCTGCCCGGGGTGTAGACGTAGGAATTGGTGAGCGCCTTCATCAGCTCGTTATCGTTGCGCTCGATGCCGCTTTTGCCGTCATACCAGCCGTTAAGGCCACAGACGTAGGCGCGCCCGAGCTTATCGACGTCCCGCTTCCACTCGCCGCAGAAGATGCAGTTGACGTCACGGGTCGCGGGGAGGACGGTGCCCATGCGGCAGCGCATCATGTAGCCGTCGGGATACGCCTTGCGGGTAAAGAGAATGCCGCCGGCATTGCCGCGGTACTGACCGATGAGACGGTCGCCGACCTTCTCCCATTCGCCGCGCATGACCTCAAAATGCTCTTCCCAATCGTCGCCGGGGGCCGAGCGGAAGACGGTCTCGCAGCGGTCGATCACGATCTCTTTGCCGAGGAGGAGAATGTTTTTCATACGGAGGCTCCTTTGGTTTTTTCTCCATTGTAGCACATCCCGCCGCCGTTTGCAAGCGGCGCCTGTGCGCTACATGCGACTTTCTAGAAATAATTTTTGAATTTTTTTCCGTACGCCCTTGCATAAGCGGCGAAAATGTGCTATGATTGTTTCATCCTACAAAGGGCCGCGCGCTGCGGCCACTCTATATTCTTATTTTAGGAGGAATTTTTCTTATGGCATTCAAGATCAAGGCTCTTGAGGAGCTGATGCAGACTGTCGAAAGCCGCAACCCCGGCGAGCCCGAGTTTCATCAGGCGGTGCGCGAGGTGCTCGAGTCGCTCGAGCCGGTGATCGAGCAGAGCCCCGAATATCTCGAGCGCGGTGTGCTCGCCATGATGGTCGAGCCCGAGCGCATCATCAAGTTCCGTGTTCCGTGGGTGGACGATAACGGTGTCGTGCAGGTCAACCGCGGCTACCGCATTCAGTTCAACAGCGCGATCGGCCCCTACAAGGGCGGCCTCCGCTTCCATCCCTCGGTCAACGAGAGCATCATCAAGTTCCTCGGCTTTGAGCAGACCTTCAAGAACTCCCTGACCGGCCTCCCGATGGGCGGCGGCAAGGGCGGCCCGGACTTTGACCCCCGCGGCAAGTCGGACGGAGAGGTCATGCGCTTCTGCCAGAGCTTTATGACCGAGCTCTCGAAGCACATCGGTCCCGATACCGACGTGCCTGCCGGTGACATCGGCGTTGGCGCCCGTGAGATCGGCTACCTCTTTGGCCAGTACAAGAGACTCCGCAACGAGTTCACCGGCGTCCTGACCGGTAAGGGTCGCTCCTTCGGCGGCTCGCTCATCCGCCCCGAGGCGACCGGCTACGGCGCTGTGTACTATGTCGTTGAGCTCCTGAAGAGCTTTGGCGAGTCGATCAAGGGCAAGACCTTTGCGGTCTCGGGCTACGGCAACGTGGCATGGGGCACCGTCAAGAAGATCCATGAGCTTGGCGGTAAGGTCGTGACCCTCTCGGGTCCCAGCGGCTACATCTACGATAAGGACGGCATCTCGACCGAGGAGAAGATCGACTTCATGCTCGAGATGCGCGCCAACAGCACCGGTGACGTCGAGGACTACGCCA
>JAZSGE010000026.1:0-2720 GCA_045532575.1 Eubacteriales bacterium | reverse complement strand
GCTCACAGAACGACATGGCTACGATCCGACTTCCTTCTTAATAGCCTTCTTCGCATTCTTTACGTTCTTTACGTTGTTTACCGCAACACGAGCGACGTACTCGGGACCTTCAAGCGTTGCGAGCATCTCGCTGACACGGATCGGCCAGCCGCAATGCTTGACGTCACGGCCGTAGGGCGAGGTCTGCGTGACCTGACCGGGCAGGCTCGTCGGCGCCATCTGACCGCCCGTCATGCCGTAAATGGCATTGTTCACGAAGATGATGGTGATGTTCTCGTTTCTCGCGGCGGCGTGCACCGTCTCCGCCATACCGATGGAGGCAAGGTCGCCATCCCCCTGATAGGTAAAGACGATGTTATCGGGGCGGCAGCGCTTGATGCCGGTCGCCACAGCGGGCGCACGGCCGTGGGCGGCCTCGATCATATCACAGTTGAAGTAATCGTAGGCCATAACGGCACAGCCAACGGGGGCAACGCCGATCGTCTTCCCCTCGATACCAAGCTCCTCAACGGCCTCCGCCACCAGACGGTGGATGATGCCGTGCGGACAGCCGGGGCAATAGTGGAAGGGGATATCTGCCAGAAATTTCGGTTTTTCAAATACAACTGCCATGCTTACTGCACTCCTTTCTCCGCATTGCGGATCGCCTCAAGGACCTCGGCAGGATCGGGGATCATACCGCCGCAACGGTTGCAAAGCGACACCGGCTTGCGGCACTCGGTGGCAAGGCGGATGTCCTCGATCATCTGGCCCATGCTGAGCTCGACCGAGACGAAGGCCTTGACCTTGTCGGCCGCGGCACGGAAGGCCGCCGTCGGGAAGGGCCAGAGGGTGATGGGACGGATAAGACCGACCTTGATGCCCTCCTTACGGGCCGCAACGACCGCATTCTTCGCAACGCGCGAAGCAATGCCGAAGGCGACGACGCAGAGGTCGGCATCCTCCATCATGTATTCCTCCCACATCGGCTCGTTCTTCTCGATCTCGGCGTACTTCTCGTAGCGCTCAAAATTCTTCTTCTCGAGCTCGTCGGGCTTCAGATAGAGCGAGTTGACAACGTTATGGGCACGCTTGCCCTCGGTGCCGGTGAGAGCCCAGGGCTTCTCGTAGGTCGTGATCTCGGCATCCTCAAAGGTGATGGGCTCCATCATCTGACCGATGGTACCGTCAGCCAGGATCATCGCGGTCATGCGGTACTTGTCGGCAAGGTCAAAGCCCTTGATCGTCAGGCTGGCCATCTCCTGCACCGAGGCAGGGGCCAGAACGATCATGCGGTAGTCACCGTGGCCGCCGCCCTTGGTCGCCTGAAAGTAGTCCGACTGCGAGGGCTGAATGCCGCCGAGGCCGGGGCCGGCGCGCTGGACGTTAACAACGAGCGCGGGGATATCCGAGCCGGCAATGTAGCTGAGGCCCTCGGCCTTCAGCGAGATCCCGGGGCTCGAGGACGACGTCATAACACGCATACCGGCCGCCGAGGCGCCGTAGACCATGTTGATCGAGGCGATCTCGCTCTCAGCCTGGAGGAAGACACCGCCGATCTTCGGCATTTTCTTCGCCATGTACGCGGCGATCTCGGTCTGGGGGGTGATAGGATACCCGAAGTAGTGACGGCAACCGGCGCGGATCGCCGCCTCGGCGATAGCCTCGTTGCCCTTCATCAAAATTCTTTCCGCCATGATAGCCTCCTTATTTCTCAACCGTAATGATGCAATCGGGGCACATCGTTGCGCAGAAGGCGCAGCCGATGCAATTCTCGGGAGTCACCATATACGCAGGGGAATACCCCTTCTGATTCAGCTTGTCGGATGCGATCGCCAAGCACTTCTTGGGGCACGCATCCACGCACAGGCCGCAGCCCTTGCACAGTTCCGTGTTGAACGTTACCTTTGCCATTTGTATCCTCCTTATGTTTCGGGATCTGCCGACAGCGACACCGTCGCCGTCAGTCCGGCAGATCAAAGATTTTCTTTTGCAGGGTCATCGGCAGGACCGTAAGCTCCGCAAGCTCCTTGGCCACCGATGCCGTCGCCGTATGCATCCAAACGGGAAGCCCCGTCACCCGGCTGAGCTCCTCAACGAGGGGGAGCGAGGCGCGGACCGTCTCGGCCGTGGTCTCGGGACCGAGATTCGAGTTGTTCACGATCGAGGTGAACCGCAGCCCCGAGGCCGCCTCGATCTCATGCATGATCTCGACGGTATCCTCGACCGTTGACGTCAGGGGGCGGAAGGCGTTGACGACAAGCGCCATCCGGTAATTGTTCTCGGCCTTGATCGCATCGGCGTAGCGCCCAAGGGCGTAAGCACCTCTGTCATCACCGCCGATGTCCATGATGCCGTACACCGAGGTGTCCTGGACGAGGCTGTAGCTCTCGGCCGGCAGGGCCGGCAGGTCGACGTTCGAGTTGGCGTACTGCGGCGAGATCAGGCGGATGCCTGCCGCCCGCAGCTCGGCCTCGCTATCCTTTGTCCTGAAATACGGATTCACGATATCAAGGTCGGCAACGCACACCCGTTTTCCCTCGGCGGCGAGATGCAAAGCATAGTTTACAGCGATATTGGTTTTACCGCTCCCGTAGTGCCCTGCGAACAGGGTGAGTCGTTTGTGTTCCATGGATATGCCTCCTTGCTCAAGGGGGTGATCACAGCTGCTTCCTGATGATCTTGCCGCTCGTGGTCTTCGGCAGGCTCTCACGGAACTCAACGATACGCGGATACTTATA
>JAZSGE010000027.1:0-1795 GCA_045532575.1 Eubacteriales bacterium | reverse complement strand
GCTATTTTGATATTCTGCGAAACGGCGAGCTGATTGCTGAGGCATCCTCCACTTGGGTGTTGATCGACCTGAATAACAAAAGCATGGTACGGGCAAGTAATTATGACTTTTTAGGAGATAAGTTTTACTACGACGATCCCGTAGACTCCGCCGCCTTACTGCCAAAAGCCAAAATTCCAAAGGACGCTCAACTTTTTGAGGTGGGAAAGCGCAAAATTATGTACTCCGACATCGACTACAATATGCACATGAACAACACCCACTATCCCGATATGATATGCGACTATCTTGAGGAGATGACGGGTGAAGTTCCCTATTTCGTGTCGGCCATGTCACTTTCCTATCTCAAGGAATCGCCTTTGGGAGCAAATCTCACGATCACTCGCGGTGAGATGAGCGAGGACGGAAAGATAGAGGTGCGCACGCTGAATGAAAACAGCGAGGCTTGCCTTGAAGCGGTGGTAAGATTAGAAAAAATTATTTAAAAACAAAAGGGCTGAAAAGCGGTGCCTTCCATAGAGCAGTATACTCGAACTGACAGGAAAAGGACGGAGAGTGTTTTACATTCTCTGTCCTCTTTTCTTGACAAGCACTGCATTTGTAGACACAAATGCCGTATCAAATTGGAAGTGATATGCTGACCGTGTCAGCGTGATATTGTTGCAAGCAACAGTGATATTGCTCCCGATGGTCGCAGTGATATTATATTCGCCTCCCAAGCTCGCGTAGCGAATATCACTCGGGGATAGCCGAATACCACTGCGAAGCAATAGATCTCGCCGCAGGCGAATATAACTGTGGCACCTGCTCTACGGCAGGTGCCACAAGGTGCTTTTTTCTTTAGTTCTCTACCGCGAGCGTCATCGTACAACGCTCCCTCGGGCGGTGCACCTCGAAATACCGATGCTCCATCGGGATCCATTCCGAGAAGAAGCGCGCGGCGTGCGCCGGGGAATTGCGCTTCTCAATGCGCTCGCGCTGGCGAGCGGGGTCGATGTCAAGGAAGACCGAAAGCCCGTAGGCATCGGCGAGATCGGGGTGCATCGAGTACGCCCCCTCAACGACGGTCAGCGGCGTCGGCACGACGGTGACGGGCGGAAGAAGCGTGCCGCTCCCGCAGTCAAAGCGGCGGTAATCGACGGCCTCCCCTCGCCGAAGCGGCGTCAGCACCTCGGCAAGGAAGCGCTCGCGGTCAACGTTCCCCCCCGGCTCGCGGAAGCGCTCGGGCGTCCTCTGCTCGGGGCGCAGGAAGAAATCGTCCATATGGAAGACGGTACAGCCGTACATTTTTTCAAGAAGCGCCGAGAGCGTCGTCTTCCCGGCGGCACTCCCGCCCTCGATAGCGAGGAGGAGGCGCCCCTTGTCCGCAAGCCCCCTGTCGATCGCCGTAAGGAGAGGGAGATAGCGGCGGTAGTCCTCGGCGATCACGCGGTAGGCGGGGTGATATTCGCGGTGAAAGACCTCGCTGTGGCGGGGTGTCGGGCGCCCGTCCGCCTCCCAGGCGGCGACCGTCGCTGCAAGCTCCTCCTCGGAGAAGGCAAAGGCCCCCTCGGCGGCCATCGCACGGGCGACGGCCAGGCGCTCGGCAAAGCCCCGTTCCCCCTCGCAGGGCCGCTCGGCCGAGAGAGAAAGCAGCGCCCCGAGGGTCGCGGGGGCAAGCCCATCGTCAAGGGCGGAGAGCGGCAGGCGGAAAAAGCCGCCGAGCGACAGCGACGGCCCGTCGGTGGGGGCAGCCCCGATCTCCTCACGCTCGCGCAGGATGCCGGCGGTTGCCGCCTCGCGCGAGGCGACGATA
>JAZSGE010000123.1:0-16033 GCA_045532575.1 Eubacteriales bacterium | reverse complement strand
TCGCTCCGACCATAAGAAAAAGGACTGCTTTGGCAGTCCTTTTTCTTATGACCGACTGTGGC
Source organism: Eubacteriales bacterium (assembly GCA_045532575.1). GTDB lineage: Bacteria > Bacillota > Clostridia > Oscillospirales > CAG-272 > UBA1740. Next base: position 15,971 of record JAZSGE010000123.1, on the reverse strand, counting down.
ATGAACACCCGACCGAAGGGTCCCGAACCCTCGGGAGCAAGGGTGAGCGAGCGAAAAAGCTCCGGTGGAGCGTTTTCGCGAAGCGATACCCCAAGGATAGGAAGAAACGAAGCGAGCGAGAGCGAGAGCGCGTTTCGACCATATCCGCGGGGAGGGGAGCAAGTACCCCTTTTCGCTAAAGCCAAAAAAATTCGCGCCCTCGCTCCGACCATAAGAAAACGGACTGCTTTTTGCAGTCCTTTTCTTTTATCTCTTGACTTTCCCCTACATCGGTGCTATACTGAGCAGGAACCAATACCTGTGAGGTAAGACACATGATCGTAGGCTACCTTCTGCTTCTTGCACACACCGCCCTCGCGAATGCCGAGGGCATCGTTCTGAAGGCGTACGCCAAGCGCTACGGCGGCGGCGGAATGCTGATGAACGCCATCATTGCGCTGTTTGCCGCGCTCTTTTTCCTCGTGACCGATCTTGTCAGGACCGACGGCCTTTACGTGCCGCCGGCGATGCTTCCGCTCGCCCTCATCAACGCGTTTCTCTACGGTGCCGGCTTTTACTCGGCCTTCCTCGCCTTTAAGGTCGGGCCCTACGGTCTGACCCGCCTCGTCTCAAGCTTTTCGCTTCTGTTTTCCATCTTTTACGGCATCGTCTTCCTCAAGGAGGAGACCACCGTCCTTACCTATATCGGCATCGCCATGATCTTTGCTGCCATGTTCCTCATCAATATCAAGGGGAAGGGCGCAAAAGGGGACGAGGAGGGCGGCATCTCGCTCCGCTGGCTCGTCTACATCCTGATCACGGTCGTTTCCAACGGCTTCATTGCGATCCTGACGCGCATGCAGCAGATCCGCTTTGAGAACGCCTGCTCGAACGAGTTTAATCTGATCTCGATCGGCGGCTCCTTCGTGATCCTTGCCGTCCTCGGTCTTATCATCGACCGCGACAAGCTCGGCACCGTGGCAAAGAAGGGTCTCCTGTACGGCGCCGCCTCCGGCCTCTGCTGCGGAGCCAAGAACCTCCTGCTCCTCGCGATCTACCTCTTCCTTCCCCTCTCGGTCATTTCCCCGACCAGCACAGGCCTTGGCATGATCTCGGCCTTCCTGATCTCCTTCTTCTTCTACAAAGAAAAATACTCTCCCCGCCAGCTGATCGGCGTCCTTCTCGGTACTGCCGCCGTCGTCCTGCTTGCGCTGTAACAATAAAAATCTCCCCCGCGCCGCGGGGGAGATTTTTGTTCTTCGCTCAACGCGTCTCGGCCTCAAGGATGGCGAGCGCTCGCTTGATATTTCCGTTCGTCTCCTCAATGAGGGCGCGTCCGCGCTCGTAGCTGATGCCGAAGGTCTCCATAAAGAAGGCGATGCGCACATTGCCGCGAGCCATGGCGAGCTGCTTGGCGGCGTGGTCGAGATCGGGATTGCCGATGGCCTCGGCGTACATACGGACGTGGCGGTCGACGATCTTGGAATTTTGCGGCTCATAGCCGAGGAGCAGGTTGTCATAGGTGTACCCGAGGCGGATCATCACGCCCGTTGAAAGCATATTCATCACAAATTTTTGTGCCGTGCCTGCCTTCATACGGGTCGAGCCCATGATCACCTCGGCACCGGTGTCGATCTCAATTGCAACCTCGGCGTGCTTCCCCACCAAGGAATTGGGATTGCAGGCAATGGAGATCCGTCCGGCGCCGACCTCGGCGGCGTACTTGAGCGCCGCCACGCAGTACGGGGTTCGCCCCGAGGCGGTAGCGGCAACGACGGTATCCTTCGGCCCAAGGCAAAGCTCTGAAAGGTCGGTGCGCGCGCACTCCTCCTCGTCCTCCATCTGCTCCCTGGCACGGAAGACGCACTCGCGCCCACCCGCCATCACGGTGGTGACGGTGCCGGGGGCGGTGCGATAGGTCGGAGGGCATTCGGCGGCGTCCATAATGGCAATTCTCGCGCTGGTGCCGGCACCGGCGTAAATCAGCCGTCCGCCGTCCTTCATGCGCGCCTCAAGCAGGTCGATCGCCTTGGCGATCGCGGGAATCGCCTCCTCGACGCAATACGCGACCTTTTTATCCTCGCGGTTGATCCACCGCACGATGGTTTCGGTATCCTGCTTGTCGATCCCTATCGTATCTCTGTTCCTCTGCTCGGTGTGGAGCAGCGCCACACCGCGATCCATAATGTATTTTGCGCTTTCCATGCGTCGGGTCCTTACTGTGCTTTATTTTTGATATCGAACACTCTGACGTGGTCGACGGTGAAGGTATCGCCGATGGCGGCGCGCGCCTCCTCGGTGGCGGTGAAGGCCGCCTCGCGGTAGCCGTTGACCTCGGTGGTGAGATAAATGAACTGCTCGGTTCTCGAGACGACCTCGGAGGAGTGACCGTCCTCAATGCCGTCGATATAGAAGGTGTAGCCCTCCTCGGTCCACAGCATGCCGAAGGTGTGGAATTCGTCGAGCGAGAGGGTTGCACCCTTCCCGTGGGAGACGCCCTTGTAATTAGCGCCGCAGCCGTTGAAATGATTCATATGGCGATCGACGACCCCGGGGGTAAAGCTCTCCATAATGTCGTTCTCAATGCCCGAGACGGCGGGGTCAAGGGTCGCCCCCTGCAGGGGAGACTGCAGCCAGAAGGCCGTCCACCAGCCCCGCTTTTTCTGCAGCTTGCAGCGGCATTCGTAGTAGCCGTAGCGGTGCATGAATTTCGGCGGCTTGATCCTTCCGATCGGCCACACAAAGGGCTTGCCGTTTCCGGGATCCTCCGGCGGCGCATCCATGTAGTTATAGCCCGTCATCAGCTGTGTCGAGCAGATCCTGCCGTCCTTCTCGAAGACGGTGAAAACGATGTTGGAGCTGCCGTCAAGACTGACGCCCTCGGGCTCCCAGCCCGGATGGCGCTTATGCATCATATGCGTACGGAAGTCCCATTTGTCGGTGTCAAGGGTCGTGCCGTCAAACTCGTCGCCCCAGACATATTCCCACTCATACCCATCGGGGAGATAGGACGGGGCATGATCCTTTACTTTAAATTCCTGCATGGCAGAACACTCCTTTTTTATTGTTCTATTGTGTGCTTTTGCGCCTCGGCCAGCATGAGTGCGCCGTTCACCACGGGCTCTTGGTCGAAGGTGATTTGGAAGCCTTGAGGGAGATATTTTCGGAAGAGAGGCGAAAGGAGATCGGGTCGGTGGCAGAGCCCGCCGAGGATCACGACCTTGACGTCGCCATTCGCGAGGTGCTTGCTGCCGGCGAGAATCATTTCGGCCACCTCTCTGACGTTCCCGTCAAGAATGCGAAGGGCATAGGCGTCGCCCCTATCGCAGGCCTCGAATACCAAGGGGGCGAAGGAGGCAATGGTGGCCCTGCCGCCGCCGTGGATCTCGGAGATGGCGTTGGGCAGAGGCTTCCCGAGCCTTTCCTCCAGCAGAGTCCTCAGGATCTCGCTGCCGTCTCTGCCGTCGATGTGCTTCAGCGCACTGTAGATCGCCTCGGAGGCGATATTATAGCCACTGCCGCCCTTGTCGATATGATAGCTCCAACCGCCGATGCGATGGCGCTTGCCCGCGACCTGCGCGTAGGCGATGACTCCGGTTCCCATAATGACGGCCACGCCGTCCTCTCCGTGGAGTGCCATCGCCAGCATGCTCTCGGTATCGCTCCCATTGGAAAACGCACCGAAGCCGAAGCCCGAAAGAAAATCGTTTAGGATCTGCCGGCGGTTTCCGCCCGAGCTTCCCGCAAGACCCACAAAGGCCGCAACCTCACGGAGATGGATCCCCGTGCAGGTCTTTCGGATCCCCTCCTCGAGCAGGGCCTTGACGTTGTCTATGCCGATATCCGCGGGGTTGGATGCGCCGAGAACGCAGCGCGCCAGCTCGTTTTTCTCGATGTCGGTCAAGAGGAATTCGGTCTTGGAGCCGCCCCCGTCTACGGCGAGGAGGTACTTGATCTCGGGCTTGGGGCTGTAGATCAAGGAATCGATCGTCACCTCGAAGAACTCGGCCAACCGGCATGCGTTTTCCATCGACGGGAGGACGTTTCCAAGCTCCCATTTTTCTATGGTTTTTGGGGAATACCCCAATACCTCGGCAAGCTGCGCTCTGGTGTACCGTTGCTTCTTGCGCAGGGCTTTCAGATTCGCGCCGAAGGTCATGCTTTTATTTTTCATTTTTATCCCCTCCGCTTTCATTATACAATCCGAAACGGTAAAGTTCAAGAGAATTATTCGGAAGACAAGGGGAGATTTCCTACGCACAGTAGGAATTTTTTCTTCTGCAAAAAGAAAATCTCCCCCGCAGTGCGGGGGAGATCTTTTACTCTTCACGGATCCTTTGGGATCGGCTTAGGAAAAGACGCGGCGCAATTCCTCCATCAGCTCCTCGCGATCTATCTCTTCCTTCCCCTCTCGGTCATTTCCCCGACCAGCTCAGGCCTTGGCATGATCTCGGCCTTCCTGATCTCCTTCTTCTTCTACAAGGAAAAATACTCGCCCCGCCAGCTGATCGGTGTCCTGCTTGGAGCAAGCGCCGTTGTTCTGCTCGCGCTTTGAATATTTGAATAAAGAAAAGGACTGCTTTTGCAGTCCTTTTCTTTATTTACTTGATCAGCTCATCGGTCAGCCTGAGGATCTCGGGGGCGACGCGGGCCCGCTCACGCTTTGTGACGTAATTGTACATCGGGTAGGCAAAGCCGGCGAGGGTGCCGCCGACAAGGGCCGAGACGATCGCCAGGGCGATCGCCGGCGCCCTCGTCATACCGAGATGCGCGGCAAGGTCGGACATCACAAGGCTCATCCCAAAGCCGAAGATCAGGATCCCCACGATACCGAAGATCAGCGAGATGGCCTGTGCCTTTTGCGTGACCCCGGCATCGAGGCGCCGCAGGCGCGCCATCTTGTCCTCCTCCCGCTTCCCCGTATATTTTTCACGGATCCTCCGTAATTCTGCCTGCTCGGCGGCCGAATAGGTGTACTTGAAGCCGCCGGGCCTTTTTTCGTTATTCTCCATGCGAGGGTCCTTTCTTCTCTTGCTTTAATTTCTTGGTGGACTGCACGATCATATAGATCGCCATGGCAACGACCGCCGCGGACACGGCAAAGCCGACACTGCCGAGCATCGCGCGGTGAGGGCCTCGATGGCGGCCGTATCGTCCTTCTCGTAGCGGTAGCACTCAAGCTCCCGGAGGCGACAGACAAAGCGCTTTTTCAGCTTGCGGGAATAGAACATGAAATAGATCATAAACCCGGCGACGGGCACAAGGAGCACAAAGAGCACCCACGGCACCTTGTAGTCGGGGTTGTCGTCCGAGGCCACGATCTTGAGGATGCAGGCAAAGGCGGTTACATAGCACAGGATATAAAAATACGGGAGATAGAGGCAGAGCGCGATCATCACGCCGAGGATCGCGGCGACCTCGAGGGCCGACAGGAGCACCGCGATGATGTAGCGGACGGGAATATAGCTGTATTCCCTCTCGATGGTCCTTGAGCCGGCCTTATAGCTGTACTTCCGTTTCACGGCGATCTCCTCCTATACCGTCCGATATTGCTTTCAGTATAGCATCCGCTTGTTTCCCTTCTATTAGAAAACTATTTGGATTTTGTTAAAGTCGGGAGGAGCGGGGGCTCCGTCAGGCTCCTCCTGCCGGAGCTTTTTTGTAAACGAAAAGAGCCGAAGGAAGGATCCTTCGGCTCTTTTGACTCTCATTTTCGGTTGCTCTCGTACCACGCCCGCGACTCGGCGATCGCCTCGGCCGCGGCCCGCTGGAGAGGCATCCAGGCAGGGTCGATGCGCTCCCAGGTCGATTGCATCATACCGAGGAGGTGCTCCTCCGAAATGTTTTCGACACAGAATTTCGTGAGCGCCGGGAGGTTTTCCTTAGCCTCAAAGGCACTGCCGGTCGGCACCTGATCGAAGCCCGCCTCATCCAGCCTCCGGAAGAACTCGAGATGCTCAATGAGCGCGGCCGAACGCCCTTCCCCCTCAAGACGGGGACTGTACACCCAGTTGTTCTGGACGATCTCCTTCGGCATTTTGGCGAGGTACTCCTCGGGGCGGCTCCAGCCGGCATCCGCCCAGACCCACGGGCGGGCGTTATGGCGCTCGACACACTCGGCAAGATAGTAGAGGTCATGCCACCAGAGGTCGTGCTGACGGACAACGCAGTAGTCGAGGCGCGCCTGGTTTCTGGCATCCTCCTCGTCCATCCCGATATGGAAGTAGCGGGGCTTGAAGAGGTCCGCCACCTCATCAATGATGTCGCGGCAGACGGTATAGTACACCGAGGTCGAGAGCATCCGCGAATACTCGCCGAGCCATACGTCATGGCAGGCCGAGAAGTTCAGCTTCGGAATGAGCTCAAAGCCAAGGCCGTGCAGGCGGTCGATCTCGGCCTGCATCTCGGCGTGGCTCCAGGCCGCCTCGACGGCGATCTCGGGATGGCTCTCGTAGCGCATGGCCTCGCCGATGTCGATGACAAGGGTCGTGGCGCCGCACTTGGCGAGGAGCTCGGTCTCCTCGTTCCACGAGGCGCGGTCAAAGAGGAAGCGCATAGAGCCCGTCGGAGTCGAGCGGCGCTCGCGGTGACGGGTGTTGCCCGGCTCGTTCCACATATTCGAGCCAAGCTGAATGAAGTGAGTCCACATAAAGGGAGTATTGGGCATGAGAGGATCCTCCGTACTATCGGTTTGCAAGGGCTTGCGCCCCATCCATAGAGTACCACAGACCTTAAGAATAGTCAAGAGCTTTTCCATTTTTTTGGGGCATTCACCCTCATAGGGAGAGAACGGAAGTTTGCCACCATTTGGCCCCTTCCCTCCGGGGGGCTTTCATGGTATAATGAGACTACACCGAAAGAAAGGAGCCTTCTCATGAAAAAAGTCCTCTCTCTGATGCTGACAGCGATCCTCCTCATGGGGATCTTTGTGATACCGATACGCGCCTCGGCCGCCACCGCCTCCCTCCCCTCCGCCGGAGTGGTGGATACGGGCGGCAGCCGCCTCAACGTGCGCAAGTCCCCCTCAACGGCGGGGGCGTGGCTCGCCTCGCTCGCCGACGGCGCGACCGTCACCCTTTACGAAAGGACGGGGAGCTGGTGGCGCTGTGAATACGCCGCCGGGAAATTCGGCTACTGCCACGCCGACTACATACGGGAGCTCGCAGGGAGCGCCGCCACCGTGGCCGCCGGCACCTCGACCCTCAATGTGCGGAGCGGTCCCGGCACCTCCTATGCGCGCCTCGGGAGCCTTGCGACCGGGTCGCCGGTGGTGATCCTCTCGTCCTCGGGCGGCTGGGCGCGCATCCTGTGGGGCGGCACGCGGATCGGCTACGTCAGCACCGCCTACCTCAAGACCGCCGCCCGCTATGCCTCCGTCTCGCTTGCGGTTCCCTGCTACCGTCAATGGGACAGCCGCTGGGGGTGGATGACGATCGGGAGCAGCGGGAAAACGCTGTCCAAGATCGGATGCGCCACCACGGGCATTGCCATGATGGAGTCCTACCGCACCGGCACGACCCTGACCCCTGCCACGATGGTCAAGCGCCTCTCCTACACGGCGAGCGGCAACGTCTTCTGGCCGAGCCACTTTGACGTGCACTATTGGCGTGACGGCTATCTTGCCGACGTCTACGCCCATCTTGCCGCCGGGCGCCCCGTCCTCATCGGTGCGAAGACCGCCGCCGGCGGTCAGCACTGGGTGGTGGTGACGGGCTATACGGGCGGCGACAGCTTCACTCCCGACAAGTTCACGATCCACGACCCCGGCGTCTCGACGCGCAAGACCCTCGCCGACTTCTTTGCCGCCTATCCCATTTTCTACAAGTATTTTACCTACTAAGAGAAAAAACCGCCGCTATGCGGCGGTTTTTTCATTCCATCGAAAGGAGAATGTCTTCAATTTCCCGGTAGGTCTCGGCGGCATTGACGGCAAAGCGCACCGAGGCGGCGCCCTTCATGCCGTGGGTGTAGGCGGCGATCACCTTGCGGCATTCGCGCACGGCGATCGGCTCGCCCTTGTCGGCAATGGCGGCACGGAGATGCGTAAGCGCCGTCGCGATCCGTTCCTCGCGCGTCGGGGGCGGCGGAGGCACCTCGCCCCGTAGGAGCGCGGCCACCTCACGGAAGAGGAAGGGGTTCCCGACGGCACCGCGGCCGATCATCAGCCCGTAACAGCCCGACTCGGAAAGACGGCGCGCGGCGATCTCGGGCGAGGTGATGTCACCGTTGCCGATGATCGGGATCGGGGCGGCCTCGCGGATGGCGGCGATCGCCTCCCAATCGGCGGTGCCCGCATACATCTCGGTGCGCGTGCGTCCGTGGACGAAAAGGGCCGAGGCGCCACCGCGCACGGCGGCATCGGCGACCTCGAGGTAGTTTTTTGACTGTCTGTCCCAGCCAAGACGGATCTTGGCCGTCAGAGGAAGGTCGGCGGGCAGGGCGGCACGGACGGCCGCCACGATATCGTGGACGAGGGTGGGCGAGCGCAGAAGGGCGCTCCCCTCGCCGTTGCCGGCGATCTTCGGTACGGGGCAGCCCATATTGATGTCCATGCCAAAGGGGCGACTGCCGCAATAGCCGTCGGCCAGCATCGCGGCGGCCTCGGCCATCACCGAGGGCTCCTTGCCGAAGATCTGCAAAAGGACGGGGCCCTCCTCGGGAGTCGTACGCCCGAGCGCCACCGTCTTTTTGTCGCGATAGACGACGGCCTTGGCCGAGATCATCTCGCTGACGGTTCCTTCGGCACCCATCCCGTGACAAAGGGCGCGCATGGCCGTATCGGTATAGCCCGCCATCGGGGCGAGCCAAAGGCGGGGGAGGGTCACGTTCATCAGGCGCGCAGGTCCTTCGAGACGATGGTGCTGTCGTTATACTTCGCCATCATTTTGACAAGTTTTATTGTCGCCTCGATCAAAACAGCGGTATACCTGCCGTCCTCGGCGCGGTATTCGATCAGATAGGAGTCGGGGCTCTTGCGCGAGCCGCGGAAGTCGAGGACCCTATCGTACTCCTTCGCCGAGAAGTCAAGGGGGGCCGGCAGGATGCGGCCTGCCTCCTTAAGGCGGAGGGTGAAGATGCGGCGGCGCTTCTTGGTATTGAAGAGCTTTTCGACAGCGATCTCGCCGTGCTCGATGAGGTACTCGTAGTCATAGTTCACGAGCCGCCAGGTCGAGGGGATGAGAATGAGGAGAAAGATCGGGAGGATGGCAATGAGGGCCGGCATCTTGACGGGGACCAGGAAGATGACGCAATAGCCCGTTGCAAACGCAAGGTAGCCGAGCACGAGCAGAATGCGGTAGAGGAGGTTCTTCCCCTCCGCGCGGGTCTTGACGCCGTACGAGGCGGCGTTGTAGCTGTATTCGTCCATAGAACTCTCCTTTTGACGGGCGAGAAAATTCGCCGCGCCTCTTTTCTTTTCCCGAAGGAATTGCTATAATAGATAAAGAACAGATACATCATACCCGATTTTCGCCGAAAAGTCAAGAGGGATCTCCTCTAGGGGCGCTCTGCGCGCCCCCCGGCGAAAGCAGAAAGGAGAGCGCCGATGCGCCGTACCTCCAAGCTCCCCGAGCTCCTCTCCCCCGCCGGCTCGCCCGAGGCGCTCTATGCCGCCGTGGCCGCCGGGGCCGATGCCGTCTACCTCGGCGGCCGCCATTCGGCGCGCGCCTACGCCAAGAATTTTGACGAGGCCGCCCTTGCCGACGGAGTGCGCTACGCCCACCTCCACGGGGTCAGGGTCTACATCGCCCTCAATACCCTGATGCTCGACCGCGAGCTTCCCGACTTTCTCTCCTATGCCGAGAGCGTGGCCGCGACGGGGGTGGATGCCGCCATCGTGGCCGACCGCGGTGTGATGGCGATGCTCCGCCGCCATCTCCCCTCCCTGCCGCTGCACGCCTCGACCCAGGCCTTTATCCATAACACCGACACCGCCAACTACTACGCCGCCCGCGGGGCCGAGCGCGTGGTGGTCGCCCGTGAGCTCTCGCTCGAGGCCATCCGCCGCATCACCGCCGAGGCTACCCCCGAGATCGAGGTCTTCGCCCACGGGGCGCTCTGCGTCAGCCATTCGGGGCAATGCCTCTTCTCGTCTCTTGTCGGTGGGCGGAGCGGCAACCGCGGTGAGTGCGCCCAGCCCTGCCGCCTCCCCTACGGGGGGGACAAGTACCCTCTCTCGCTCTCCGACCTCGCCCTTGCCGAGCACATCCCGGCGCTCATCGACTCGGGCGTTGCCTCGCTCAAGATCGAGGGGCGGATGAAGTCGCCCTCCTATGTCGGCGGGGTCACGCGCATCTACCGGCGCCTTCTTGACGAGGGGCGCGCCGCCACGCGTGACGAGATGGCCGAGCTCGCCGTCCTCTTCTCTCGCGGCGGCTTCACCGACCGCTATTTCGTCGGTCGCCATCACGAGCCGATGACCGGCATCCGCACCGAGGCGGCCAAGGCCGAGACGCGAGAAAGAGAAGAAAACTTTACAATTATACCAAAAACCGTGCAAGGAGTGGCCGAGATCCACCGTGATCGGCCCGCGACCCTGACTCTTACGCTCGGCGAGCGCTCGGTCACGGTGACGGGGGATATCCCCGCCGAGGCGAAGAGCGCGCCCCTTGACGAGGGCGAGGTCAGGCGCCGCCTTCTGCGGCTTGGTGGCTCCCCGCTCACGATGACCGAGGAGGGACTCACCGTTCACCTCGATGAAGGTCTTTTCCTCCCTGCGGGGGCACTCAATGCCCTGCGCCGCGCGGCGGTCGAGGCTCTCCTCGACACCCACCGCCCCGTCACACCCACGGCCTACACGCCGCCCGTTCTTGCACCGTCCGCCTCTAATCTCCCTCACCGCGTGGCCTATTGCCGCACCGCCGGGCAGGCACGCGCCGCGGCCGCCTCGGGCTTCTTTGACCGCCTCTATCTGCCGCTCGCCACCGTGGCAAGCGGAGAGGGCCCCGGGGACTGTGGCGCCGCGATGCCACCCGTCATCACCGATGCCGAGCGCCCGACCGTCCTTCGCGAGCTCGAGGCCGCCGTGGCCGCAGGGTGCCGCTACGCCCTCTGCGAAAGCTACGGGCAGATCCCCCTCGTCCGCGCGGCGGGGCTCCTCCCCGTCGGAGGGCATCGGCTGAACGTCACGAACGCCGAGACGGTGGCCGCCCTCCTCCGCGAGGGGGTCGAGGACATCCTGCTCTCGCCCGAGCTGACGGCACCGCGCATTGCCGCCCTCGGTCAGCGCGTGATCGCCTACGGGCGCATCCCCCTGATGCTCACCGAGCGCTGCTTTGTGCGTGACGGCTTTGGCTGTCGCGCCTGCGGCAACGCTCACCTCACCGACCGCCGCGGCGTCGCCTTTCCGCTCATGCGCGAATGGGAGCATCGGACGGTCGTGCTCAACAGCCTCCCCACCTACCTTGCCGACCGCCCCTCCCTCCTCCGCGAGGCCGGCGCGCCGCGCGAGCTGTATCTTTTTACCATCGAAACAGAAAAGGAGTGCGCCCGCATTCTTGCGGCGGCACGGGCGGGACAGCCGCTCGACTGCCGTGTGCGCCGACTTCCCACATGACAGTATCGCCTCACTTTCCTCTCTCGCCCGAGACCGCCGTGGTGCTGGCCTCGGCCTCGCCGCGCCGCCGTGAGCTGCTGGGCGGCATGGGCATCCCCTTCACCGTCATCGTCAGCGAGGCCGACGAGAGCCTTGCGGCCGGCACACCGCCCGTCGAGGGTGTCGCCATCGTTGCCGCGCGTAAGGCGCGCGCCGTCCTGCCGCTGGCGCCCGATGCCCTTATCATCGCCGCCGATACCACCGTCGCTCTTGACGGCACCTCGCTCGGCAAGCCGAGGAGCGAGGCCGAGGCGCTCTCGATGCTCCTTTCGCTGGCGGGGCGCACACACGCGGTACATACCGGGGTCGCCGTCGCCTACCGCGGCCGCCTCCTGACAGCGACCGATACGACAGCCGTCACCTTCCGCCCCTTCGACCGCCGCGAGGCGCTCGCCTACATCGCGACCGGTGAGCCGATGGACAAGGCGGGGGCCTACGGCATCCAGGGGAAGGGGGGCGCGCTCGTCGCCGCGACCGACGGCGAGTTCGACAACGTCGTGGGGCTGCCCTGCCGTCTCCTTGCCGACCTTCTCCGGGAGGTCCTCGCATGAAGGGCCGTCGGAAGGAATCGACGAAGGCGGCAGGCCTCCGCCTTGCCACGATCGCCGCGCTTTTGCGAAAACGGTTTCCCAATGCTGAGTGTGCCCTCCGCTACGAGGGGGATCCCTGGCGCCTGCTCGTCATGGGGCGCCTCTCGGCGCAGTGCACCGATGCCCGTGTCAACGAGGTGGCGGGGCCGCTCTTTGCGCGCTATCCCGATGCCCGTGCCATGGCCGGGGCCGACCCCGAGGAGCTTGAGGGGCTGATCCGCTCCTGCGGACTCTTCCGTACCAAGGCGCGCGACCTGCGCCTCGCCTCGGAGCGCCTCATCACCCACTTCGGGGGGCGCCTGCCCGACACGATGGAGGAGCTGCTGACCCTGCCCGGAGTCGGGCGGAAGATCGCCAACCTCCTGCTCGGCGACATCTACGGGCAGTCCTGCGTTGTGGCCGATACCCACCTCTGCCGCCTGGCCGAGCGCTGGGGCTTCACCCCCGAGGGGCGCCGCGACCCCCTCCTGACCGAGCGCACGCTCGCCCCGCTCTTCCTCACCGAGAACGCCTCCGACTTCTGCCACCGTGCCGTCCTCTTCGGGCGCGAGGTCTGCTCGGCCCGTGCTCCCCGCTGTGCCGAGTGCGAGCTCCGGGCGGCCGGTGTTTGCCCCTATGGGGAGGCAACTCTCCCCACAGCCCATAACTGAAAGTCAACGAAAGGAGATGCCGTGACAAAGCCGCGCATTGCCCTCCCCATTGTGGTCGAAGGGCGATATGACAAGATCAAGCTGTCAAGTATTGTTGACGCTGACATTATTACGACCGAGGGATTTGCTATTTTTAATCAAAAAGAGAAGACGGCACTCCTGCGCCGCCTTGCCGAAGGGCGGGGGGTGATCGTCCTGACCGATCCCGACGGAGGCGGCCGCGTGATCCGCTCGTATCTCTCGGGAGTGCTCTCGGGCGAGCGCGTATATCATCTGCACATCCCGGCCGAGCGCGGTAAGGAGCGCCGCAAAAAGACACCGGGGCGCGCCGGGCTCCTCGGGGTGGAGGGCGCCGACCCTGCCGTCCTCCTCTCGCTCCTTGCTCCCTTCACGGGCGAGGCACCCGCAAGGCGCGCTTCGCTCACCAAGGCCGATCTGTATGCCGACGGTCTCTCGGGGGGCGAGGGCGCCGTCGAGAGGCGCGCCGCCCTGGCCCTTCGCCTTGCCCTCCCGCCCGACCTATCGCCAAACGCCCTTCTTGCCGCCATCAACCTTCTCTTTACCGAGGAGGAGTACCGCGCCGCCCTCAAGGCGGTCAGCGAGACAAGGGAGGTGGAGGCATGATCCCCGCCGCCTTCCTCAACCGCATGCGCGACCTTCTCGGGGCCGAGCTCCCTGCCTTCCTCGAGGCGCTGGAGGCCCCCGATACGCACGCCCTGCGCGCGGTCAGAAAAAAGATGCCGAAGGAGACCCTCCTCTCGCTCCTGCCCTTCGAGGCCACGCCCCTTTCCTTTTTTGAGGGAGGTCTTCTGATCCCCGAGGGCGAGCGCCCGGGGGCACACCCCCTGCACCACGCAGGGGCGTACTATATGCAGGACCCCTCGGCCATGGCGACCGTCTCGGCCCTCCCCTTCCCGATCCGCGGGTGGCGCGTCCTTGACCTGTGCGCCGCGCCCGGCGGCAAGAGCGGGCGCCTTTCGGAGGAGATCGGGGAGGAGGGGCTTCTCATTTCCAACGAGATCGTCCCCTCACGCGCCCGGATCCTGCTCGGCAACGTCGAGCGCCTCGGCATGGAGAACACCGTCGTGACGAGCACGGCGCCGCCAAGGCTGGCCGCCGCCCTCCCCTCCTTCTTCGATCTTGTGGTGGTGGATGCCCCCTGCTCGGGCGAGGGGATGTTCCGCAAGTACCCCGAGGCCGCCGCCGAGTGGTCGCCCGAGGGGGTAACGGCCGCCGCCGAGCGCAGCCGCCTCATTCTTGACGATGCCGCGAAAACGGTTTCGCCATCCGGATATCTTCTCTATTCGACCTGCACCTTCTCCGAGGAGGAGAACGAGGAAACGGTCGCGCACTTCCTCGCGGCGCACCCCGACTTCCGTCTTGTTCCCGTGGCGGCGGCGGTAGCCGCCGTGACCTCGGACGGGATCGTGCGCCCGGGGCGCCCGCCGGAGCTCGCGCTGACGCGGCGGTATTATCCGCACAAGGCGCCGGGCGAGGGGCAGTTCTTCGCCCTCCTCGAGCGCACCGACGGCGTGCCGTCCCGGGTGGCGCCCGCAAAGCCCCAGCGCCTCGACCGCCGTGCCGAGGCCGAGGTGCGTGCGGCGCTTACCGACCTCCTGGGAGCCCCCTTTGACCGCCCGCTGGCGCTCGCCGGCGATACCTGGGTCGCGCCCCCTGCCGACCTGCCCGTCATCCCGGGCATCCTGCGTGCCGGGGTCGCCCTCGGCTCGATGACGGGGCGCATCTTCCTGCCGCACCATCACGCCTACACCGCCCTCGGCAACCGTTTTTCTCGCAAGCTGTGCCTCTCGCTCGGCGACCCTCGGGTGGCCGCCTATCTGCGCGGTGAGGAGATCCCGGCCGACGGCAATCTGCGCGGCTTTGCCGCCCTCACGATCGAGGGCGCACCCACGGGTGGCGTCAAGCTCTCGGGCGGCGTTGCCAAGAACCATTATCCGAAGGGCCTGCGCGACGTGCGCTAAGGTTCCCAAAGAAAAAGGACAGAGAAAGCAAGCGCGTTCTCTGTCCTTTTGTTATGTTTTCTTTACATTACCACCGTTTTGTCAGGGGTGTGTCTCCTCTTCGGCGGCATCATAGCCCTCGGCGATGCGGCGCAGGTCCTCGTCAATGACAGCGAGCATGGCATACAGCGAGGCGCGATCCTCCTCGCCGATCGAGGCACCGGCCACGCCCAGCACACTCTCGATCCGTTCCGAGATGCCGGCGGCAATGGTACGCCCCTTCTCGGTCAGGGCGAGGGTCGGGCGGTGGCGCCCGTGCGGCACGCGGACGAGGTATCCTTCATCCTCAAGGCGGCCGATCGAGCGTGAGATGGCGGCCTTGTCCTCGCCCGAGGCGGCACACAGCTCCCCGGCGGTCATCTCGCCCGATTTATAGAGGTAGTAGAGACAGTTGGTGTGGGGCGCCGCCAAGCCGTAGCGCGCCATCTCCTCCTTCTTGATGCGGAGAATGCTACGCCCGATCCCGGCGATCAGCACGGTAAAGTTTTCAAAGCGCTCGTCCATGTTCTCGTTCTGCCCCTCCCACGGTATAGTCCTCTCTATTATACCTCGGGCGGCGAAAAAAGTCAATTCCTCCCCGAAAAATGCCAAAGAGGGCGTAGCCCTCTCCGTCGCGTTCCGCGACAGTTCCCCTTACACAGGGGAGGCTTGGGTTCGTTTGGCCTTCGGTGACGACTCATCCGTCGGCTACGCCGCCACCTTTTTGCCCTGTCCTGCCGCATAGTTGTTGTGCGTTGCAATCATAGATTGCGCCTTCATCGCCTTGCGTCGAGGACTTCGCTTCGATAAAAAGCCACACCGTGGCTTTTTATCCTCGCTCACCCACCAGGGAAGGCTTGTAGTAACAAAGCACCGCCACCAGGGAAGGCTTGTAGTGACAAAGCACCGCCACCGGGGAAGGCTTGTAGAATGAAAAAGACAACGGCATTCGGGGTCTTAGGTACCGGATGTGACCGATATAACAATACACGCAATTTGTAACCAACACCAAGGAGGGGCTTATGCCAAAGGTAAAGGCGGGGATGCCTGCCATTTTGATCGACACACATGCGGAGGAGCTTTGCTTCTTTCACGCGGATGGCGTGGGGGGAGTGGCGGCCGAGAGGGAGACGCTGGCGGCGCCGGCCTTCTCGGAGGA
>JAZSGE010000100.1:0-2665 GCA_045532575.1 Eubacteriales bacterium | reverse complement strand
TGCCATTTCGGGGTGGGAGGACCGCCGGGGACGTCGGTCCCTACAGAAGGCGCACACGGGCGTGCGTCGAGCATGGTTGCCCTCCGAAAGGGTGCAGAGCGCAATTTTAGCCCGCGAGGGGGTCGCGGAGGGAAAATGGATGCTATGTGCCATTTCGGGGGGCTGCGAAGGCGCACACGGGCGTGCGTCGAGCATGGTTGCCCTCCGAAAGGGTGCAGAGCGCAATTTTACCCCGCGAGGGTGATCAGCTCGAAGGAGGCCTCGGCCGTCGTCAAACTACCCGGCATGCGGTGGGCCACGCGGCGGAAGGCCTCGACCCCATCGGTAACGAGAAAGCGGAGGGTGCCCTCCCCACGTAAGGTCAAGCGAGGGAGGAGGGTGGCGACGGCGGCCGCCCCGCAATCGACGAGGCGCGCCCCGGGGAGGGCACGGGCGAGGTGGGGAGCGAGCCAGGGGAAATGCGTGCAGGCGAGAAGCACCGCCTCGGGACGGAGGTCGCCAAGGGGGGCGAGGGTGCGCTCGGCCACAAGGCGCGGGATGGGATCGTCGGGAGCGACAAGCCCCGCCTCGGCTAAGGCGACAAAGAGGGGGCAGGCGAGCGAGACGACCTCGGCCCCCGGTGCGAGGGCGGTAAGGTGGGCGGCGAAGGTGCCGCTCCTGACGGTGGCCTCGGTGCCGAGGACGGCGATCCGCGAGGGGGAGACTCCCCGAAGGGCCTCGGCAACACCGGCCTCCACGATGCCGACAAGCGGCACGGAATAACGGCCAAGGAGGTGCGGAAGGGCAACGGTCGAGACCGTGCCGCAGGCCACGAGGATGGCCTCGGGCGAGAGCGCGGCGAGATAGTCCAGCGACTCACGGGCGTAGCGAAGGACGGTGGCGGCATCGCGCGTGCCGTAGGGAACGCGGGCGGTATCGCCAAGATAGACAACGTCGGTCATCGGGGCGGCAGAGCGCAGGGCATGAAGGGCGCTGAGGCCGCCGACTCCACTATCGTAAATGCAAACCATACGTTACATTACGGCGTTTTCGAGGAGGATGCTGACGAGATCTCCCATCGAAAGGCCGGCGGCTTGCCAGAGCATCGGGAACATACTGATGTCGGTAAAGCCCGGCATCGTATTGACCTCATTCAGGAGCACCTCGCCGTCCGCCCTTACGAAGAAGTCGGCACGGGAGAGGCCGCGACAGCCGAGGGCGCGGAAGATACGGACGGCGCGGTCACGGACGGTGGCGCGCGCCCCCTGCGGAAGGCGCGCCGGGATAAAGACACGCGAGGTGCGATCGCGGTATTTGGCGTTATAGTCGTAAAAGGCGGCGCCCGACTCGATCTCACCGACGGTCGAGGCGAGGGGGGTACCGTCGCGCTCGAGCAGGGCGACCTCGACCTCGCACCCCTCGATATACTCCTCGCAGAGGGCGCGCGGACCGTAGGCGAGGGCTTCACGGAGGGCGGGGAGAAGGGCTTCCCTCTCGGTCACGAGGGTAGCGCCGACCGAGCTCCCGCCCGTGGCGGGCTTGACGAAGATGCGCGCGCCGAGGGCGGCGTGCAGGCGGTCGGGGAGGGTGGGGTCATCCATCTCCTCGGCCGTGACGGCGAGGTAGGGGGCGGTCGGGATGCCGACCGCTGTGGCCAGCTGCTTTGTCAGGATCTTATCGAGGGCGAGGGCACCTGCCTGCATCCGACAGCCAACGTACCGAAGGCCAAGGAGGTCAAGGAGGGCGGCGACACCGCCGCCCTCTCCGAGGCCACCGTGAAGCAGGGGAAAGACGACGTCGGCAGGAAGGGGGCGATCGCCCACAAGCAGGGCATGGCGGCAGGGATCGAGGAGGACGGGGGAGGCCCCGGCGCGCCAGGCATCGGCGGCGATCACCGCCGGGGAGGCGGAGGTCTGATACCAGCCGCCCTCACGGTCGATGCCGACGGGCGTCACGGTATGCTCACGGGGAAAGGCCGAAAGAAGGGCGGCGGCCGAACGGAGCGAGATCTCGTATTCCTCGCCGACACCGCCGAAAAGAAGGATCACATTCACAAGCATCACCTCGCTTCAGTATATGAAGTGAGGCGGCGAAGGGTGAGCCCTCTCAGTCGCGTTCCGCGACAGCTCCTCCGGAGGGGGAGCCTTGATTGGGCGGAGGGGACAGTACAACTCATCCACCGCTAACGCGGTCCCCCTTTTTGCCCTGTCCTGCCGCATAGTTGTTGTGCGTTGCAATCATAGATTGCGCCTTCAACGCCTTGCGTCGAGGACTTCGCTTCGATAAAAAGCCACACCGTGGCTTTTTATCCTCGCTCACCCACCAGGGAAGGCTTTAAGTGACTGAGTTTTCGCGGAGGGAAAATTGATGCACTTTGTCGTCAAGGGAGGACCGCCGGGCGAGCAAGCGAAAAGGCCACGGTGTGGCGTTTCCTTTAAGAGATACGCAAGCACGCGCGAATCTGTGCTTGCACAAGTGAGCCGTGCTCCGCTTGCTCTGCGAGCGCAAAACGGGAGTTTTGCAAGCGCGACAGCGCAAGGGGCCGTGCCCCTTGGCGAGCAAAGAGCATACCCCAAGGATAGGGAGAAATGAAGCGAATGAGAATGAGCGCGCATTTCGTAAGGAACGCAGCGACGGAATAGCGAACCTGTGAGCGTCCCATATCCGCGGGGAGGGCAAGCGTCGG
>JAZSGE010000014.1:0-24275 GCA_045532575.1 Eubacteriales bacterium | reverse complement strand
CCAAGGCTCTGTCACTACAAGCCTCTCCCCCCAAAGCACAGTCATTACAAGCCTTCTCTGGTGAGAGAAGGCGGCGGCGTAGCCGACGGATGAGTCGTACTGTCCACTCCGCCCGAACGAAGCGCCATCCCGCAGGGACCGACGCTTGCCCTCCCCACCAAAAGAAAAAAGAGCCCCGGGGCTCTTTTTTCTTTTACGGCCGCCGCAGCTCCCGTGGGGCGGAATGCATCGTGCGGCGGTAGACCTCGTGGAAGGTCCTGACCGATTGGAAGCCCGCCTCAAGCGCCGCCTCGGTGATCCCCGCCCCCGCCTTGATGAGCTGGGTCGCGCGGTCAATGCGGAGTGCGTTGATGTAGGAATTGAGGCTCATGCCCGCATAGGTAGAGAAGAGGCGTGACAGCTTCCCACGGTCGATGTACAGCTCGCGCGCCATACCGCCGACCGTGATCGCCTCGGTGTAATGCTCGTTGGCATACGCAACGATCTTGTAAAAATCCCGCTTCTCCTTCGTCTCGCTCTCGCTCTCCTCGCCGACGGCAAAGTGCCGCAAAAGGAGATAATAGAAGGAGGCGCACAGTGACTGCATCACGGGATTGCGCTCGTCCTTCCCGACCCGCCCCTCGCTAAGGAGCAGGGGGAGGAGCGTCTCGATCGCCCGGGAAAGCGAGGGCACCGCCGCGATCTCCTCGCGCTTAATGAGGGGCGGCAAGGACGAGGGCACCGCGCCCCCCGTCAGGAGGATGCGGTACGGGAACTGCCCCAGCAGGATCCCCGTCGCCTCCTCGTCTACGCGGAAGGCGTGGATCGCCTGCGCCCCGATCACAAGGATGTCGTCGGGCCTCGCCTCGTACCACACACCGTCGATCAGCGCGCCGATCGGCTTGTCGGTCGGGATAACGATCTCGATATTTTCATGCCAGTGGAAGGGCGTGATCCTCGCCGGCCACACGGTCGTATAAAAGACCATCTCGCTATGACCGGTCTCGTGAATGATCTCCATGGCTCGCCTCCTTTGTAAACAAAACGTTTCAAATGTAAAGAATGTGGGGCCGCGTTGGCTAAAAATCCTGGGGCGCGGAAGACTAAGCGGGATGGGAGCCTCTCCTTGACGCGCACGCTTGGCGGCGGAAGAATACTGCACCTTCATTATACCATAGCTTTCGGTATTTTACAAGAACGCTTGCTACTCTTGGAAAAAATATTGGAAAATTGCAAATATTCCCCCCTTTTGAGGAAAAATGTTGTATACTAAAGGTAGTGCAACCGTCAGCTCCATTCCCAAAATAAAAAGAAAAGGAAATGAAGAATGAAAGACAAAGCAACGTCCGCAACCGAAAAACGCCCCTTCGGCATGCGCGATAAGCTCGCGTACGCGGCCGGTGACCTCGGCTGTAATATGAGCTTCTCGCTCAAGGCCACCGTCCAGACCTTCTGGCTCGTCTATATGATGATCGAGACGGGGGTCCTCTCGGCCCTGCTTCTCGTCGTCCAGATCTGGGATGCCGTCAACGATCCCCTGATCGGTACCCTGATCGACAACGATAAGCGCGCCTACCGCGCCGGCAAATTCAAGACCTACATCTTCATCGGTGCCTGCGGTCTTCTCGTCGGCGGCGCCGCCGTCTTCCTGCCCTTCCCGAATGCGGGTCCCGTCTTCAAGGCCGTCCTCTTCATTCTCGGCTATATCGTCTGGGATGCCTTCTACACCATCGCCAATGTCCCCTACGGCTCGATGCTCTCGGTCGTGACCGAGGATGTCGGCGAGCGCGCCCAGCTCTCGACCTGGCGCTCGATCGGCTCGATGATCGGTAACATCCTTCCGACCATGATCCTGCCGGCGCTCATCTGGCGCAAGGTGACCTATGACGGCACGACCGGCTTCCTCGAGAACATCGAGATCCCCGAGGGTGCCGAGGAGATGTTCAGTCCCGACAAGTTCCACACGAACCCCGTGACGGGCGAGGCGTACAAGCAGGGTGCCGAGGTCCTCAGCCCCCTGACGGGTAAGCCCCTTGAGATCCTGCTCGGTGAGCGTGTCTTCTTTGCGGCGCTCATCATGGGTCTCATCGGCTTCCTCGCCTTCCTCTTCATGCTGAAGAACATTACCGTGCGCGTTGACGAGAACACCGTCAAGACCACCGAGAAGGTCGAGAGGTTCAACATCTTTGCCGCCTTCGGCAAGTTCATGCGCAACCGTCCCGCCGTCGGCGCCACGCTGGCCGCGATGGGGATGTTCCTCGGCATGAACGCCGCGACCACGGCCACCACCATCATGTTTGCCACCTACTTCAATATGGCACAGCTCTCGGGCGTCGTGCAGATGATCGGCTTCCTTCCCATGCTCTTCTTTATGCCCTTCATCACCAAGATCGTCAAGAAGTACGGCAAAAAGGAGTCCTCGGTCGTCGGTACGCTCGCCTCGCTCGGCGGCGCCGTCATCATGCTCTTCTTCCCGCTCATCAAGAATACGACAGCCGCCCTCGTCGTCTACCTCCTGGCCCTCGTCATCTACGGCGTCGGCATGGGCGTCTACACCTGCGTGTCCTGGGCGATGATGGGCGATGCCATCGACTACAACGAGTGGAAGTTCGGCACGCGCGAGGAGGGCACCGTCTACTCGCTCCATTCCTTCTTCCGTAAGCTGGCGCAGGGCATCGGCCCCTCGATGGTCCTGCTCATTATGGGCTGGCTCGGCTATCAGTCGAAGTACGGCACCATCGGTCAGAGCGCCACGACCGCCCACAACATGTGCTGGCTGGTCGCCGCCCTCTACCTCTTCAGCGCGATCCTTCAGTTCATCGGCCTTGCCGTCGTCTACAACCTTGATAAAAAGACTCTTGAGACGATGACGGCCGAGCTTGCCGAGCGGAACGGCACCGCCGCTCCCGATGCCCCCACGGCAGAATAAGGAGACACCATGAGACACATCGTCAATCTCAACCGCGGCTGGATGTTCTATAAGGACACCGCCGACATCAATGCCATCGGCGGCGAGGCGATCGACCTCCCCCACACCTGGAACGCGACCGACGGGCAGGACGGCGGCAACGACTACTTCCGCGGCACCTGCCTCTATAAGAAGACGATCGTAAAGGCCGACCTCCCCGAGGCCGCTCTCTACTATCTTGAGTTTTGCGGCACCAACTCCTCGGCCGACCTTTATGTCGGTGGGGAAAAGCTCGCCCATCATGACGGCGGCTATTCGACCTGGCGTGTCGATATCACCGAGGCCCTCGGGGATGCCGCCGAGATCGCCCTCTTTGTCGACAACTCTCCGAACGAGACGGTCTACCCCCAGATGGCCGACTTCACCTTCTACGGCGGTGCCTACCGTGACGTCAACCTGATCGCCGTCACGGCCTCCCACTTCGATCTCGATTACTACGGCGGCCCCGGCCTTATGATCACCCCGACCGTGGACGGCACCGCCGCCACCGTCGAGGTGCGCACCTTCCCGAAGGGCATGACCGAGGGGCAGACCCTCGTCTACACCCTCTGTGATAAGGATGAGAACGAGATCGACCGCATCGAGACGGCCGAGGAGGTTGCCACCTTCCGCATTGAGAACGTCCACCTCTGGCACGGCCGCCGCGACCCCTACCTCTATGGCTGCAGGGTCGAGCTTTGCGAGGGTGGTGAGGTGCTCGACAATATTTCTTCTCGCTTCGGCTGCCGCAGCTACCGCATCGACCCTCAGAACGGCTTTATCCTGAACGGCGAGGAGTACCCCCTGCGCGGTGTCTCGCGCCACCAGGACCGTCTCGGCATCGGTAACGCGCTCCTGCCCGAGCACCACCGTGAGGACATCGACCTGATCCTCGAGGTCGGTGCCACCACCATCCGCCTCGCGCACTACCAGCACGACCAGTATTTCTACGACCTCTGCGATGAAAAGGGCCTTGTCATCTGGGCCGAGATCCCCTACATCTCGCGCCATATGCCCGGCGGCCGTGAGAACACCGTCTCCCAGATGAAGGAGCTCATCACCCAGAAGTACAACCACCCCTCGATCGTTGTCTGGGGCCTCTCGAAGGAGATCTCGACCGCCGGCTCGGACGATGACCTTCTCGAGAACCATCGCATCCTCAACGACCTTGTCCACGAGATGGACAAAACGCGCCTGACCACCATTGCCGCCGTCTCGATGTGCAAGATGGACGATCCCTATCTCAAAATCCCCGACGTCGTCTCCTACAACCACTACTTCGGCTGGTACGGCGGCGAGACCTCGATGAACGGCCCGTGGTTTGATAAGTTCCACGCCATGCACCCCGAGATCCCGATCGGCTGCTCGGAGTACGGCTGCGAGGCGCTCAATTGGCACACGAGCGACCCGAAGCAGGGCGGCTACACCGAGGAATACCAGGCCGTCTACCATGAGGAGCTCATCAAGCAGCTCTTTACGCGCAAGTACATCTGGGCGACCCATGTCTGGAACATGTTCGACTTCGGCGCCGATGCGCGTGCCGAGGGCGGCGAAAACGGCCGGAACCACAAGGGTCTTGTCACGATGGACAGACAGTATAAGAAGGATGCCTTCTATGCCTACAAGGCCTGGCTCTCGGATGAGCCCTTCGTCCACCTCGCGGGCAAGCGCTATATCGACCGTGTCGAGGATGTAACCAAGGTTACCGTCTACTCGAACCTCCCCGAGGTCGAGCTCTTCGTCAACGGCGAGAGCGTCGGGAAGAAGACCGCCCCCGACCACTTCTTCTACTTCGAGGTCAAGAACGAGGGCGAGAGCGTCCTCGTTGCCAAGGCGGGCGACCTTACCGATGAAGGCCGCATCCGCAAGGTCGCCGAGCGGAATATGGACTATGTCCTCGTCGAGAAGGGCGCCGTCCTGAATTGGTTTGATATCCATGCCCCCGAAGGCCGCTTCTCGCTCAATGACAAGGTCTCGGAGATCATGGCGACAAAGCGCGGCAAGCTCTGGTTCATCGGCGTTGCGCTCAAGCTCAAAAAGAAGATGAATGCCAACAAAAAGGGCAAGGGCGAGGGGAAGTCCGGCGGCTTTGACGTCGACCTCAGCTCGGCCGCCGACGGAGGCCTTATGGAGATGATGGGCGGCTTCACCGTCCTGCGTCTTACCTCAATGCTCGGCATGGCGAACATCTCCTTCACGAAGGAAGAGCTCCTCAAGATGAACAAAAAGCTGAATCGGATCAAGAAACCCACGAAGTAAAAAGGGGCGGCAACTGCGGTTGCCTCCTTTTTTCATCAAAAAGAAATTGACACACGCCGGCAAAAATCGTACAATAGCCTTATAGACAGCATACTGACATCGTAAAGTGAGGGAACCGTATGAATTTTCTCGAAGAGCGCATCCTGCGTGACGGCATCGTCAAGCCCGGCAACGTCCTGAAGGTCGATAGCTTTCTCAACCATCAGATGGATGTCGCCCTTCTCGATGAGGTCGGCGCCGAGTTCTGTCGCCGCTTTGCCGGCACCCCCGTCACCAAGATCCTGACCATCGAGGCCTCGGGCATCGCCATCGCCTGCGCCGCCGCGCGCCATTTCGGCGTGCCGGTCCTCTTTGCCAAGAAGTCGAAGAGCGTCAATATCGACGGCGATATGTACGTCGCCGAGGTCGAGTCCTTCACCCACAAATGCAAGAACCAGGTCATCGTGTCGAAAAAGTTCCTGCACCCCGGCGACCGCGTCCTGATCATTGACGATTTCCTCGCCAACGGCTGTGCCCTCCGCGGGCTGATCTCGATCACCGAGGCGGCGGGTGCCACCGTGGAGGGCATCGGCATCGTGATCGAGAAGGGCTTCCAGATCGGCGGTGCCTCCATCCGCGAAAAGGGCTACCGCATCGAGTCGCTCGCCATTGTTGATGCGATGGATGCCGCAAGCGGCGCCATCACCTTCCGGAAGCAGGAGGTGTGAGATGAGGCCTCTGTCCCCGAAGGCTCTCGCCGTCGTCCTCCGTATGCAGAGGAACGAGCTCAACGAGAGCGTCATCTACGAAAGCATCGCCCGCTTTGCCAAGGGCGAGGAAAATAAGGCCACCCTCCGCCGCCTTGCGAAGGAGGAGCGCGCCCATTACGAGATCTGGCGCGGCTATACCGGCCGCGACATGAAGCCCTCGCGCCGCAAGGTATGGAAATACACCTGGCTTGCGCGCATTCTCGGCTTCACCTTTGCCGTCAAGCTGATGGAGCGTGGGGAGGGGAACGCCCAAGAGACCTACGCCACCCTCGCCGAGGAGGTACCCGAGAGTGCCGCCATCCGCGCCGAGGAGGAGGAGCACGAAAGGTCCCTCCTTGCCATGCTTGACGAAGAGAGGCTCAAGTACGTCGGCAGTATGGTCCTCGGTCTCAACGATGCCCTCGTCGAGCTTGCCGGTAGCCTTGCCGGCTTCACCTTCGCTTTGCAAAACGCCCGCCTTGTTGCCCTGTCGGGGCTGATCGTCGGCATCTCGGCCACCTTCTCGATGGCCTCCTCGGAGTTCCTCTCGGCCAAAAGCGAGGGGCGGAGCGATGCTCTCAAATCCTGCTCCTACACGGGGGTCGCCTATCTCATCACGGTCGCCCTCCTGGTCCTTCCGTACCTGCTCTTTCCCCCGGCGCAGTATCTGTTTGCGCTTCTGACGATGCTCGGCATCATCGTCCTCATCATTGCGGGCTTCACCTACTACACCTCGGTCGCCTCGGACGAGCCCTTCCTTCGCCGCTTTCTTGAAATGTTCTTCATTTCGATCGGCGTTGCCGTCCTTTCCTTCGGCGTGGGTATCCTTGCGAAGAAGTTTCTCGGCGTTGACGTATAAAATAAGAAAGACACACGCACAGCGTGTGTCTTTCTTATTTTGTAAACCTTACCTTGCCTCTGAGAGCTTTCTCCGGAGATATTGCCCGGTGTACGAGCCCTCGCATTCGGCCACCTCCTCGGGGGTGCCCGTGGCGATCACGGTGCCGCCGCCCTCGCCCCCCTCGGGGCCGAGGTCGATGATGTGGTCGGCCGTCTTGATGAGGTCGAGGTTGTGCTCGATCACCACCACGGTATTGCCGGCATCGGTGAGGCGGTGCAGGATGCCGATAAGGCGCGCCACGTCGTCGGTATGGAGCCCCGTGGTCGGCTCGTCGAGAATATAGAGCGTGCGCCCCGTATCGCGCTTAGAAAGCTCGGTCGCCAGCTTGATCCTCTGCGCCTCGCCGCCCGAGAGGGTGGTCGAGGACTGCCCGATCTTGATATACCCGAGGCCAACGTCACAGAGGGTCTTGAGGCGCTTGGCGATCGAGGGAATGCCGGCAAAGAAGCCGACCCCCTCCTCGGCCGTCATCTCAAGGACCTCGTAGATGTTTTTGCCCTTGTAATGCACGTCGAGCGTGTCGCGGTTATAGCGCATCCCGTGGCAAACGTCGCACTTGACGTAGACATCGGGGAGGAAGTGCATCTCAATGCAGCGCACGCCGTCTCCCTCGCAGGCCTCGCACCGTCCGCCCCGCACGTTGAAGGAGAGGCGCCCGGGGCCGTAGCCCTTGGCGCGCGCCTCGGCGGTCTTTGAAAAGAGGGTGCGGATGTCGGCAAAGAGCCCCGTGTAGGTCGCGGGGTTTGAGCGCGGTGTCCGCCCGATCGGGCTCTGGTCGATCGAGATGATCTTGTCAAGGTGCTCCTGCCCCTCGACCCCACGGCATTTCCCGGGGTGCGTGATGGCGCGGTTCAGGTCGCGCGCCAGGGTGTCACGTAGGATCGAATTGACGAGCGACGACTTGCCCGAGCCCGATACGCCGGTCACGGCAATGAATTTCCCGAGCGGGAACTCCACGTCGATCGACTTCAGGTTGTTCTCGGCCGCCCCGAGAACGCGCACGGTGTGGCCGTTGCCTGCGCGCCGTGTCCTCGGCACGGGGATCCACCGTCGCCCGGAAAGATACTCGCCGGTCAGCGAGCCCTCGGCCGCCGCGACATCGCCCGGCGTTCCGGCCGCCACGATCTCACCGCCGTGGATGCCTGCCCCGGGGCCGATGTCGATCAGGTAATCGGCCTCCCGCATCGTGTCCTCGTCATGCTCCACGACAATGACGGTGTTTCCAAGATCCCGGAGGCTCTTGAGGGTAGCGATCAGCTTGTCGTTATCGCGCTGATGCAGTCCGATCGACGGCTCGTCAAGGATGTACATGACCCCCGTCAGCGCCGACCCGATCTGGGTCGCAAGGCGGATGCGCTGGGCCTCACCGCCCGAGAGCGTGCCTGCCTTTCTGGCAAGATCGAGGTATTCAAGCCCCACGCTCGAGAGGAAGCCGAGCCGCGCGCGGATCTCCTTCAGGATCTCCTCGGCGATCGTCGACTCGGTAGGGGTCAGGGTCAGGGAATTCACGAACTCCAGCATCCGCGCGACCGAAAGGCGCGTGATCTCGTCGATGTTAAGCCCCCCGACCGTCACGGCTAGGATATGATCGGAGAGGCGCCGACCGCGGCAACGCGGGCAGGGCACGTCCTCGACAAAATCCTCGTACCCCTCGGCCATCACGCCGTTCATCCGCATGCGGCGCTCGATCGTGTTGATGACCCCCTCAAAGGCGGTGAACTGCTCGTGGTCCTCCTTCCCGAAGAAGCGGTGCACGTGGTATTTCTTCGGATGACCGTAGAGAAGCGCGTGATACGCCTCGGGGGAATAGTCGGCGATCGGCGTATCGAGGGTGAACCCGAAGTCCTCGCCCATCGCCGCCGCCAGCGGTCCCATCCAGCTTTCCTCGTCCATCGTCTTGAAGCCGTTGCACACGATCGCCCCCTCGCGGAGCGAGAGCGACTTGTCGGGGATCAGCCGCTCGGGCGACACGCGCCGCGTGTCACCGAGCCCCGCGCAGTCGGGGCAGGCGCCCTGGGGATTATTGAAGGAGAACATCCGCGGCTCAAGCTCGCCAAAGCTCACCTCGTGCTCCTCGCACGCATAGCGCTGGGAGAATTCCAGCTCCTCTCCCTCGCCCTCCCGCGGCACGGTCGCAATGATGACCCGCCCCTCCGAGAGCGAGAGTGCCCCCTCGACCGAATCCGACAGGCGTGAGCGTATGTCCTCTCGCATCACAAGGCGGTCGATCACCACCTCGATCGTGTGCTTCTGGTTCTTCTCGAGGGCGATCTCCTCGCCAAGGTCGTGCATCTCGCCGTCCACACGCACACGCGCATAGCCGCGCCGCCGCACATCCTCGAGCACCTTCTCGTGCATCCCCTTCTTCTCGCGCACCATCGGCGACAGCACAAGGAAGCGCGTCCCCTCAGGGAGCTGCATGATGCGCTCGGTGATCTGGTCGAGCGACTGCTGGCGGATCTCCTTGCCGCAATAGGGGCAGTGCGGAATACCGATGCGTGCGTAGAGCAGACGCAGGTAATCGTAGATCTCGGTCACCGTGCCCACCGTCGAGCGCGGGTTCTTCGAGGTCGTCTTCTGATCAATGGCGATCGCGGGCGACAGTCCCTCGATCGAGTCAATGTCGGGCTTGTCCATTTGCCCGAGGAACATCCGCGCATAGGACGAGAGCGACTCGACAAAGCGGCGGTGCCCCTCGGCGTAGAGCGTCTCAAAGGCGAGTGACGACTTTCCCGAGCCAGAAAGCCCGGTCAGAACGACCAGCCGATCGCGCGGGATGTCGACGTCGATATTCTTCAGATTATTTTCCCGGGCCCCCCGGATACGAATGTATTTTGCCATAGCGTAGTGCCTTTTTTCTTTATTTCTTTTCGTCCTCAAGCATGCGGATGCGGTCACGGAGATACGCCGCCCGCTCGAACTCAAGCCGCCGTGCGGCATCGCGCATCTCGGCGCGCAGGCGCTCGATCGTCTTCTCGCGCTCCTTCGGCGAGAGGGGCTTTTTCCTCTCGGCGCCCTTGGTCGGCGCCTCCTCGGCACGGCCGAGCGCGATCGGCTCGCGCACCTCCTTCTTGACCGTCACGGGCGTGATCCCGTGCGCCCTGTTGTAGGCGATCTGCACCGAGCGCCGCCGCTCGGTCTCCTCGATCGCGCGCTTCATCGAGCCCGTCACCGTGTCGGCGTACATCACACAGCGCCCGTTCGCGTTACGCGCCGCGCGCCCCACCGTCTGGATGAGCGAGGTCGCCGAGCGGAGGAAGCCCTCCTTGTCGGCGTCCAGCACCGCCACGAGCGATACCTCGGGGATGTCCAGCCCCTCGCGGAGCAGATTGATGCCGACAAGCACGTCGAATTTCCCAAGGCGCAGGTCGCGGATGATCTCCATGCGCTCCATCGTGTCGATCTTGTGATGGATGTACTTGACGCGGATGCCGAGCGAGGCCAGGTAATCGGTGAGGTCCTCGGCCATCTTGGTTGTCAGCGTGGTCACAAGCGCACGCTCCTCCCGCTCGGTCACACGGCGGATCTCGCCGACAAGGTCATCGACCTGTCCCTCGACCGGCCGCACAAGGATCTCGGGGTCGACCAGCCCCGTCGGGCGGATGAGCTGCTCGGCCACCCCGTCCGCGTGCTCCTCCTCGTAGGGCCCGGGTGTCGCACTGACGAACACCGTCTGCCCCATCCGCTCCTCGAATTCCTCGAAGCGCAGGGGGCGGTTATCATAGGCCGACGGGAGGCGGAAGCCGTACTCAACAAGGTTCTTCTTCCGCGCCGTATCGCCGCCCGACATGCCGCGCACCTGCGGCACCGTCACGTGCGATTCGTCGATAAAGAGAAGGTAGTCCTTCGGGAAATAGTCAAGGAGGGTATAGGGCGTCGAGCCGGCCGGCCGCCCCGACAGCACGCGCGAATAGTTCTCGACCCCCGAGCAGAAGCCGACCTCGCGCAGCATCTCAAGATCGTAAAGCGTCCTCTGCTCAATGCGCTGGGCCTCGAGCAGCATATCGCGCGAGCGGAAGTATTCGACCCTCTCACGCATCTCGCGCTCGATCTCGGCCAGCGCCCGATGGCGGTGCTCGTCCGAGACGGCGTAGTGGGTCGCAGGGAAGATCGCGACATAGGAGAGCGACCGCAGGACCGCGCCCGTCACGGTATTCACCTCGCTGATGCGCTCGATCTCATCGCCGAAAAACTCAATGCGCAGGGCATTCTCGCCAAAGGAGGCGGGCACCACCTCGACCGTGTCGCCGTGCGCACGGAACCTACCGCGCGAGAGCGCGAGGTCGTTGCGCGCATAGCTGATAGCCACAAGGCGGCGCAACAGCTCCTCGCGCGACATCTCCTGCCCAACGCGGAGCGAGACCAGGAGGTTGCTGTATTCGGCCGGGTCACCGAGCGAATAGATGCAGGAGACCGAGGCCACGATGATGACGTCGCGCCGCTCGTAGAGCGAGCTTGTCGCGCTGTGGCGGAGCTGGTCGATCTCATCGTTGATGAGGGCATCCTTTTCAATATACATGTCCTGCCCGGGGATGTAGGCCTCGGGCTGGTAATAGTCGTAATAGGAGACGAAGAACTCAACGGCATTGTCGGGGAAGAACTCGCGCAGCTCGGAGCAGACCTGTGCCGCCAGGGTCTTGTTCGGCTCAAGGATGAGCGTCGGGCGGCCGCACCGTGCAATGACGTTCGCCATCGTGAAGGTCTTGCCCGAGCCCGTCACACCGAGCAGGGTCTGCGCACGCCGCCCCTCGGCAACACCGCGCACAAGGGCCTCGATGGCCTCGGGCTGGTCGCCCGTCGGGCGGAAGGCGCTCCTCAGCTTAAACTCGGCATCCTTCATACCGCTCACTCCCTTCTGTGGTTTTTCGTTTGGAATGCTCTACAAATCCGCCGTTTTCCTCTACATATCCGCGCGCAGGAAAAACCGCTTCACTTTATAATGAAAATAGATGGAATTCCCTAAAAAGAATTCAGAAAACGTATTGCAAAAGAAGCACGGCTGTGCTAGAATGCAAGCGAGAGGGATTCCGTACTTTTTTAAAGGAGATCCCCCTATGACTCTTGGAATTATCGGTGCCGGCACGATGAGCAAGCTGCATCTTGAGGCCTGCCGCCGCGTCGGTGTCACCGTCACGGCGATTGCCGACAGGAGCCGCGAGGGTGCCGAGGCCCGTGCCGCCGAATTCGGCATTCCCCGGGTGTATACCGATCCCTCTGCCCTTCTTTCCGATCCCGCAGTCGATGCCGTCATTATCGCGACCCCGGTCTCGACCCACGCCCCCCTCGTCATCGAGGCCCTCGGGGCAGGGAAGCACGTCCTTTGTGAAAAGCCCCCGGCCATGTCGGCCGCCGAGGTCACGGACATGATCCGGGCGCGTGATGCCTCGGGCAAGGTGCTCCTTTTCGGCCTTGTCCGCCGTCACGACCCGCGCATCCGCGCCCTGCGCGAGCGCTATCTTTCCGGCGAGTTCGGTCACATCCTCTTTGGTGAGGCACAGCGCCTCGCAAGGCTCGCCTTCCCCGGCGGCTGGTTCTCCGACCGCCGCTATACCAAGGGCGGCAGCTTCTTCGATGCCGCCATCCATGAGGTCGATGCGCTCCTCTATATCCTCGGCTATCCGCCGATCACCTCGGTGCGCGCCTATCTCGATGGCGAGAACAGCGACCTTGCCGTGCGGCTCGGCGCCGTCGGCCGTGGGTACGCCTCGGCGAGCCAAGGTGACTTCCGTAACGATGTCGAGACCTCGGTCACCGTCTTTGCCGAAACGCAGGATGGCACGCCGCTTCTGTTCCGCGCGACAGCAGCCACGCCGACGCTTACCGAGGGGCCGCTCATCCGTCTCACGGGCAGTCGGCTCAGCGCCGGGATCGACGGTAAGGCGGCAAGCCTTGTCACACTCGACGACGGCGGCTTTGCCGAGAGCGAGCTGACCGGGAAGCCGAACAATCTCGATACTCAGCTTTGCCATTTCGTTGACTGTGTCGAGCGCGGTGCCGCGCCCATAGCCCCGGCCGAGGACGCCCTTGCACTCATGCGCTTCTATGACGCCGTCTACCGCTCGGGCGACGAGGGACGGGCCGTCACTCTTTGAGGTTCCCTAAGTATTATACAATATTATAGTTGCTTTTGCAACAGGAAAAGAAATCAAAAACCGCAAGGAGATACGCTATGAATCCTACCGTCAAGGAGATCGACCGCGCCTCACTTTCGATCGAGCAGAAGCTCGGCATGCTGCTGTGTGCCAATCTGAACCACGGCCCGGCCGACGTCGATCACGCCATTGGCCTTGTCCGCGAGCATAAGCTCGGTGCCGTCTGGATCCAGCCCGCCGTCAAGGGGCGCGAGGAGACCATCCGCCGCGTCCTGGAGGCGGCCGACTATCCGATCGCCATTCTCTGTGACGCCGAGGAGGGCGCTCCCGGTTACCTTATCCCCCAGGTCATCTCGATGACCGCCGCAGGGAGAAACGAGGCCTATGCCCGTTCCTTCGGTCGCGTGACCGCCTCCGAGCATCGCCGCATGGGCTATAATGTCATCTGCAATCCTCTCCTTGACGTTTCCGCCGATAAGAACGTTCCCTGCGGCGGTACGACGCGTACCTTCGGCCCCAATAAGGAGGATGCCGCCCGCCTCGGCGTTGCCGTGGCGCGCGGTATGCACGAGGGCGGCGTTCTCACCGTCGGTAAGCATTATCCCGGCGGTGCCGAGGGGCTTCCCTACGATACCCATATGCGCGAGGGCTATTGCACGGCTACGCGTGAGCATGTGGCCGAGCATTTTCTCTATCCCTATGCCGCCCTTATGAAGGAGGGACTCCTTGACGGTATCATGACGGGCCATAAGCGCTTTGTGAGCATCGACCCCGAGCGCCCCACCTCCCTCTCTCGTCCTGTCATCGATATCATCCGCGAGATGGGCTTTGACGGCTTTGCGATCACCGACGCCCTCAATATGATGGGCATCGTCCTGAAGTACGGCTACAAGGATCCGATCGGTATGTGCATTGCGGCGGGCAACGATATGCCCCTCGCCTGGGGCATTGATTCCAAGACCGCCTACGAGGCCGCCCTCGATTGCTATGCCCGCGGTGTCATGAGCGACGCCGATATCGAGGCGGCGCTTACCCGCATCCTGGCGCTTCATCACAAGATCGCCACCCTTCCCGAGGCGCCCGCCCTCCTTTCCGAGGACGTAGAGAACATCGAGCGCCTCAACCGTGAGTGCATTGCTGCCCGTCTTGCCGAGGGGCTGACCCCCGCCATCGCGC
Source organism: Eubacteriales bacterium (assembly GCA_045532575.1). Lineage (GTDB taxonomy): Bacteria > Bacillota > Clostridia > Oscillospirales > CAG-272 > UBA1740. The sequence continues at coordinate 10,193 of JAZSGE010000014.1, read as the reverse complement.
GTGACGGCAAGCACCTCTTTACCATCGTCACCGATGAGCGTCTCTCTGAACCCGATGTTGACTACACCCCCGGCCCGCGCGAGTGGTTCTTCCCCTATAAGATCGCGGCGCGCATCAAGGAGCTGTTCCCGAATTCCGATGTCGTAACTCTCCCCGTCTTCCCGACGACCAACTCGAACATCCCCTACTTTGATAAGCAGACGAAGTACGACGATATCGTCTTTATCACCAACTATCAGACCGCGGCCTACACGGGACGCGAGCATCTAACGACGCGCGTCGTCGACCTGATGGATGCCCTCCAGACGACCGACCGTATCGTCGCCCATCTGCACTTCGGTAACCCCTTCGTGGCGGCCGACGCCCCCTACGTGCCGCGCATCCTGCTCGGCTATGCCTCCGAGAAGTGCGTGATGCACGGTCTTGAGATCCTGGCGGGCAACGCCCCCGCCCTCGGCGTAGTGCCGTATAACATCAACTTCCACAAAAAAGGCGATATCATGGGAGAATAAAGGTATGAAGAAGATTCAAGAGCTTGACCCCCGCACCCTGACCCTTGAGCAAAAGCTCGGCCAGCTGTACTGCGCCAACGTTTCGGCAAACAATAAGGAAAACATCGACTACGTCATCGAGATGATCCGTGAGCATCGCCTCGGCTCGATCTGGATCCAGCCGGGTGTTTCCCACCGTAAGGAGACCATTGACCGCATTCTCGAGGCCGCCGATTACCCCATCCTTATCATGTGCGATGCCGAGGAGGGGCATGTCGATCACCGCATCCCCCAGGCCCTCTCCATCACGGCCGCCGGCCGCGAGGAGTACGCCTATTCCTTCGGGCGTCTCACGGCCGCCACCCACCGCAATATGGGCTACAACATCGTCTGCAACCCCGTGCTTGATATGAAGTGGTGCAACTGCTCCTGCGGCGGCGTTACGCGCAGCCTCGGCCCCGATAAGGAGAAGATCGCCCTCTACGGCGGCGCGATCGCGCGCGGTATGCACGAGGGCGGCGTTCTCACCTGCGCCAAGCACTACCCGAGCGGCTTCTCGGGTCTGCCCTACGATACCCATATGCGTGAGGGCTTCTGCACTGCCACCAAGGAGGAGCTTGTCGATAAATTCCTCTACGCCTACCGCGAGCTGATGAAGGAGGATCTCATCGACGGCATCATGACCGGCCACGGCCGTTATCCGAACGTCGACCCCGATCGCCCCACCTCGCTCTCAAAGCCCGTCATCGACATCATCCGTGAGCTCGGCTTTGACGGCTTCCTTGTGACCGATGCCCTCTCGATGGGCGGCGTCGTCTCGAAGTACGGGTGGCATGCCCCGGCCGCTATGTCGGTGGCCGCCGGCAACGATATTCCCCTCGTCTGGAAGCTCAGCGCCAAGGAGGGCTTTGAGGCCCTTTGCGAGGGCTACCGCAACGGCGTCTTCACAGAGGAGGACCTTGACCGCGCCCTTCGCCATGTCCTCGAGGCCCAGCACAAGGCCGCCCTTCTGCCCGCCGTCGGCGAGGCGGTCGAGGAGGAGAGCGACAAGGAGAACATCGTCCGTCTCAACCACGAGTGCATCTCGGCCCGCCTCGAGGAGGGGCTCACCCCCGCGATCTCGAAGGACGGTCGCCACATCTTTATCATCATGACCGACGGCAGAGTCACGATCGATACCGAGGAGAACTACACCCCGGGTCCCCGCGACTGGTTCTTCCCGAAGAAGATCGCCGCAAAGATCCGCGAGCTCTTCCCGAACTCGGAGGTCATCGACATCCCGCAGTTCCCGGCGCCCTACCACACCGAGCCGGTCTTCGATAAGCAGACCCACTACGATGACGTCGTCTTCATCACCTTCTTCCAGCCCTCGGCCTTCATCGGCCGCGAGACCCTGACGACCCGCATCGTCGACCTGATGGACGCCCTCCAGTCGACCGACCGTATCGTCGCCCACCTGCATTTCGGTAACCCCTACGTTGCCGCCTACGCGCCCTACGTGCCGCGCGTCCTTCTCGGCCTTGCCGCCCATGAGTGCGTGATGCACGGGCTTGAGATCCTCGCCGGCAACGCCCCGGCGCTCGGCAATATCCCCTATGACATCGAATTCCACAAAAAAGGAGATGTGATCGTATGAGAATCCTTATGATCGGTGCCCACCAGGACGACGTTGAATTCCGTGGGAGCGGCCTTGCCGCCCTCTACCGCAAGCTGGGGTATGAGGTTCGTATCCTCTCAATGACCAACGGCTGCGGCGGTCACCATATCCTCTCTCCCGAGGAGACCTCGCGCACCCGCTATGCCGAATCGCAGAAGGCGGCCGCCATCCTTGACGTGCAGTACGATGTCTCGAGCGACGTCGACGATTGCACCGTCACGGCCGACATCGAGTCGCGCCGCCGCCTTACGCGCTACATCCGCGCCTACAACCCCGATCTTATCATCACCCACCGCCCGAACGACTACCATACCGACCACCGCAATACAGGCCTCCTCCTCCAGGATGCCGCCTATCTTCTGACCGTGCCGCACGAATGCCCCGATGTGCCCGCCATGCGCTTTATGCCGGTCATCATGTACTTCGAGGACAGCTTCAAGTGGCCGCCCTTCGAGGTCTCGATCGTGGTCGATACCGACCCTGTCATCGACATCAAGATGCAGGTCGCCGATGCCAACGTCTCGCAGGTCTATGAGTGGCTCCCCTACACCTACGGCCAGACCGTGCCGCCCGCCGAGGACCGAGAAGGCCGCCTTGCCTTCCTCCGCGGCACCGATACGACCGGCATGACCGACGAGGAGATCCTCGCCGCGCCGCGTGACGGCTACATGATCCGCTTCAACAAGACCGCCTCGCGCTTCCGCGATGCGCTCATCGAGCGCTACGGCGAGGAGCACGGCAGAAAGGTCCGCACCGCCGAGGCCTTTGCCCTTTGCGAATATGGGGCGCCTTTAACCGCCGAGAAGCGTGCCGCCCTCTTCCCCTTCTGATCTCGGAGGCTAAAATTGTGCTCTGCACCCTTTCGGAGGACAACCATGCTCGGCGTACGCCCTTGTACGCCTTCGCAGTCCCCCGAAATGGCACATAGCATCAATTTTACCACTCCGAGGAACCTCGCCGGGTAAATTTCGCGCCCTGCACTCCTTCGGAGGGCAACCACGGTCGCCGTACGTTTTTGTACGCCTTCTGTAGGGACCGACGTCCTCGGCGGTCCTCCCTCGACGACAAAGTGCATCAATTTTGCCCTCCCCGCGGATATGGGACGCTCACAGGTTCGCTATTCCGTCGCTGCGTTCCTTACGAAATGCGCGCTCATTCTCATTCGCTTCATGTCTCCCTATCCTTGGGGTATCTAAAAAAGCACCTGCAGGGCAGGTGCTTTTTGCTTTTCACACGATCGATTGGCCGTTGATGATAAGGCCAAAGGCAAGGCCGAGCCTTGCGGCGGCGCGCTTGCACATCAGCATGCGGCCGAGGAAGATCTCAAAATAGTCCATCACGGGGCTGATGGCGGTGTCGATCGTCAGGGAAAGGACGATGCGCTCCTCCTCCGATCTGACCGAGAGCTCGGACGAGATGACCGAAAAGTTCACGCGGTCGTGGATATCGAAGGTCGCGCGGTCGCTCTGCCGCACGCGCGAGCGGCGGACGTCCGACTTATCGGCAAGGATCAGGGCCGCCGCCACCTCGCTGATGGCCTCGCCCTCGTCCTCGTCATGGTTGCCGATGGCGCTCACCACCGTGGCGATCTCCTCGGCCTCCATCCCCATCGTGTCAAGCAGGCGGAAGGCCATCAGCGCGCCGCTCTGCGAATGCTTCTTGCGGTTGACGATGTTCCCAAGATCGTGCAGATGCGAGGCAATGCGCGCCAGCTCGACCGTGCGCTCGGGGTAGCCGAGCGACGCAAGGATGTCCCCCGCGCGCTTTGCCACGATGCCCACGTGCGCATGGTTATGCTCGGTGTAGCCGATGGCGGACAGCGCCCTGTCGGCCATTTCAATATAGGTGCGGATCTTCGGATCGTTTTTCACTTGCAGGTAGGTCAGCATGCCGTTGCCTTTCGTCATCGAGGTATTCTTTCATATGTAGTATATACCATTTGTCGCCTTTTTGCAAGGGCTCTCCCAAAGGAAAAAGGCAAACCATCGAAAGAAATGCGTGAAATTTACCGTGAAATTCAAAGAATAACCCTTGCAAATCGAAAGAATGTGCGATACAATGAAGATAGAGACCGCAGAAGCGGTAAAAAAAGGAGAAAAAGTATGTTTTCGGTTGCCATTCAGCTTTACAGCATCCGCCGTGAGCTCGCCGCCGACTTTGAAGGCACTCTCGCCGCCGTCGCCGCGATGGGCTACGAGGGCGTTGAGTTCGCGGGTCTGCACGATCACTCCTACGAGGAGGTCAAGGCCCTGTGCGAAAAGTATGGTCTTACCCCCGTCTCCTCGCACATCCAGGTGCGCTTCATTGAGGACGATCCCGCCATCCCTGCGGGCTACGCCTCGATCGGCACGCCCTATATGGCTATCCCCGGCCACCAGTGGGGGAGCGAGCCCTTCGATACCTCGATCGAGCGCATTCGCACCTCGTGCGAGGCCGTCCGCGCCGCCGGTATGAAGATGCATTACCACAACCACGCGCTCGAGCTTTACAACAAGATCGGCGACAGCAATTGGCTTGACGAGATCTTCGCGCGCATCCCGGCCGACCTTCTCGGCTGTGAGTTCGACGTGGGCTGGCTCACCGTTGCCGGTGAGGATCCCGCCGCCTGGATCAGAAAATACGCCGGCCGCACCCCGATGCTCCATATGAAGGACTTTTACTTCGATAAGCCCGGCAATCTTGAGGGCAAGAACCCCGCCGATCTTGCCGATGCTACGCTTGGCCGCGGCAAGCTGAACGTCCCCGCTGTGCTTGAGGCCGCCAAGGAGACGGGCGTTGAGTGGCTGATCATTGAGCTTGACGAGCCCGAGGTCGGTAAGACCCCCCTCGAGTGCGCCAAGGATTCGCTTGATTACCTCAAGCCCCTCCTCTGATTTTGATAATTCCGTAAACAAAACAATACATAATAAGGAAGGAAACTACCATGGCAGAAAAGAACATTCTTGATGCATTTAAGGAAGACCAGACCGTCGTCACCATCGACACCTCGAAGAAGCTGCGCGTCGGCATCATCGGCACCGGCTGGATCGCCGATGCCCACATGCAGTCCTACCTCCGTCAGCCCGATGTCGAGGTCGTGGCCGCCGCCGATCTCATCCCCGGCAAGGCCGAGGCCTTCATGGCGAAGTACGATATGCAGGACAAGGTCCGCTACTACCCCGACCATCATGCGATGCTCGAGGCCGAGGAGCTGGACGCCGTCAGCGTTTGCACCTACAACGCCACCCACGCCGAGTGCACGATCGATGCCCTTGAGCACGGTGTTCCCGTCCTTCTTGAGAAGCCGATGACCGTCACCCTTGACGAGGCCGTGGCCATCTGCCGCGCCGAGAAGAAGAGCGGCAAGATCGTCTCGGTCGGCTTCCAGCCCCGCTTTGACGAGAACATGAAGATGATCAAGAAGCTGGTCGAGTCGGGCGAGCTTGGCGAGATCTACTACACCCAGACGGGTGGCGGTCGCCGTCGCGGCATCCCGACCCCCTTCGGCACCTCCTTCATCGAGAAGGAGACGGCGGGTCTCGGCGCTCTCGGCGATATCGGCTGCTATTCGCTCGATATGGTGCTGAACGCCATCGGCTATCCGAAGCCCCTGACCGTCTCGGGCTACAAGTCCGACTTCTTCGGCAAGAGCCCGCTCTACTCCAACAAGCCCGAGTATGCCGATATCTTCTCGGTGGATGACTTTGCGGCGGCCTTTGTCCGTCTTGAGGGCGGCATCGTGCTCGACTTCCGTATTGCCTGGGCGATGCATGTCGACACCCCCGGTGACACCATCATCTTCGGTAAGAAGGGTGCCCTCCGCATCCCCTCGACCGAGTGCTGGAACGGCACGGTCGGCGGCGAGATGACCCTCTATCACGACGTCGCCGGCAAGCAGGTCGAGACCAAGATCCCGATCCTGAAGACGAGCGCGCCCCTCTTTGATCTCAAGATCCGCTCCTTCCTCGATGCCGTCAAGAACGGCACTCCCGCCCCCGTCCCGACCAGCCAGATCCTTCTCAATCAGGCGATCATCGACGGTATTGCGAGATCCGCCGAGGCCGGGAAGGAAGTTGACATCGTCATTCCTGAAATCTAAGGCTACGCATTTTGGCATAACCGAAAAAAGGAGCACACGCGTGCTCCTTTTTTGGTTTACCCCTTGCGTCTTTCGGCGAGGTCGCGGAGGACCTTGATGGCGCCGGCAGGGAAGCGGCCGAGGTGATCGGGCCCGATGTTCAGGAGGAGGTTGACGCCGCGCGCGTTCAGGTGCTCCTTGATCTCGAGCACGCGGTCGGCATCCTTCCATTCCTGGTCGGCGGCCTTGTAGCCCCAGGTCTTATTGAGGGTGATGGGAGCCTCGGCGAGGACGTCGGGATCCATATACTCATCGGGGATGTGGTTATCGGCCATGACGGTGTAATCGCCGTAGCCGTTGCCGACACGGGTATTGACGAGGACGTCGGGATTCACCGACTTGATGTACTCAAACACCATGCGGCTCTCCTCCTCGGTCTTGCCGTAGGGGGTGTCGCACCAGAGCGTGGCGATATCGCCGTACTCGGTCAGGATCTCACGGAGCTGGGGCGCGAGCTTCTTGTTCCAGGCGATGTTGTAATCCTTGTTCGAGTGATCCGGGAAATCCCAGAAGTTCGACCAGGTGCGGCCGGGGCCGTCCTTATCCACGCGCCAGCCGCCCGCGTGCTCCTCGTGCCAATCGACGTACTGCGAATAGTAGAGCCCGAGGCGGATGCCGTGCTTCTTACAGGCGGCGGCCATCTCGGCGATGATATCCCGGCCGAAGGGGGTCGCATCCACCACGTTGAAGGGATCGACCTTCGAGTGATAGAGGGCAAAGCCCTCGTGATGCTTTGAGGTAATGACAATATACTGCATCCCGGCATCCTTCGCCAGCGTCACCCATTCCTCCGCATCAAAGAAAATGGGATTGAAGGCCTTTGTGAGAGACTCATACTCGCGGCAGGGGATCTGCAGGCGGTTCTGGATCCATTCGCCGAGGTAGGGCGAGGCCACGCCGTGGCGCCATTCCCCCCCGAGGACCGAATACAGGCCAAAGTGGAGGAACATACCGAATTTTGCTTGCTTGAACCATTCTCTGTTCGTCATGATGATCTCCTTATGCATGCGCCCCGGGGGCGCCGTGATCGGACGGGGAAGTCCGCCCTCCTCTTTCATTCTATCAAATATAGAACGAAAATGAATATCATATATGGGAACGGAGTTATCATTTTCGGGAAAGATATTGACAACAATGGGAGGGAGGACTATACTGAAAGCAGAAAAAGCGGGGAGGTGCGCGTATGCTTGTCAATTCTGTCTTTGCCTACGGAGAGGGCATTACGCCCCCGGTGTGGGAGCTTGGCAACAGCCATCCGACCTTCTCCCGGGTGTACTACATCCGCGGCGGCACCGCCTTCTACCGGGACAGCGAGCGTGAATTCCGCTTTGAGCCGGGCAAGCTTTACATTCTCCCGGCCGACCGCGTATACTCGATGTGGGAGGAGCAGAGCGACAAGCTCGACCACGTCTATGTCCACGTTATCACCACGCCGAAGGTGGCGGCGCCGATCGTGCGCGACCCGAGGGAGGATCGCTTCCTCCTTGATCTTGTCGCGCTCCTTGAGACCTACGCGACAGCCGAGGCGGAGATGAGTGTCATCCGCCGCATTACCGAGGCGCTGGTGCTGTACATCACCGATGACAACGACCGCGCAGGCACTCTTTCCCTGAAGATCCGTGCCTATCTTGATGAAACCTTCCGCGAGGCCTTTTCGGCCGAGGAGCTGGCGCGCCGCTTTGGCTATTCGGCCTCCTATCTTTATAAGGTCTTCAAGCACGACTTTGGCGTATCGCCAAAGCGCTATCATGCCGACCGCCGCTTTGAGTACGCCGCCCGCTGTCTTGTCGAGGGCATCCCCGTCGGAGCGATCGCCGAGACCCTCGGCTATACCTCGCTTCCGAACTTCAGTCGCGATTTTAAAAAGAGGTTTGGGTTATCGCCCCACGAATACGTCAAATGGCTCCCTCGCGGGTGAAAATTGCGCTCTGCACCCTTTCGGAGGACAACCATGCTCGGCGTACGCCTTTGTACGCCTTCGCAGTCCCCCGAAATGGCACATAGCATCAATTTTGCCCTCCCCGCGGATATGGTTGAAATGCGCGCTCGTTATCACTCGCTTCATTTCTCCCTATCCTTGGGGTATCGCTTCGGAAAAAGAGCCCACCGGGCTCTTTTTTCTTGCTTTTTCGGCTTCGCTGTGATAGAATAGGGTAACAGCAGAAGTCTTCTCCCTATACACAGAAAGGAAAAAGAAATGAAAGAACTTGACCTCGCCTCGCTTTCGACCGAGCAGAAGCTCGGCCTCCTCCTTTGTGCCAATCTCAACCACGGAGAAGCCGATGTTGAGGATGCCCTCGAAATGATCCGTGAGCATAAGCTCGGCTCGGTCTGGGTCCATTCCAAGATCAAGAACCGCGAGGACATCGTGCGCCGCGTGCGCGAGACGGCCGACTACCCGATCCTGATCCTGTGCGATGCCGAGAACGGCCACCCCGACCATCCGATCCCGGCAGCGATCGCCCTCTCCGCCGCCCACGAGAGCGAGGAATACGCCCACGCCTTCGGTCGGCTCACCGCCGCCAAGTATGCCGCCATGGGCTATAATGTCATCTGCAATCCGTTGCTCGACCGTTGCCGTGGGAATTCTCCCGGCGGCTCGGTCACGCGCACCATCAGCCCCGATAAGGAGGTCGTCGCCCGTCTTGGGAAGGCGATCGCCCGCGGGATGCACGAGGGCGGTGTCCTCGCCTGCGCCAAGCACTATCCCTCGGCCACGGAAAACATGCCCTATGACAGCCATATGCGCGAGGGCTATGCCGCCGATACGCGCGAGCAGCTGGAGGCCGAGTCGCTCTACGCCTACCGCGCTCTGAATGAGGAGGGCCTCCTAGACGGCGTGATGGTCGGCCACACCCTCCTCCCGAATATCGACCCCGACCGCCCCGCCTCGCTCTCCCGTCCGGTCATTGACGTCTTGCGTGATGCGGGCGTTGACGGCTTTCTGATCACCGATGCGCTCAATATGATGGGCGTCGTTCTGAAGTACGGCAACTATAAGACCACCCCGATGGCGATCGAGGCCGGCAACGATATCCCCCTCTCCTGGGGCATCCCCTGCCGCGAGGCCTACGCGGCCCTGCTTGAGGGCTACCGTGACGGCACCATCACCGAGGCGCGCCTTGAGGAGGCGGTACGCCGTGTCCTCGCCGCCCAGCACAAGGTCACCCTCCTGCCGAAACATCAGGAGCCCCGCCCCGAGGATATCGAGAAGGTCGCCGCCATCAGCCGCGAATGCATCTCGTATGTCTCGCCCGAGGGCCTCCCCCCCGCGATCGACCCCAACGGCCGCCACCTCTTCGTGATTCTCTTCGATAAGATGATCGACGTTACGAAGGCCGAGTTTGATGCCTTCACCGACGAGTGGTATAACCCCCGGCATATCGCCGATACCGTCCACCGCCTCTTCCCGCGCTCCGAGGCCGTCGTCTATCCCGAGCTCCCCGATACCGGCAGTAATATGAAGCTCTTCCGCGAGCAGCAGCAGTTTGATGACGTCGTCTTCATCACCTATTACCGCCCGATGTGCTTTGTTGGCCGTGAGCATCTGACAACGCGCGTTGTCGATATGATGGACGCCCTCCAATCGACCGATCGCATCGTCGCCCACCTCCACTTCGGGAATCCCTTTGTTGCCACCGATGCTCCCTACATGCCCCGCGTTCTCCTCGGCTGGGGCTCGGCTGCCTGTATCGACCACGCCCTCGAGATCCTCGCCGGAAACGCCGAGCCGAAGGGCATCCAGCCCTACCGCAATCTCCTTACCTTCCACAAAAAGGGCCACGTCTTCCTTTAAGCAAAAAGAAAAAGCACAGTCACTGAAAGCCTTCCCCGGTGGCGTTCCTCTGTCACTTTTAGCCTTCCCTGGTGGGTGAGCGAGGATAAAAAGCCACGGTGTGGCTTTTTATCGAAGCGAAGTCCTCGACGC
>JAZSGE010000105.1:0-5597 GCA_045532575.1 Eubacteriales bacterium | reverse complement strand
TCCCTTTCGCCGTTACTCGCTTCGCAAACACGCTCCTCGACCGTTTTTGCTCGCTCCCGCGGATTTGAACTGTTCTGCTTCGCAGAGCCACCTCGCATGAGGGAGTGGCGCCCCAAAACAAAAGCACCCCGTTTGGGGTGCTTTGTTTTGAGGCGCGTTGACAAAAAAGATGCCACGACTTTTATTGTATCCGCTGCAATGCGGTTTTTGCGGATTTTTTTATCGCTGTTTCTCCGCCGTTATCAATGCAATATTTATAATATGGAATCGCTTTCTCATAGCTTTGTAATTTCTCATAAACCTCGCCCAACTTGTAGTGAATTATTAACCTTGACAAATTATCAAGTTTGGGAAAGGTTTGCGAAAGCATTTTTAAGTTATGTGCTTCCACCGTTTTGTAATCCCCCATAGCCATTGCCCGATCACTCTTAAAAATAGCATCCGACAATGCTTGACATATAAAATTCTGCTTGGAGGTACGGGTTTCTGTAAAAATGGCTTCAGCCTCATCGATCATATCGTAAGAAAATAAAAATGAGCATTTTATAAGCTTTGCAAACGTCTTCTTTTTCACGCTTGCAACAGAAATCATTTCCTCTACGGCAGAAAGGCAGTTTTCTCTATCATCCAAAGAATCATAGGCTATTGCAACTAGTTGCAAAATTTCAATGCTTGGCTTATTAACAACAAGATCAGTTGAATTTTTCAATCGCTGATATTCTTTTATAAACTCGTGAGGCTGCAGTTCATTGCGGACAAGCTTGTTCCCCAAATTGATTAATTTACCCTTACCCTCCGCATATCGCCCCCAAAATATAAAAAGCGGGCACAAAACATAACAAAAAACTCCCAACACAAACAAAAAATTGGCATCCGTATCTAAAATAGTCAACATTACTCCAGCCGCTATGCAAAAACTTCCTATTGCAAAATAACATAATGTCATAATAATAATTTTCCAAAATCCTTTTTTTGTCAGAAACATATCTCCACCGCCTTTCCGGTTTTATTATATCACAGTTTTCGGTGTTTTTCAAGACCCGAGGGGAAAAGAAGTGAAATATTCGGCTACGCCGAATGTGAAATAATTCACTGCGTGAATTGTGAAATATCTCACTCCGTTCGATGTGAAATGAAATTCGCCCTTCACATTTGCGAAGCAAATATTTCACAGTGAAGCTATTTCACTTGGCGAAGCCAAATTTCACTCGCCGCAGGCGAATTTCGTTGAAAAAAGCACATCTGCAACGCAGATGTGCTTTTTTCTGGAGGCTACCCTCCCCGCGCATATGGGACGCTCGCAGGCTCGCTATTCCGTCGCTACGCTCCTTACAAAATGCGCGCTCGGCATAGCGCTCGCTTCATTTTTCCCTATGCTTGGGGTATCGCTGCGGAAAAAGAGCCCACCGGGCTCTTTTTCCTTGCTTACCCGGAATTTCCCCGGTGCGCTGCGCGCACCGCTTCACTCCGCAAGGGTGGCTCCAACGAAAAAAGGACACCGCAAGGGTGTCCTTTTTCGTTGAGACGTGTTGACAAAAAAGATGCCTGTGATAACTATAATAAACGATTGATTTGTTCTTCGTAAAAGCAGTTTTCTTGTTGTTTTATCACAAATTTGTGATTTCCTGCGTCACTTCTGATAAAATAATTTTTTCCACTTTCTGCATCAACCGACGCAGTTCCCGTCACGGTTTTGTAGCCGGCTTTTTCTTCGTCACCTATCAAAGCCATAAGAACCAGCATCGGATCCCACGAATGCCGTCCGTTCTCCGAGCCATGGTCTCTCATCACAGTATAAAGGCAATCGTTATGCTCAAGTTGATTTCCAGTTATCACACCGTATCCTACTTCCCATCCTAAAAATGTCACAGGCACAGGACACAATTCGCAAAAGGTCTTTCCCGCTATACGAGAGCGCGTATTATTGCAAAAATTATGCTCCTTTTCTCCGTCCGCATCCCATTTTCCCGCCATAACCCATACCTTGCTGACTTTCTCCTCAAATAGCTCAATTCCGCTTTTGGCTGAAATATCGTCAGGTTTACTTTGCAATACCGAGGCGATAACCTGCAAAAATCCGATTTCTATTATTTCTACCTTTCCACTTGTTTCGGCAAGTATACGACGATATAGCCGTACTGCATCTTCAGCATCGGCGTTTGTTACGTTTGGCATACACTCTGCCAAGCGTTTTTGATATACCGGAATGCCTTCAAAATCTGTAGCATTCTGATCGATACCGATAGGTATAGCATCGATCCCATAAGCGGACAAAAATGCTTTCAACGATGCAACTGAATACTTCATACAAGCATTAATTCCAACACCGAGCACCTGTATTTTCTTTTCTTCGATCGCGCGCACAAGTAACCGCACGGCAACAGCATCATCACAATCGGTCCACCAATCGGTTCCCAATATAAATGATCTCATAAATATACCGCCTTTTTGTTATTTTACACTTATTCGGATGTATTATAGCATACTATGGAGATAAGTGCAAGAGACACGGCAAAATCCGTTTGTGCGAAGCGCAGCAATGTTGACACGTATTCTTCGCTGGGCGGGTGTCCATCTCCCGCCGCTTTCTTTACCCTTGCCTTTTGTTTCGGCGGCAGCAAGCCACCGCCCTGCAATAAAATAAAACTCCCTTTCGGTTTTGGTAAGCACCATTATACCGAAAGGAAGTCATAAGTCCGGATAATATTTGAAAATTATTTGTTATTATTTTTGGCGGTGTTGATTGAAGAAACAAGCATAGCCCTCAGGGATTCACATTTGGATTCCAAAAAGTTATATTGCTCTTCTCCGATATAGTTAGTTTTATAGAGTAACTCCAACCAATAGCCCGTTTCGTTTGCTTCTTTGAGCGCAATCTGCATTTTGGAAATAAAATCGGCTGTGCCGTGTGCATATTTGGCCTCACGGATATTTGCCCCGATCGACGTTCCGCTTCTGCCAATTTGATTGGAAATAATACTCTCTCGTTGTTCCTTTAACTGTTTCACAAGATTTATAATTTGAACTGCAAAATCAATTGATTGCTCAGAAAGCTTATCATTTGACACAATATCACCGTCCTTTGGATGAAGTATAGCATAAAACCATTGTTTTGCCAATGAAGCATCGACTTCGTCGATGTGAAGCAGAAGCCTTACGGCTTCTATGAAGCACTCGCTTCGCTCGCATGAAGCGAAGCGCACACTAACTTCTCTTTGAGCCGAAGGCTCGCTTCATAGGGCGAAGCCCTGCTTCATTTTTCATGCGCGTTAGCGCGCTTCATTTCCAAACAAAAGAGCACTGCTCTCGCAGTGCTCTTTTGTTTGGAGGCGCCACCCGGAATTGAACCGGGGATAGAGGTGTTGCAGACCTTTGCCTTACCGCTTGGCCATGGCGCCGAAATCCTAAGTCTATGATATTATAGCACCCTCGTCTCGGTTTGTCAAGGGGGTTCTCGGATTTATTCTTGATTTTTGACGGCCTCCTGTGGCAGGATATGCAAAGCGAGACAAAAATGATAACTCTGCATCCCGTTTTGATATTCCTTTTTGAGGGCCTTTCGTGGTACAATGAAGGAAAACACAGAAGGAGCATTCGTATGGCCATTCCCGTACCGCACCAATACATCGCCGACTTTGAAGGCATGGGCCTTGGTATGTTCGTCCATTGGGGCCTCTACTCCCAGCTCGGGCAGGGCGAATGGATCTATTACATCGGCAAGCACTCGAAGGAGGAGTACTGCCGCCTCGCCGAGACCTTTACCGCCGAGGACTTTGACGCCGAGGAGCTGGTCCTGACCGCCAAGGCGGCGGGCTGTAAGTATATCACCCTCACCACCCGTCACCACGAGGGCTTCTCGCTGTATGACACCTGCGGCCTCTCGGACTTTGATGCCCCCCACAGCGCCGCCGGGCGCGACCTCGTCCGCGAGTTCGTTGACGCCTGCCGCAAGCACGGCATTATGCCGATCTTCTATCATACCACCCTCGACTGGCATCACCCCGACTTCAAGGGGAACTTCGATGCCTACCTCGAATATCTCCGGGCAAGCGTTGAGATCCTGTGCAAAAATTACGGCAAGATCGGCGGCCTTTGGTTCGACGGTAACTGGTCGATGCCCAAGGAGGCCTGGCGCGAGGACGAGCTGTATGCCACCATCCGCAAGTACCAGCCCGAGGCACTCATCATCGACAACACGGGTCTGAACCGCCGCGGTGAGGTCGGCCATCCCGAGATCGACTCGGTGACCTTCGAGCAGGGGCGCCCAACCCCGATGGACCGCGAGGGGATGCCCAAGTACCTCGCCGCCGAGATGTGCCACACCATCAACGACCACTGGGGCATCGGCGACAATGATTTTAATTACCAATCCCCCCTCTCGATCATCGAGCACCTCTGCGCCTGCCGCCGCGTGGGCGCCAACTATCTCATCAACATCGGGCCGCGCGGTCAGGGCGCCATCGAGCCGATCCAGCGCGAGCTGATGCACATTCTCGGCCGTTGGATGAAGCTGTACGGCGAGGCGATCTACGAGGGCCGCCCCTACCCCGCCACCTGTGAGGCTTTCCCGAAGAACTTCGTTCTCCGCGGCGACGGCTGCCTCTATTTCTTCATCCACGACCTCGGTAAGCAGGGCAACAAAAACGTCACGGTCGGTGGCCGCTACGCGGGTGACATCGCCTTTGGCGGCGTTACCGACGAGATCACGGCGATCGAGTGGATGGACACCCACGAGCCCCTCGCGCATTCCCGAAGTGGCGACGTCTTTACCGCGCACTTCACGGGCTACCCCTACGGGATGTCCACCTGCGTCCGCGTGGCCAAGGCAACCGTTAAACGGTGATCCTTCCGCCACCGATCTCGTTACCCGTAAACAAAACAATACAAAAAGGACCTGCCGTGCGGCAGGTCCTTTTTTCATTCCTCGCTCGCAATGAACGCGCTGAAGCGGCGGAGGCCGAGGAGCACGAGCACGCCCCCGAGGACGGCGATGCCGATCCAGGAGAGGACGGTCGTCTGCCAGCCGAGGTTCTCGGCCACAAGCGCGATCCCGTACATCGAGATGGCCGCCCCCACATAAATAAAGGCGTTGCAAAGACCGCTGATGGTCGAGACGCACCCCGTCCCGGCGTAGCGCCCGGGCACGCAGGAGATGAGCAGGAAGTTGACCCCGTGCATCGCACCGCAGACCAGCGAGGCGAGCACAAGGCAAGCAATGCGCGCGGCGATCGCCTTCGATTCGATCAAAAGGACAAGCGGCAGACACAGGACGGCGGCCGCCGCGAAGAAGATGGCGGCCCCGCGCGCCTCATTGTTGAAGAGGCGCCCCTTGTGCAGGATCTTGATGAGCGTGATCGCGAGGATGGCAAAAACGGGGAGCGCCACCGAGATCAGGATCGACTCGGAGGCATCCCGGCCAAAGGCCTCGGAATACAGGGTCGGGAGCCAGGACTCAATGCCGTCACGCAAGAAGCCGCAGGCCACGATGCAGGCAAAGACCGGGAGGAGCCCCGAGCGCTTGACCGTCCGGAGGACGCTCTCACGGCGCGGCGCGGCGGCCGGCGCATCGGCTCCCCCTGCCCCCCCGCCCCCCCCAT
>JAZSGE010000070.1:0-14690 GCA_045532575.1 Eubacteriales bacterium | reverse complement strand
TACGATCCGACTCCCCACGCCCTCCTTCCTCCCGCCCCCTCCGCGCACCGTGACGGAGAAAAAACGACACTCTCACCGCATTTTTGACAAAATGACAACAAAACATAGCAAAAAAGAGACGCCGCCGCGCCGCTTTTTCGTCCTGTTCCGGCATTCACCCTTCGTTCCCTGTCGGGATGTGGCGAATTATGTCTTGACTTCGCGCGTCAGTTGCTGTATAATGTTATTTGTTATATTATATCTATTTTTGAAACCACCACACCTTCAAGGGAGTCATCATGAGCGAACCGATCACCCCACCCAAGACCTATCTTGAACGGGAGCGCCTCCTTCCGAACGCCGAGTTCATGCTGATCTCGTACGCCCACGCCTCCGCCGCGACCGTCTACCCCGACCTTGAGCGCCTCTTCGGCGAGGGGCTCAACTTCTGGTATGACCGTGAGCTCCTCGGCGGCGACGTCTGGCATGAGGTCGTCAAGGAGCGCCTCTCTGACGAGCGGTGCGCCGGCATCATCTTCTTTTTTGACGTCAACTGTCTTCTCGGCGGTGCGGCGGACGGGGAGATGACGGGCAAAAGCGCGATCGAGCGCGAGATCCGTCTCTTTGAGGAGATCTCCCGTGACCGCCCCTCGATGCGTGCCTTCTGTGTCCTCGCCGCCGAGGATGCCTCGGTCTATGCGATCGTGCGGCAGGCCTTCCTCCGCTGTGCCGACCTCTCGGCCGACCGCCTCCGCGAGGTCCTGCCCGAGGAGCGCATCATCACGGTGCTCCGCGCCTTCAACGCCGATAAGCTCTACTTCCTGCGGCAGGGCGACTATATCCGCGAGATCGTCGCCGCCGTCGCCAAGGCCAGCCCCCTCGCCGTCAGCGACAGCCGCGCGGCCGAGGGCGAGTTTGGCGAGGCCTTCGGCTCCTCGCTCCGCCGCGTGAACGGCAACCCCGAGATCACCCTCGGCTCCTACCCCGCCTCCTATGGCCCCGTCGTCACGGGCGCGCTCGAGGGCGAGATCACCGAGGTGCGCTCGGAGCGGGTAATGACACGCTCACGCCGGCAGTTCCTCTTTGAGCCGCTCTCCTGGCTCCTCCTTGAGACCGACGGTCGCGAGGCCACCCTCCTTTCACGGCGGATGCTGGATGTGACCCTCGGGAGCGAGGGGGCCGTCACCGCCTTCCTTGACCGCTTTCCCGAGATCGCCTTCTCCCCCGAGGAGAGAGAAGCGATCACGGCGGTCTCCCTCCCCTCCGAGGCGGTCTGCGAGACCTTTGCCGCCCGTCTTCCGGGGCTGGAGGCGACCGACCTTTGCGACCACGTCTTCGGGGATGGCGGCCAATGCTACGCCTGGCTGTCCGACACGGGCGGCGGCACACGCTCGACCCTTTGTGCTGTACGGGACGGTGCTCCCGATATCGACTACGATTTCCTCGATGCCCACTACGGCATATTGCCGATGATCAAAGTAAATCTCGAAACGATAAGGAGAATCCATCATGGCTAAGGTAGAAAAAAAGACATTTGTCGATCCCCTGCTCCGCAAGGACTCGCGCGGCGTTTTTAACCTGTACCGCAACCGCTCGGACGTCGGTGAGGACGTCCTCGCCTCCTTTCTCGACTACGGCCTGAACGCCGAGAACGAGGGCTTCCTCTTCCGTGAGGGCGCGCGCGAGGTCGGCGTTCTCAGCCAGTGCTACGGCCTTCTGACCCTGATGGAGCTCTCGAAGTTCAACCTCGCCCTTCACAAATACCCGAAGGCGGTCGAGAAGATCAACACGACCCTTTCCGATATCCTCGGCCGTGTCCTGAAGTACGGGGTCGATACCCTGGACTTTGATGCCACGCCCTATGTCGCCGAGGACGTCATCGACACCTATCTTGAGACCGCGACCCTCTTCTTCCGCATCCTGATCGAGATCCGCAATCTCCTCTATATCGACCTCGATAAGAAGCAGAACTTCATCGAGATCCCCGAGCGCTTTGTCCCCATGATGGAGGATGAGAACGCGCGCACCGAGGCCGAGATCGCCTTCATTGAGGATCTGCTCCTCCGCACGATGGACTTCATCAGCGGCTCGGCGCTTCGCGTCAACGGCGAGGAGGGGATCGACTTCCGCCTGGCGCGGAGTGAGACGCCGCTCTACGACTACGACGGCTCGAACATGAAGTACAAGGGCTGGACCTTCACCCCCATTGCCAAGGAAAAGCACGGCGTCACCGAACTTTCGCTCTTCCACACCTATCTCGCGGGCGAGGCTTACCTCACTTTCTACGAATTCTTCCCGCATTCTCTGTCGGTGCTGCGCCGTCTGCGTACCGCCATCCTTGACGAGTACCGTGCTGCCGGCCGCGTGACGCTCGACGGGAATGTCGATGTTTCTCTTTCCGAGCTTTCCGAGAAGATCGCTACCTGTAATGAGGCTGACTACGGCATCGAGATCGGCGAGGACGAGGCCGCCCTGCGACGCGACTTCAGCTTCCTGCGTGCCCACTACGTCTCCTACTACCACTTCAATAAGACGGTCATTGACGCGGGTCACTACGTTGACCTGCAATTCCGCGAGGTCGATACCACCAAGATCTTCTTCAACCATGCCTTCAAGCCCATTACGGCCGAGGATATCGAGAACTCGAGCGGCAGCGATGCCATGTTCAACGTCCTCTTTGCCATCAACATCATGATGGCCGCCGGCGTTGACCTTGACTACAAGGACAGCGAAATGAGCGATGACTTCTACGATAAGCTCCAGTATTCGGTGCCCTGCGTCCAGCGCTTCTTCAAGAAGCTCACGCGTGAAGGCCGCGGCGATATGTACGAGAACTTCTTCCTGAAGCTCCACTGCGCCCTGCCGATCGACGATCAGGATGACCCCAAGGCCCCCGTTAACCAGGCCAAGATGCTCAGAAAGCAGCGCATCACCCTGCAGAATCTGACCCCCCTGATCATCAAGACCTACTGCACCGTCTCGCGCTACATCATCCCCTATCCGCAGTACGATATGCGCACCTACAAGGACGAGATCCTCAGGAAGAAGCAGGCCGATGCCTGGCTCTGGGACAACGAGGAATACGACCTTGTCAACAACTACAACTACATCTACGCTCTGCGTGCCTTCTATGACTATTACGAGGTCTACGAGCGCCCCTATTCGCTCGATAAGGCCAAGTACATCGAGGAGAAGGAGGTCGAGATCTCGGGTCTTGCCGAGGAGCTGAAGGCACAGAAGGAGTCCTTCCGCGAAAAGCTTGCGAGTGAGCAGAAGCGCCGCGACGAGATCATTGCCGAGTATGAGGAATCGCTCCGCGCCGAGCGCCTCCGCTACGAGGAGAAGAAGGCCCCCATCGAGCAGGAGATCGACCGTCTGATCTTTGACGGGATGCGCGACACCTTCGGCCTTATGCTCCGCGAGTCACTCGCCGGCATCATCGAGGGCAACGGCCGCGCCGCCAACCCCGAGGACGATCTTTCACTCCTCTTTAAGCGCGCTTTCACGAGTTATTTGCCCGAGGCCTACGCCGCCGCCACCGAGCTCCTCAGCGAGGCTGACGACAATGTGGCCGAGGAGATCGTCGATGAGGCGATCGTCAGCCTTGTGCAGGATCAGATCCGCCGCAATAAAACCTAAGAAACGAACGGCTAAGAAAGGGAATGACCATGAAAAAGATCTCGTATTTCTCCTATAAGGGCGGCGCGGGCCGCAGCTCGCTCGCCTATAACACCATCCCCTACCTCGTCAAGAAGATGAACGCAACGCCGAAGCACCCGATCCTTGTCTTCGACCTTGACCTTGACAGCGCGGGTCTTACCTTCCTCCTCAAGAAGAGCCGCCCCGATGTCGAGAGCTATTCGATTCAGGAGGCGCTGGCCGCCGGGTATTCGAAGATCCTCAACAGCCCTGCCCGTACCGACATCGCCCATCACGCCATCTTCCGCCATTGCATCGCGGTCGGCGATTGCTTCGGGCTTGATAACGAGAGCCGCGAGGCGGTCCTCTTCATGCCTACAAAGCGCGACGAGAGCATCGCGAAGGGGGCGAACAACTACGCCATCGGCGGCGTCGAGGAGAGCCGCTTCAAGGACATCATCAAGGCGTGCGAGGAGTTTGAGTTCTCGGCCGTCATCTTTGATACCCCCGCCGGTAACCAGGCGACCGCCCAGTGGGCGCTCGACGCCTCGGACTGCGTTGTCACCTGCATGCGTATCACCTACCAGTTCCGTATGGGCACGCACGAGTTCCTCATGAACAAACTGAAGAACTTCAGCAACAAGCGCTTTGTCCTCGTGCCGAACGCCGTGCCGACCGATGAGATCCTCATCAACGGCATCGCCGTCAGCTATGAGAACATCAAGCGTCTGATCGTCGAGGATTTCTCGAAGATCGACATCAACAACAACGAGATCGACCTCGCCCTCGTCGGGGAGGGCAAGCCCTTCTTCGGTGTCAACGAGGTGCGCCGCTTCAAGATCCAGGAGGACGTTCTCTTCAAGCTCCCGCCCGAGAAGCTCTCGCAGGATGAGAGAATGGCGTGCGACGCCTACCGCTTGGTCGTCGACCGCATCGTCGGTGAATAAGTATGGAGAGAGAAACCTGTATCAAAAGGATCGGGCGCTACATCCGTGACGAGGCGACGCGTGACTTCCTCTTTGACGGTGAATTCGGGAAGGATACCTTCTTAACCACCGTCTACGGGATCTACAAGAGCTATTCGAACCTCTTTACCCTGACCTTTGCGCTCATCTATTCGAAGTATCGGAAATGGAAGACCGAGAACCCCGATCTCAACCCCGATAAGCTTGAAAAATTCAATTCCTATATGCGCATCACCAAGACCTTCTCGGGGCTTTTCCGTGAGAAGGCGCTTGGCTTTTCGATCATTGAGCCGACCATCATCGATGCGCAGCTCGATATCTATTACGACGGCATCATCGCCAAGGATATGGGGATGCAGGAGTACCTAGGGCGCGATGTGGACAACCGCTTTGCCTACTTTGTCCGCTGTGCCGAGCTGGCCCGCCGCTCCTCGCGCCTTCTCGATATGAAGGAGGATATCCTTGCGAAGTATGACGAGCTGGTCGAGCTTTTGTCGCTTTTCCCGTATTTGCAGGATCTTGAGCTTGTGACCGAGCCCCTCCTCGGCGGCCGCTACGGTACGCCCTATCTCTACGACGGGGGCGAGAAATACGAGTTTGACGGCGTTTCCCGTGTGACGCTCCGCCTTGACGGCATCTCCTCCGAGGAGGAGCTTGATACCTGCTTCTCGCTGATCGCGGTCGACGGTCGCTTCTATTATCTGCAGAACGCCCACTTTGACGCGAACGAAGGCAAGAGCCGTGACGTTCTTTACCTCGGCTATTCTCGCCTTGGGATCGAGGACTCGGAGTTCCACCTGGCCGTGACGGCGAGCGAGGACTTTGTCGGGGGTGACGGTGACCTCGGCCTTGTCGGGCCGAAGGCGATCAGTGCCGTCTCGCGCGACCTGCGCCTCAACAGCCGCGAGGAGGAGGAGTCAGCGCTTTTGCGCGACTTCTACTCGATCAATTATCGCTATATCAAGCAGCTCGCCATGGCGATCTCGGACATTCTGACCGAGGATGTCAAGCATCGCCTGCGCGCCCATTACGGGCAGAAGCACCCCGCCCTCTTTGCGGGCGGCCTTTGGGACAGCATCGTGGTCGTCCTCCTTGTGAAGGAGAGCGCCACGGGGGTGATGCAGCTCCTCTTTGCCAATTTCCCCGCCCTTTACGAACGCCTTCTCCACAGCCTCCAGTCGCGCTTCGGCTCGGATGTTTTCGAGATCGATCGCCTGCGTGAGGAGATCGACGGTGAGGTGGCGACCGCCTTTGAGCGCTGGTGCGTCCAGTACCTTGGCGAGAACCAGACGGCGAACGAGATCATCGGCGATGTCATCGAGGAGCAGCGCTCCGCCATCACGGCCGAGGTGCGCGCTCTGCAGATCGTCACCTACCTCTCGGAGCTGACCTGCGCCGATGAGCTGGATGACAAGACCTTCAAGAATAAGTACCCCTTGAACATCAATTCGCACATCAAGATGCTCGAGCTTCTTCTCGGCAGCCCCGATCTGCCCCTCTCCCGTAAGAAGGAGAAGGTGCGCTCGATCGTCTTCCGTACGCTGAAGTCGCTCTACATCTTCTATTGCGGCTTCTTCCGTTATGCCGCCGTGAAGGACGCCTACCGCAACGCCTCGCGCGATGTGGTGATGAGCCTCAAGCAGATCGACGAGTTCCAGCATCAGGCCGACCGCGACTTCCGCTCGGAGGTGCAGAGACAGAAGAAGCGCCTGGCCTCGCTCGAGTCGAATGACGTTGCCGCCATCCTCCGCGAGATCGAGGCGATGAACGACGATTGCATCTTCGCACCCGATAACGAGGGCAAGCTGCGCCGTCGGCTCCTCCGCGAGAGCCTTGGCCGTTATCAGCTGCTCGACTTCTCGGTGATCGCGCCGCTTGAGATGCTCACCGACCTCGGAAACGCCGACGAGGAGGCCCTCTCGGCTCGCATCGGCGCCATCCTTGAGATCTACAAGTATCTGCAAAACGGCAAGGAGGAGGGGAGCGGCCTTGAAGGCATTTACCCGTACGTCGGTACCTTCGAGTACGCGCAGGAAACGCGGGACGGCTACCGCATCGCCCACTTCTCGATCTCCTCGCCCGCCGCGAGCCATGAGCTTGACATTGAGATGATCTCGGACTTCCGCTGTACCATCAATACGAAGTACTACTGCATGCCGAACAAGCTCTGCTCGAATAACGGCATCAAGCTTTGGATCGAGCCGACGCTCATCGCGTACGGCAACCTGGAGATGCTCGACGAAGATGATTGACGGCTTCCGCTTTGAGCGCCTTTCCCACCCCGGCGACTATCGGGAAACGGCGATGCTCATTTACAAAACAGACCCCTATATCTACCGCGATCTTTTCGGGGATATCGAATCCGCCTGCCGTGTGCTGGCTCATTCCTTTGAGAATGAGAAATGCGTCTTCCACCGCGACTCGGTCTACATCGTGAAGAACGAGAGGGACGAGGTCATCGGCTGCACCCTGAATTCCCCCGAGAGCCTCCGCTGGGATCCCGACGCGATCCTTGCCGATTTCGAGAGGGCGGAGGTCGAGCCGACCGCCGCCTTCTTCTCGGCGTCGGGATATATGGATAAGACCTACAATTACCGCAAGCTCGGCAAGAACATCTGCAACGTTTCGGTCAAGGAGGAGTACCGCGGTCGCGGCGTTGCCTCCTTCCTTCTCGGCAGTCTTTTTGAGATCACCGATCGCGGCGTCTTTGAGCTTACGGTGCTGGATGACAATATCGCCGCCATCCGCCTTTACGAAAAATTCGGCTTCCGCATCATCGGCAACGCCTTTGACGATTACGGCGGGCACGGGCAGCCCCCTGTGCGCTGCTACCGCATGGTGCACAACGGCAACCCCGATCACCTGTTCTAAGAAGGGAAGAGTATGCTGATCTACGACATCGTTTCGCTCGTCTGTATGGCGATCCTTGCGGCCATCGTGCTTACGGTGGGGGTGAAGATCGCCGTCCTTCGCCGCCCGGATAAGATCAATTACATCCGCAATTTCAAAAAAGGGAAGTGCGCCATCGTCTATGTTGTGGCCATCCCCCTCTTTTTCCTGAACAACATCTACGTCGGCAAGACCGTCTTTGAGGCGGTGCTGGATGCGGCCTCCAAGGCGATCTATCTCATCGCCCTGAAGTATGACACCTCCTCGGTCAAGGAGCTGGCCGCCGTCTCGCCGATCTTCAAGGCGACCGTCTATTTCTGCCTTGTGGTGGTCATCGCCAACGCCCTGATGCTCTCGGTCTCGCTCTTCCATCAGTCGGTCTGGGAGGCCCTGCGCCGCCGCGCCTTCCGGAGCGGCAAGTGTGACCGCTGTCTCATCGTCGGCAACACCAAGGAGGGGCGGATGCTCTACGCCTCCTGCCACGCGCGCCGTATGCTCGTCGACCGTCTGACGCCCGAGGCCGAGGGGAAGCTCTTTGTCGATAACGTCACCTATCGCTCCTTCGTCAAGGGTGAGACGGTGGATGCCTGGCTCGGGGGCGAGGTCGATCGCCTGGTGCGTGCCCTCCGCGGCACCCACTGCAAGGTGAACCTGATCGTAGCCAAGGAGGACGAGAAGGAGACGCTCGCCATCGCCGGGCACGTCGTCCGCTACATCGAGTCGCGCGGCCGTGAGATCGTCGATAACTTCGCCGTCTACATCTTCGGCAACCGCGAGTATGAGGACATCTATTCCAAGTTTGAGGCGCGCTCGCTCGGGTGCCTGCATTATGTCAACGAGTACCGCGAGATCGCCATCGACTTCATTGATAAGTATCCCCTTACCGAGTATATGACCGAGGCCCACCTCGATACCGAGACCTCGCTCGTCCGCCCGGAGACCGATGTCACCGTGGCGATGATCGGCTTTGGCCGCACCAACCAGCAGGTCTTCCTCTCGATGGTGGCCAACAACCGCCTGATGACGGCGGACGGGGAGGGCAACCCGGTGCCGAAGCGTGTCACCTATCACCTCTTCGATAAGCTCCACACCGAGGGCCACAAGAATCTGAACCACAACTATTTCCGCTACAAATACGCCTTCCTCGATGCCGAGGGCAACCCGACCGTCGATACCGATGCCTACCTCCCCCTGCCCGAGACCCCGGCCGAGGAGGAGTACCACTACTTCGATATCAACGACCGCTCCTTCTATGAGGACCTTTACGCCGTCATCGGCAAGAGGGAGACCGACCTTACCTATATTATCGTCTCGATCGGGAACGATTACGCGAGCATCGACATCACCAATAAGATCGCCGCCAAGCTCAAGGAGTGGAAGGTCACGGGCTGCCACGTCTTTGTCCGTGTCAAGGACCGCGCGATCCTCAAGGATTCGGCCATCTTCCTTGACCGCTCGCTCTGCCGTCCCTTCGGCACCGAGGCCGAGGTCGCCTACGACTACGCCCACGTCATCCGTGAGAAGTTCGGCGAAATGGCGATCCTCGAGAATTACGTCTACAACGTCGAGCACGATATGTGCCGCGGCCCCGTCACCGAGGCCGAGGTGGAGGCCTCGCGCCTCCGCTGGTACACCGAGCGCACAGCGCTCGAGCGTGAATCCAACCTCTACGCCTGCCTTTCGCTCCGCAATAAGCTCCATATGATGGGGCTCGACTATAAGCGGAAGACCGTCGCCGACCTCCTCCGCGAGGCCGAGGCGCGCCTTGCCGCCCACCCGGCCGATGCCGCCCCCGCCGACCTCCTTCGCGAGGTCGAGGCGCTCAAAAAGCGGCTGGCCGCCCTGCCCGAGGGCGAGCGCGAGGACGGCCTCCCACCCCTCTCCGAGGCCGAATACCTCGCTATCTATGCGAAGGGCGACCCCCTCGATATCGTCGAGGAGGACGGCCGCCGCCGTGTCCGCTACCCCCTTGACCCGAAGCCCTCGCGCCGCACCACCATGGCGATGCAGGAGCACAGCCGCTGGTGCGCCTATATGATCATGCAGGGCTTTGTCCCCTCAACGCTCGAGCGCATCCTCGGGGAAAAGCACGGCGATCGCTTCACCAACGGCAAAAGCTACGAGCAGCGCTATCACGGCAACCTGACGACCTTTGCGGGGCTCTATGACTTCCGGCAGAGGGTCGCCGCGGCGCGCGGCATCCCGGAGGCCGCCGCCGATGTCATCAAGTACGACTATCAGCTCTTGGACGGGGCCCACCGCCTCCTTGACGAGAGCGGCTGTAAGATCTATCGGAGATAACGGAGATGGCTATGAGATCACTTGCCGACCTGTCGGCCTCCTTCTTCAAGGCAAAGCTCGGCATCCCCGAGGGCGACCTCGGATGCCTGCAAAGAACTCTTTACAAATTTTGCGAAACGGGCGCCAAAGAGGACGCGTTTTGCGTGTATTTCTCCTTCTGTGAGATCTTTCGCCTCTTTGGCGAGGGCTACGGCACGATGGAGAAGCTCGTCGAATTTCTCTCGGATCACGAGTACCATTCGGGCGAGCTCCTCACCAAGCACCGCGACCACTATTCGCACTCGGTCTATGTCTTTGCCCTCGGCCTTGCCATCTACGCCGCCGACCGTGACCTGCGCTCGGCCTTCCTGGATTTCTACCGCGAGGAGGGGCTTTCTCACCGCGAGTTCCTCTACCTCTGGGGGCTTGCCGCCCTCTTCCACGACATCGGCTATCCCTTCCAGCTTGCCCATGAGCAGATCAAGGTCTATGTCGAGGAGCTGTTCGGCGAGGGGAATGCCAACAACCCCTATGTCGGCTACGAGAACATCGACCCCCTCCTCTCGCTCACGCCCCGCGCTGTGGCCGAGTCGCCCTATCCCCTCCGCGCACCGACGGCGCCCGCCCTTCTTGCGGCCGCGATCGCCGACCGCCTCGGCTATCCCGAGGACACCGTCTTCGATCTCCTCTCGCGCCGCCACACCCACCGGCCGCAGTATATGGACCACGCCTTCTTCAGCGCCGTCCTGCTTTTGCGGCGCCTCGAGGATACCGCCACGCCCCTCACCCGTCCCGTGCTCGATGCCCTGTCGGCGATCGCCCTGCACAACAGCCTCAACCGCTACGATCTCAAGGCCGCCCTCGGCCGCCCGACCGCCCTTGCGCTCGGCACGCATCCCCTTGCCTACCTCCTCGTCCTTTGCGACGAGCTGCAGAATTGGGACAGAAAGGCCTTCGGCTACGTCAGCAAAAAGGATCCCCTGGCCTACGGTGTCACCCTCGCGATCGGCGGCGGTCGCCTCTCGGTCGACTACTACTTCGACTCTCTGAAGCTCAAGACCCCGACCGTTGTCACGCGCCACGCCCGTACCTCGGTCAACGAGACCGAGCGCTACAACCGCAATGTCCTCGCCCTGCGCGGCAAGCGCTTCCGCGATGCCGACGGCGGCGACCTCTCGCTCGTCGATGCCCCCTCCTTCACCGAGGAGATCGCCGACCTCCTCTGCCTGCACACCGCCCTCTCGGCGCGGGCACGCATCGGCAAGCGCGAAAAGCGCGCGCGCCACTTCGTCTCGTCCGACAAGTTCATCAACCTCTGCGACTTTGCCCGTGCCATCCATGAGGGCTACCGTGTCGCACAGAGGATCTCGCATAAGCACGAGGTCGGCCCCTTCGAATCGCTCTCACTCGAATTCCAGCTCTCGAACATCGAGCAGGCCAAGTCCTACGCCGATAAGCTCGAGCTCATCAACTGCTTTTACAGCGATAAGGAGCTCGAGTACCCCATCATCACGCGCTTTGCCGACAAGGAGGTCTCGGACCACGACGGTGTCCATGACGACCTTGGCTTCTTGGCGCGCGAGGAGCATCTGCGCTGGGTCAAGGAAAAGCTCCGCGCCGGCTGGCGCTACGGCCGCGATTACGTGACCCTCGGCAAGCATGGCGAGGAGATCGAGGACCGCGCCCTCCGCAACCGCCTCAAGCTCCATAAGGACATCATCCCCTATGACCTTCTCCCCGAAAAGGAGAAGGAGAAGGACCGCATCATGATCCGCAACATGGTGCCCTTTCTCTACCGGTACGGCCACGGGGTCCGCATCTACCGCTACCGTGACGGGCGCAAGCCGGTCCTGAACATCGCCGGCTGCGGCCACCGCACCATCCGCATGAAGGATGACGGGCTGAAGGACGCGATCAAGGCGGTGCTCTCGCAGTACACCGAGGACTACCGCGTGGTCGTCCGCACGAACTTTGCCTTCGGTGCCGACCAGCTGATCGCACGCTGTGCGGTCGAGCTCGGCCTCACCATCAAGGCGGCGCTCCCCCTCCCGTACGAGGAGTATATCGAGAAGATCCGCGAGGATGCCCAAAAGTATAACTACCCCTTTACCGACGAGGACGAGCTCGAGATGCGCCATCTCCTCGCGCTCAGCGTCACCTGCCGCGTGGTCCCCGACAAGAGGTACACCTACCTCGAGGCCTCGAAGTACATCATCACGCGCGCCGATAAGCTCATCGCCCTCTGGGACGGTGTCGAGACCAAGCTCACCGACGGCGAGGGCAACCCCATCAACCAGGGCGGCACCTACCACAACATCCGCCTGGCAGAGAAGTCGCGTGGCCTCAAAATGGGGGAGGATATTCACATCATTTCATGTGAAAGGTAAACAAAACACAACAGAAAAGGAAGCACCTCCCGGTGCTTCCTTTTCTGTATTGGCCGTTCCTTACAACGCCTCGACCCGTGTCATCCAATCGAGCGTCTCGGCGACCGTCCAGAGGGGCGGATATTCGCTGAGCGCCTCGGCGCAGTGCGCCTTCATCAGGCGGATCGAAAGCGTGACAAAATCGCGCGAGGAGACGAGCGCGAGGGTCGCATCGCCGCAGGTGGTCTCGCGCCACTTGCCCTCACCCTTCAGAACCTCCTCAAGATACGGGCTCTTGATGTGAGGCCACACGCCGTGGTCTTTATATTTCGTGTAATGCCATACCTCGGCCTTCAACGCCTCGCAGTCAGGGCTCCCTTTGATCCTCTCGAGGTACTCCTCCATCACGATGTACTCGGCAAGGTGGCGGAAGGTGCAGGCCTTGACCGAGCAGCCGAGGAAGAGGACCTTGGCATCCCTTTCGTACATCTTCTGCCAGGGCGAGTCGGCAGAGAAGGGCGTATCGCCGAAGATGCCGTAGCGAAGGCCCGACTGCCCGTGCGTTGCTGTCAGGGTGTCGGCCAGCGCCCCCATCGCCGCGACCGAGTGGGTCGCCTGGTCACTCCGCTTGGCTCCCTCGAGCTTGCGGAAGTAGTTGGTCAGATACCCAACGTCCGACGGGGCGTCGAGGTGCCAGTTTTCGTAGACGTGATCCCAGTCCTTCTGGCAGAGCGTCGGGAAGACCACCGTACCCGTCTTACCGACAGCCTCAAGCATCGCCGAAACGACAGTGTCGGCGCCGTTTTCACAGCCGCCAAGGCTCTTGAAGGAGGAATGCGTCAAGAGGATATCGCCCTCGCGGACGCCCAGCGTGCGGAGCGCCTCGAGCATCATGGCTTTGGTTACCATAGTGTTTATCCTTTCGTCCTTTCGTAGCTTGCTTCAACGGCATCGAGATAGCGCATCGCGGCGCTGAGGACCTCGGGCCCTCCGGGGATCTCAAGGGCAACACGCGGCCGGCGGCCGGTATCCCAGACGGCCGCAAGGCAATCGCTGACAGGCACGACCCCCTCGCCCATCGGGCAATCGGTGATATACCGCCCCGCAAGGCTCCTCTGCTCGCGGACCCCCTCGAAGGGCACCTCACTTACCCTGTAATCCTTGACGTGGATGTGCAGGATATCGTCGGAAAGACGGCAAAAGGTCGCAAGGGGATCATGATCGGCAAAGAGGGGGTTACCGGTGTCGGCACAAATGCCGACGTTCGTGCACTCGCGCTTCATTGCCGTCAGCAGCCCAAAAAGGCCGTCCGGCCCGTTGAAGAAGGGCCCCTGCGGCTCGTAGAGACAGACAATGCCGTGCTCCTTGGCGAGATCGGCCGCCGCCACGGTGTAGGGAAGGATCGTCTCCAGCGCCTCCTCGTAGGTGTAGGTGCGCTCGCCCTGCACACGCGAGGGGAAGGGCGTCTGATGGAAGAAGGGCGCACCGATGCGCGCCGCATACTCAAGATGGCGCTTCATCGCATCGCAAAACTCGGCAAGGCTCACGGAGATCGGCACGGAATACATCGAATAGCAGGCCACCGCCAGCCCGTTTTCACGGAGGGCGGCATCCAGGCGCTTGGCATCCACTACCTCGTAAGGCGGCTGTCCCGTGGGATAGGACGTAAAGGGCTCGACCGACTCAAAGCCGAGCTCCGCCGTCCGATGGGCGGCCTCCTCCGGCCCCAGCGAGCGCAGCATCCCGTGAAAGCCCGAATAATTGGCGTAACGCATAGCGCATCTCCTTCAAAAAGAAAAATCAGGGCTAAGCACAGCATACACCAAAATCCTCCCCGTGTCAAGGAGAAGCTCTTTTTTTTCCCGCTTCGTTGTTTCCCCGACAAAAAAAGCCCTTGATTTTCTCTTGCCTTAATGCTATACTGTATAGTATCTTATCTCGCAACGCGCGCCCGTGCGTGCGTGGATGCTCTTGCGGCGATCGTCGCAGAAAGGTGAGCCTTATGAAAAAGCGTTTTTCCCTCGCAGTTCTCTTTGCCTGCTTCCTGGCCCTTACGACCCTGCTTTCCTCCTGTACCGTGATAACCACGGTCAAGGACGGTGTCGGCACGGTCATCGATGGGGTCGGCAACGCCTACGACAAGGTGAGCCATACCGTCGGCGGTGTCATCGACACGATCGGCGGCGTGATCGACAAGGTCGACCGCTGGATGAGCAACGAATGCCTCGTTGACTTTGATGCCACGGGCGGCGCCTCTCCCGACGGGAGCACGCTGAAGGAGGGCGATCTTATCCCCGAGCCGACAGCGCCCACCCGTCCCGGCTACGCCTTCCTCGGCTGGTATGACGGCGATAGGCTCTGGAACTTTGCGGAGGATACCGTCACGGCCGACCTGACCCTCGTTGCGCGTTGGGCTCCTGCCGTCTATCGAGTGACCTACGACCTCGGCGGCGGTGAGAATGCCGCAGAGAACCCCGCGACCTTCGATATCGTGACAGGCAACGTCACCCTCGCCACCCCGAGCCGCCCGGGCTATGCCTTCCGCGGCTGGCTGCTTGACGGCGAGCCTGTC
>JAZSGE010000060.1:0-4377 GCA_045532575.1 Eubacteriales bacterium | reverse complement strand
TAAGGGGAGGTGGCGGCGTAGCCGACGGAGGGGCTGTGCCCCTGCTGTAGCCGGAATTAAAATACGCAGGAAAAGGAGAAAGGATCAAAACGAACCGTCTTCACGTATTCTAATTTTGTTCTGTGGTAGGGACACACTCCCTCAGTCGCGTCCCGCGACAGCTCCCTCTGCACAAGGGAGCCTACCGTGGGGCAGCTTTGACACCCCAAAAAGAAACCGCCCGTGGGCGGTTTCTTTTTTGATTCATTTCAGCTCACTCTCGGGCCACGGAACGAGGGTTCCGTCCTTTTTCACCACGTACGCCTGCTTGGCAAGGCGGGCCATCGGGGTGTCCGAGAGCGAATCGGAATAGAAATTCTCGACCGTTGCCTCGGGGAAGAGCGCACGGAAGCGCGGCGGCTTTTCCTTGCCGTAGCAACGGGGAAGGGTGTAGCGATCGGTCGTGGGATCAAAGTCCGAGGCGATCAGCGTACCGAAGCCGAGGCGCCGGGCGATCGGACGGAGGACGAACTCGGGTGAGGCCGAGATCACCACGTCATCGTCGCGGCGGTTCTCCTTGTAATAAGGGAAGACCTGATCGGCACGCTTCTCCCAGAAGCGCTCGATCTCGCCCTCAAGATCCTTGATGCGGCGGAAGGAGGAGAAGACCACCTCGCGCAGTCCCTCGTCGGTCAATCTGCCGCGGCGGTGGCGGAGGTACGCCACCAGCGCCTTCGGCAGATCGAGGAGAAAGGACGGATGCCGACGAAGACACACGAGGTAGAATTCGTTGGTCGAGTCCTTGGGGTAGATCGTTTTATCGAAGTCGTAGACGTTCATGCGGCGCTATCGCTCTCGACGGCGGCCTCGCGGGAGGCGGCCACCCTGCGGCGGATGAGCTTGACAAGCTCAACGATAGGCAGGACAGTGAAGGCGAGACCAAGGGCGATCGCGTACTCGCTGAACGAAACGGCAGAGAACTTGAAGGCGGTCGCAAAGAAGGGAATATAGATCACGCCGAGCGTCAGGACGAAGGCGAGCGCCATCGCACCGAAGAGGTAGACGTTGTGGGTCTTGACCGAGAAGATCGAGCCGCGCTCCGAGCGCATGTTGTAGGAGTGGAAGATCTCGGCCATCGAGAGGGTCAGGAAGGCCATCGTCATGCCGTCGTTATCGTCATGGAAGGCGAAGTGCCCGATAAGATACGCGCCGAGCGTCAGAAGACCGATGAGAATTCCCTCGTAGGCAATGTCAAACGCCATACCGCCGGCAAAGATGCCCTCGTTCTTCTTGCGGGGCGGGCGCTTCATAATGTTGGCCTCGGCCGCCTCAAGCCCGAGCGCGAGCGCGGGGAGCGAGTCGGTGATCAGGTTGACAAAGAGGATGTGCGTCGGCAGGAGCAGGGCAGCCCCAAGACCGTCAATAAAGAGCGAAAGGATGGTGAAAACGAAGATGCCAATGACCTCGGCCAGGTTCGAGGACAGCAAAAAGCGGATGGCGCGGCGGATGTTGTCGTAGATGCGGCGCCCCTCCTCGGCGGCCTCGACGATAGTCGCGAAGTTGTCGTCGGCCAGGATCATGTCGGCCACGTTCTTCGTGACGTCGGTGCCCGTGATGCCCATGCCAACGCCGATGTCGGCGCCCTTGATCGAGGGGGCATCGTTGACACCGTCACCCGTCATGGCCGCGACCTTGTCCTTGGCACGCCAGGCGCGCACGATGCGCAGCTTATGCTCGGGCTGAACGCGCGCGTAGACCGAGTATTTCGTGACGTCCTCGGCAAAGACCTCGTCGGGGATATCGTTGAGCTCGGCGCCCGTGATGGCCTCCTCGGGAGAGGAGATGATGCCAAGCTCGGTCGCGATCGCCACGGCCGTGTCCTTGTGGTCGCCCGTGATCATGATGGGGCGGATGCCGGCGGTGCGGCATTCCTCGATCGCCGCCTTGACCTCGGGGCGGACGGGGTCGATCATACCGGTAAGACCGCAAAAGACAAGCTCGCGCTCCATCGCCGCCGAGGAATAGTCGCTAGGCTCGGCATCGAGCGGCTTGTAGGCGGCGGCGAGAACGCGCAGGGCGCGGTCGGCCATCCCCTTGTTGGCGGCAAGCACTGCCTCGCGGTCGGCGTCGGTCATCGGGCGGGCGCCCGTGCCGTCGTCAATGGCGGTACAGCGTGCGAGGATCTCGTCGGGCGCGCCCTTCGTGTACTGAAGGAGGCCGCCCTCGGTACGGCAGACCGTGGTCATCATCTTACGGTCGGAGTCAAAGGGAATCTCGCCGATGCGGGGCGCGGCGGCGTCCATCGCGGTTTTTCCCTCGGCGACCTTGCCGGCAAAGTTGACGAGCGCGCACTCGGTGGGCTCACCCACGGCCTCGCCGCCCTCGCCGGGCTTGGCATCGCTGCACAGCGCCATGGCACGGGAGAGCAGGGCATCGTCCTTCGTGCAGGCGGTCTCAACGACGGTCATCTTGTTCTGCGTCAGGGTACCCGTCTTATCCGAGCAGATGATCTCGGTACAGCCGAGCGTCTCGACCGCCGACATCTTGCGGATGACGGCGCCCTTCTTCGACATACGGGTAACCCCGATCGAAAGCTCGATGGTAACCACAGCGGCAAGCCCCTCGGGGATCGCGGCCACGGCAAGGCTGACGGCGATGATGAAGGTATCGAGCACGGTACCCCAGGAGAAGTCGCCGCTGGCGATCAGCTGGAAGAGGAAGATAAAGCCGCAGATACCGAGAACGATGTAGGTGAGGATCTTCGACAGCTGCGAGAGCTTGAGCTGGAGGGGGGTCTTCTCCTCCTCGGCATCGGCGAGGGCGCCGGCGATCTTACCCATCTCGGTGTCCATACCGGTGTCCGTGATGACGGCCGTGGCACGCCCGTAGACGGCGGTGCCGCCCATGTAGACCATGTTCTTGCGGTCGCCGAGCGGGATCACGCGCCCGTCCTCGCGCGGCGGGATCGCACCGACCGATTTCTCAACCGGGACCGATTCGCCCGTCATGGCGGCCTCCTCGCACTTCAGGGAGGCGCATTCGAGAAGACGTGCATCGGCAGGGACGGCGTCACCGGCCTCGAGCAGGATCACGTCACCGATGACGAGATCCTCGGACTTGACGGTGATCTGCTTGCCGTCGCGCAGGACCTTGGTCGTGGCGGCGGTCATCTGCTTCAGGGCTTCAATGGCGGCCTCGGCCTTGGATTCCTGCACCACGCCCAAAACGGCGTTGATGATGACGACAGCCAGGATGATGATGACGTCGGCAAATTCGCGGTCCTCTTCGGGCCCGATCAGCGAAATGACGAGCGAGATGGCGGCCGCCACGAGCAGGATGATGATCATCGGGTCGCAGAGCTGCCCGAGGAAGCGCCTCCAGATCGGCGTTTTCTTCCCCTCGGCGAGCTTGTTCTTGCCGTTCTCGGCAAGGCGGCGCTCGGCCTCCTCGGAGGAAAGACCCTCGGGGGTGGACTGCACCTCGGCGAGCACCTCGTCCTTGGTGAGCGAGTAGAACTCTTTCTTCATGTGAGATCTCCTTCAATTAAGATAACTAAAAAAAATAACCTTTACGACCGCAGTCGCAAAAGTCTTGCACAAAGGTCGGCAGGCGGGCTTATGAGCCGTGATGACGTCTGCCGAAACGCGCAAGCGCGTTTGCTACTCCCTTTTACGTTACGTAGTATAGCATAGTTTTACCAAAATGTCAAGAAAAGTGCAGAAATTCACAGAAAAGCCGAAAAACAAAGGGGAACTCGGTTCGAGTTCCCCTTTATCCTCGGTCAAGTCGGGGTAAAAGACCCTTACACCACGCCGTAGGCCATCATCGCATCGGCCACCTTCAGGAAGCCCGCGATATTCGCACCGGCAATGAGGTCGCCCTCCATGCCGTACTTCTTGGCGGCGGCGACAGAGCTCTCGTAGATGCCCTTCATGATCTGCTGGAGCTTGGCATCGACCTCCTCGGCCGTCCAGCTGTAGCGCATCGAGTTCTGCGACATCTCAAGGCCCGAGACCGAAACGCCGCCCGCGTTGACCGCCTTCGAGGGGGCGATCACAAGGCCGTTCGCCTTCAGGTAGGCCACGGCATCGGCGGTGGTCGGCATATTCGAGACCTCGACGTAATACTTCACGCCGTTGGCAACGATCTGCTTCGCATCGTCAAGGTTGACCTCGTTCTGGGTCGCGCAGG
Source organism: Eubacteriales bacterium (assembly GCA_045532575.1). Classification (GTDB taxonomy): domain Bacteria; phylum Bacillota; class Clostridia; order Oscillospirales; family CAG-272; genus UBA1740. Next base: position 207 of record JAZSGE010000060.1, on the reverse strand, counting down.
GCATGATGATGTCGACCTTCTCGCCCCAGGGCTTCTTCCCGGCGAAGAAGGGAACACCGAACTTCTTGGCGTAGTCCTCGACGTCACCGGTGCTGTTGGCGCGCATCTCGAGCATGAAGTCGATCTTCTCCTCGGTCGAGATGCCGTCCTTATCGTAGATGTAGCCGCTGGGACCCGAGAGGGTCACGACCTTACCGCCAAGCTCAT
>JAZSGE010000102.1:0-24764 GCA_045532575.1 Eubacteriales bacterium | reverse complement strand
CAGAGCGTCCAGAGCCGCGACCGACCAAGGGACGGAGGGAAGGCGAAATCAAATCGCCTTACCGTGGCCGTCCTGCGACCTAGTCCCCACAGGAGCACCAACCAAAAAGAGCAACCGAAGGGTTGCTCTTTTTGGTTATCGTGGCATCAAACAACAAGGGAACACCCGGTGGGTGTTCCCTTGTTGTTTATTCGGCGGCGTCAGCCGAGAGGGTATAGTCGATCTTGGTGGCAGGTTCGGAGCCCGAGTGGTCCTTGTTCTGACGGAGCTCAAGCCATTTTTCCACCGTAGTGGCATTGTAGAGCGCCGCGATACCCGTCGAGGGGCAGGTCGTATCGGCAAAGCCGGCATAGATTTTCAGGTTGGAGCCCTTGGGCAGGTGCGCCGCGAAGTGTATCGTATCGAGATAGGCAAGACCGGCGACGTTCACCTCGGTGCCGTCAGAGCCGATGCGGGTACCGCCGCCGCCGAGGCGGCCGGTAAGCCCGGCGGTCGAGGCCGGGTCACACATCCAGGGGCAGTTCACCCCGACCGCGGTGACCGTGCCGAGGAAGAAGGGGGTTTCAAGCTCGGCCGCCATACCGCAGAGAGCGGCGGTCGCGATGTTCTGGAAGCCGCCCATACTGCCGCCGCGAGAAAATTCGACGGTGCCGTTGAAGGCATCGCGCATGGCCTGGTAGGCCTCTTTGTCGGCCTTCGTCTTCAGGTTGGTGCTGCGCGCATATTCGTTGTCGTACTGCTCGTCGGTGAGGTAGCGGAGCATCTGGACATTGCGGAGAAGCATCAGGGTGAGATCGGCCGTGGCGGGATCCTGGGTGTCCGAGCCCTTGATGCCAAACTGGTAGTTCGGGCCGTTGGGAGTGCCATCCTTCAGCCCCGAGTCCACAAAGGAGCCGGAGTGGTAGTAGTAAAGGGGCATGCCCTGCGGGTGCATCCGCACGCAGATGGCGTTCTTTGAGGTAGCGAAGAAGCCGTCACGCGAGGAGGCGCCGCCGCTGTACGAGTTGAGGCCGATGTTGATGGGGAGCGAGTCGGTCGTGCCGAGTTTATCCTTCGGCACGGTGATATAGCCGACGGCGGGGCGACCGGTCTTGGCATCGCCGCAGTGGAGGTAGACCTCATAGCAGTCGTAGGTCTCGGCCAGGGCGGGATTCTGCCCGATCTTCTCAAGGTACTCGGCATCCATCTTGAAGATGGCAAAGCCATTCTTGAAGCGCGAGGTGGTGAGGGCGGAGCGGGTCGGATCGGGGAGGTCGGCGATCAGCGACTTCCAGAATTCCTCGAAGTTCGAGGGTTCGGGAACGTCGGCGGACACATCCTCGAAATTGATGACGGCGCCACCGATGTAGGTGTAGCCCGAGGCGGCCTTGTCGGCTGTGTCGTAGGGGCTCTTCAGGGGGGTGCCGGCGGCATCCGTGGCGTTGACCCACAGGCGGACAGAGCCGGGGACCAGCGTGAAGTCGGCGGGAACGGTAATGGCAAGGATGCCGGAGGAGCCGTCAACGGTGCCCGAGAGGGTCTTCTCGGTATCGTCGGCCGAGATGGTATACTGGAAGCTCTTGCAGCCGGCGGCCCTGCCGTTTGCCGTCAGACGGAGGACGAAGATGACCTCATCGCCGAGCGAGTAGCCGAGGGCATCCTCGGTGGTCGTGCCGATGAGCTGGGGGAGTGCCGCAGCCGTGGTTGCCGAGGGCTTGGTCGCCTTACAGACGGTGTGCTCGTGCGCCTTTAAGGCGGTCGTGCCGTCCGTCACGGTCGCGAGGAAGGCATCGATACCGGCCGTAAGACCGGCGGCGTCACCGCCGAGGATATGGATCGTGCCCTTGGTGACGTAGATGTGATAGTCGCCGGCACCGAGCGCGACAATGCCGTCCTGCTTGACGGCGAGGCGGATCGACTTCGCAACCGTCGCGTCGTAGGCGGCGGCCGTCTTACCGAGGGCGGTGGCCAGCGTGGTGGCGCCCGACTCGGCACCGGTCTCATAGCCGACGGCATAGTCGGTAAGATCGCCGTCGAAGTTGAAGACCGGAAGATCGGCCGGGGTCTTCTCAACGATGCTGTTGGGGGCGATCGTCACAGGGGGCTTGGACACCGTTGTGGTGACGGTGGTCGTGGTAACGGTGGTCGTTACGGTATCGGTGGTTGTCACGGTGGTAACCTCGCTTGTCGTAGAATTGCCAAAGCCGGGAATGAGCTCACCCAGCATATCGCAGGACACAAGGAAGGTGAATAGGGCAAACACAAGGAGTGAAAGGAAAAGCCAACGGGAATGTTTCATATCTCTCGCCTCTCAATAAATATTTTGACAGGATAAGTATAGCACAACGCAGAGAAAAATTCAAGGGGCGAGGCCTATTTTTGTCACTTCCGACAGAGGAAGGAGGGGGGAGGGAGGAAAACGCCCCGTTTTTTGACTTTTCGAGCATTTTACCCACCGCCCTTGACAGGAGGGGGGCGAGTGTGGTAAGATAAACGGGAAAAGTGAGGATGCTATGAAGATCTATACGATAAAGCCCCAGCCCTTCGGAGAGGATGCCGTACCGAAGGAGGTCCGCTACATTGTGGCCACGGCGCGCGCCCGCGGTGAACGGACGCTCATCATTGATTGCCGCGCGTGCAGTCCCTACCTGCACACCGCCGCGCGCCATGCCCTCGCCGCCTTAAAGCGCGAGGGAAGGATCGAGTTTTTTGTACCTGCCGCGCGCCTCGGTACCGACGATGTCGGGGCTGCGCTCCTTTCTTCCCGTATCCCCACGCTCGGGGAGCATCCGCTCCTTGCGGCCGACGGGGATAAGGACGGCCTTACCGTGGTCTCGCTCTAAAAGAAAAGCCCCCTGCCCATCGGCAGGGGGGTTTCTCTATCAGGCGCGCTCTTCTAAGTAAGCAACGACATCACCAACGGTGATGAACTTGTGCAGATCCTCATCATCGATGGCCAGGTTGAACTTCTCTTCGCAGAGAAGGATCAGGTCCGCCAGCTCGAGAGAATTGACACCGAGGTCATTGGCAAGCTCCGCCTCGAGGACGATCTTGGACTCCTCAACACGCAGCTCCTCCATCAGAAGATTTTTGACCTTTTCGAACATTGGAATTTCCTCCTAAAGGTTTTTGTTCTTTGGATTTTCTATCACTTAACCAAATACCGCTTGATCTTACGCGAGGTGTTCTTCGGGAATTCCTCGTTGCGGATCTCGATATCGGTCATGTGCTTAAAGGTGGGGAGGCGCTTGTTGACGGCCATAACGGCGGCCTTCACGGCGTCATAGACCTCGCTCGGCGTTTTGCCCTCGAGATCGGGGTGCTGCATCTCGGGAACCACGATGGCGGTGATGGCCACCTCGGCGCCCTCGTGCTTACGGCCAAGAACGACCGACTCCTTGATGATCGGCACCTCGGAGAGGTATTCCTCGAGCTCCTCGGGGAAGACGTTCTTGCCGTTCGAGAGAATGATCACGTTCTTCTTACGGCCGGTAATGAAGATGTAATTGTCCTTGTCGAGGTAGCCGATGTCACCGGTACGGAAGAAGCCGTCCTCGGTGAAGACCTCGGCGGTCGCCTCGGGGTTCTTGTAGTAGCCGAGCATGACGTTCGGACCCTTGACGAGGATCTCGCCGGTCTCGGCGTTCTCGTCCTCACGGTCGATCTTCACCTCGCATCCGAAGACGGGGGCACCCACCGAGCGGGGGCGCAGGACGCGCGAGGAGTTGACGGCGACGAGCGGCGAGCACTCGGTGATGCCGTAGCCCTCAAAGACCGTGATGCCGAAGAGGTAGAGGTCCTTCAGGATCTTCGGGTTGATGGGGGCACCGCCGCAGACGATGCTCGTCAGGTTCCCGCCAAAGGCCGCTGTGATCTCGGAGAAGAGCTTCTTGCGCAGGTCAATGCCGACGGCAAGCATCTTCTCGGCGAGGGCCATGCCGAAGCGGACCTTCTTCTCCATACCGCGGCGGCGGATCTCGTCAAAGATGCGCTTGTGCAGGGTCTCAACGAAGAGGGGAACGAGGATCAGGGTGTTCGGCTTGTAGGCCGCGAAGTTCTTCAGGACGTGCTTGATGCTGTCATTGATGAGCATCGAGCCGCCGATCGCGACGACGCCGAGCTGACCGCAGAGCATCTCATAGGTGTGGTGGATGGGGAGCACCGAAACGAAGGTGCAGTTCTCGTCGTAGGGCATCGTGTGCGTGGCCGAGTTCAGGGCGGCGATGATGTTGCCGTGCGAGAGCATAACGCCCTTCGAGGTGCCGGTCGTGCCCGAGGTGAAGAGCAGGATGGCGCACTCCTCCATGTCGGGGGCGGCATCGTCAAAGGCGGTGTTGCCGGCCTCGATCGCGGCGCGGCCCTCGGTGAGCATATCGGCAAACGAGATCACGTTGCCGGCCGGCTCGTATCCCTCGGCCGGGGCGATCGGCACGCGGAGGGCCAGCCCCTCATAGGCGGCGGCCGAGAAGCGCTCGTTCTGGCTCGCGGTGTAGACCACGGCATCGGCCTCGGCCTGCTTGACGAAGGCCTCGACCTGCTCGGAGGCGAGCTCCTTGTCCATCGGGATGATCACACCGCCAAGGATGACGGTGGCAAGATAGGTAGCAAGATAGGCGGGATGGGTCTCACCGATGACGACGATGCGCTTGCCCGCAAGGCCCTTGAGCGAAAGCGCGGTTGCAAAGGATCTGACCATATCGGCAAAGCCCTGATAGGTGACGACCTTAGTCTCGCCCCCTTCAAGGTATTCATACAGAGGCTTTTCGCCGAATTTCTCGGCGGTTGCAGTCACAAGATGTCGAAGATCCGAGTAAAAGATCGGAGGGATCGAGTGAAGCGGATTGACCATTTTCACGGCGTTTTTTCTCCTTTCAGCTTGTGGAGTTGATAACACAATGTCATTATTGTACCGCAAAAGCCCCGATTTGTCAAGGTTAAATTTACCAACAGGAAAAACGCCCCTCTATGAGGGTTTTTTTGGCACACGGGGTGAGCAAAAAAACGTCCGGGGGAAAAGAGGGCTTTACAAAATTCGAGGGGTATGCTATAATAAAAAGGTATGTCACTCTCCGCGGAGGTTAGTATGGATTTCTGGTTTTGGCTCTCGGCGGCGCTCCTCCTTCTTTCGGTGGGCGCTTTGGCGGTCTTTCGCCGAGTTCTTCTGATAGCGCCCCCTGTGGGGGCGGCGGCGGCCCTTATCCTGGCGGCGCTGCCGTCGGTCGCCTGGTATTTTGAGCTTTTAGCTCTTGTCCTCGGGGTGGCCCTTGGTGCCCTCCTTGTCCTTCTTCTCCCCCGTCGCCGTCTGAGCCCCCTCGAGGCGATGGTAGGGAAGCGCTGCACCGTGACCGAGCGCATCGCACCGCTGACGGGCGGACAGGTGACGGTCGAGGGCAATCTCTGGGCCGCGCGCGCCCTTGGGGCCGAGGCGGCCTACGAGGTCGGTGCTGAGCTTTCGGTGGTGGCGATCGAGGGGGTCAAGCTCATCTGCGGTTGATTTTTTATAGGTGAAGCGAAAATTTCAGAAACCCCTTGACAAACGCGCTCCGGTTTGCTATAATACACCCGTTGCGGTATCCCGCGCGTGTACCTTTAGCTCAGCCGGATAGAGCAACTGCCTTCTAAGCAGTAGGTCGGGGGTTCGAATCCCTCAAGGTACGCCAAAAGGGTGCTGCCTAGCACCTTTTTATGGTGGGTATGGCTCAGTTGGTTAGAGCGCCAGGTTGTGGCCCTGGAGGTCATGGGTTCGATTCCCATTACTCACCCCATAGATCCCCGTCCTCGGACGGGGATCTTTATTTTTGCCCTGCGGCTTGACAGCGGCCGCCGGTTGCCCTTATAATAAAAGCAGTAACTGTTGGGAGACGTAGTATGAAAAAGCTCACTCTGGTCATCAACGGGCGCGGCGGCGTCGGGAAGGACACGCTGTGCGAGGCGGCCGCCGCGCGCTTCCGCACCCGGAATATCTCCTCGATCACGCCGATCAAGGCGCTGGCCGCGCTCTGCGGCTGGCAGGGAGAGAAGACCGACCGCGCACGCCGCTTCCTCGCCGAGCTCAAGGCCTTGACGGCGGCCTATAACGATTACCCCACGCAGAAGATCACCGAGGAGTACCGCGCCTTCCTCGAAAGTGATGACGAGATCCTCTTTGTGCATATCCGCGAGGGGGACGAGATCCGTAAGTTCGTCGAGGCTACGGGGGGAGAGGCCAAGACCCTCCTTGTCCGCGCCGACCGCCGCCTGCCGCCGCACACCTATGGGAACGCCTCGGACGACGAGGTCGAGAACTACCCCTACGATCTGTATTTTTCAAACGACGAGGCCCGGGGGGTCGCGGGCGAGAGGTTCTGCGAGCTGCTCGGGGAGCTCCTAGGAGAGTAAAAAATGAGCGTTGCCGCCGGGCAACGCTCATTTTTTTATGCCGCCTCAGAGGAGAATACAGACGAGCCCGCCGCTCCCCTCGTTGATGATGCGGCCGAGCGTTTCGCCGAGGCGCTTGCGCGCCGTGGCCGGCATATGCCCGAGCTTTGAGTGCAGGCCCTCGTTCACAAGATCGTAGAGGGGCTTGCCGAACATATTGGAGTTCCAGATGCCCTGCGGATCCTCCTCGAATTCGCGGAGGAGATAGCGGATCAGCTCCTCCGACTGCTGCTCGGTCCCGACGATCGGGCTGAGCTCGGTCTCGATATCGGCACGGATCATGTGGATCGAGGGGGCGGAGGCCTTCAGCTTCACACCGTAGCCCCCCGATTGCTTGACGATCTCGGGCTCCTCGAGGCGCAGATCCTCGAGCGAGGGCAGGACGATCCCGTACCCCTCGGCCTCGGTCTCGGCGAGGGCCTGCTCCACCTTGCGGTAGGCACGGGCATCCTTGGCCAGCGAGAGCACAAGCGAGAAGAGCTCGCCCTCGTCGGCGGCCTCGATGCCCGCAAGCTCGGAGAGGGTGCGGTAGTAGAGATCGTCGCCAAGGGTCAGGGCGATCTCGGCGCTCCCGTCCCCGGCGTTCATCGAGAGCACCGAGGCCGAGGCGACGGGACCCGTCTCCTCGCAGCGGAGGGCACCCCGGATGTCGCCGTAGCGGGTGATGGCGGCGGCACGGTCGCCGATATAGCGGCGGATCCCCTCCGAGAGGGTATGCTCGCGCGGCAGGGCGGCACACCAGGTGGGCAGACGGAAGGTGAGCTCGGTGACGGGGAAGGCCCCGAGGATGAGCTCAAGGATATGGGAGATATCGTCGGCGTTCAGCTCGGTGCAGTTGACAAGGGCCACGGGCGCCGCGTACTTGGCCTCCAACTCGTAAGCGAGCGAGATCGCCTCCTCGCTCCCGGGATGCGCCGAATTCAGGACGATGGCAAAGGGCTTGCCAAGCTCGGAAAGCTCGCGCGCGACCCGCTCCTCGGCCGGAACATAGGAGGCGCGCGGGATCTCGCCGATGGTGCCGTCGGTCGTCACGAGCACGCCGATCGTCGAGTGATCGCGGATGACGCGCGTCGTTCCCATCTCGGCCGCCTCGGTGAAGGGGATGGCCTCCTCGCTCCAGGGGGTGTGCACCATGCGCTCGGTGCCGTCCTCGCTACCGCCGAGTGCTCCCTCGACGATGTAGCCGACACAGTCGATCATCCGCAAAGAGAGCGTGCTCCCCCCGTCGGTCGTCATCGTAACGGCCTCCTCGGGCACGAACTTCGGCTCTGTTGTCATGACCGTCCGTCCCGAGCCCGATTGCGGCAATTCGTCGGTGGCGCGGAGGCGCTCACTCTCCCCCTTGATGCTCGGGATCACCGAGGCCTCCATGAATTTCTTGATAAAGGTAGATTTCCCTGTGCGAACAGGGCCGACGACGCCGATATAGATGTCCCCACCCGTTCGCTTTGCAATGTCCTTGTAGATGCTTGTGCTTGCCATTTTCGCTCCTCCCTATGTGTTGCGGCAGTCTTGCTACCAAGGTATGCGGAAGGCAGGGGGAATATGACTGCATAAGAAAAGGGGGCCTCAGCAGTAGGCCCCCGGGGGTCAGTCTCCGGCGCGGCGGAGACCGAAGGCAAGGCCGATCCAGGCGGCGAGGGTCACGCCGACCGTCAAAAGCACGATGGCGACGGCATCGAGGAACAGCTCAAGCGTCAGGATCGAGGTCAGGGTATCGTTAAAGAAGGAGCCCTCCACCTTCTCGGGCTGGAAGGGGAAGAAGAGGTGGTGCGCATTCTCCCAGAAGGTCGTTGCGAGATCGCCGTCCGCCATGGCGACCGTCACAAGGAGGAAGGCGAGCGCCGCGAGGGCGAGGATGGCGTAAAAGAGGAGGGTCACGCGGAGCACCGCGCGCCCACACGCGCGCCGGCGCAGGATCAGATAGAGAAGGAGGAGGGGGATGGCCACGAGCGAGGCAAGGACGGCATCCCGCCCGAGGAGCATCAGGTCGCGCACGTCGGCCATGTGTGTGACGGCCTTCTCACCGAAGATGGCGACCCCGTCACAGAGCTCGCCGTTCAGCAGGACCCCGTCCATCGAGAGGGCAAAGGTCTCGCCGTCCTCGAAAAGGTAGGTCACGATATGATCAACGATCGCGTCTAACTGCTCATCGGAAAAATAGGCCGATTGTCCCCGCTTGCCGCCGATATAGCGGATGCGGGTCCGCACCTCGGTGCCGTCCTTTGTGTGTGTGGCGTAAATGCCGTTTTTTTCGAATTCGTAATGATAATAGGAGGGCGAGCTCGCGAGGAGCAGGGCCGGGGCCAGAATGCCCGTAAGGAACAGGCAAAGATTCAAGAGTAGGATCACGGCGCGATCAAGCAGCTTCATAGGCATACCTCCTTTTTGCAGTATAGCATAAAGGGCGGGAAAATGCAAGGCACTTCTGCGCCTTGACAAAGCGGGGGTGGGGTGCTATAATGGTGGTAATTTCCGATTCAATATTACTATATAGGAAGACTTGCCATGAAACGTTTTCTCCGCGTGCTCCTTGGGGTTTGCCTTGCCGTCGTTTGCAATTCCTGCGTCGGTGACGAGCATCGGCGCGCGGGCGTTCGAGTGTTGCTACTCGCTTGAGTCGGTGACCTTCGCAAACCCCGATGGCTGGAAGGCGGGCACAACGGCACTGTCCGCGACCGACCTTGCCAGCGCCACCACGGCAGCAACGTACTTGGTGGACACTTACTGCAGCTACACCTGGACTCGCAACTAAGCTAATACACAAAAAAAGGAAGCCCTTGGGCTTCCTTTTTTGTGTTTTGTAAAGATAACGTTACTTCGATGCCAGGAGCGTGGCGTAGAGCATTTCGGCGGCGGCGGCGCGGTCGAGGGGCGCGGTGGCGGCGAGATGGCCGTCCTCGTTCCGCGAGTAGACCCCCATGGCGCACATCGCCATCACAGCATCCCGCATACCGCCGGGGAGATCGCCCGTGTCGGGATAGAGGGGCAGGCTCACGGGGGCATCGGCCTCGAGGATGCGCGCAAGGATCACGGCGGCCTCACCGCGCGTGATCTCCTCGTCCGCACGGAAGACGAGACCCTCGTCGGCGAGGGTGCCGATGACGTAGCCCTTCTCCTGTGCGGTGGCAACGTACGGGCGGAGGCCTGCGGGGATCGTGGCGTTGTCGTCAAAGACGGTGTTCACAAGGCCTGCTGTGGGCGACTGCCCGGCGGCCTTCATGGCCATGGTGAGAAACTCACCGCGCGTGACCCCCTCCTCGGGATAGAAATACATATGATCGCCCTCGAGCGTGCCGAGCATGATGTTGTTCTCGGCGAGGACCAGCGCCGGCAGGAAGACGGCGCTCGAGGTCAGATCCTCGTAATCGAGGTCGCTTTTGCGCTTCTCAATGCGGATGCTGACCGAGGCGGGCGACGAATAATTACCGTAGATATCCCGCACGACAAAGGTGAACGCATCCTTTCCGGTATAGCCGCCGGTCGGCGTATAGCGGAAGTCGCCCGTTGCGGCATCCAGCACTGTCAGGGTGCCGTTTTCGGGATAGGTCACCACGATGAATTCTAAGGCATCCCCCTCGGGATCGGTGGCGCAGAGCGTGCCCTCGGCCGTAAGACCACGGTAGGTGCTGACAAGGCGCGAGGCGGCCACGTCGCTGACGGTCGGGGCCTCGTTCAGCTTTTCGGCAAAGCGGATGGTGCAGGCGATCTCGGCGCCCCCGGCGTACTCGTCACAGGTGAAGGTGAAGGCGGCCTCGGTCACCTTGTCATCGGCAGGGACAAAGCAGAGCCCCGAGAGCGAGGAGCGCGGCACCGTCGTGCCGACGGCGATCTCCTCGCCGCCAAAGCGGAGGGTGCCCTGCTCCTTCGCAGGGAGCGAGGTCAGGGTGATGCCGTCAAAGCGGCGGATGCCCATGGCCTGCTTGAAGTCGGCCGCCGAAAAGCGGACGGTGTCACCGGCCACGGCGCCCTTGATCATGGTGGCCTCCTCGGCCATGACGAGCATGGCATCCGAGAGCAGGCCTGCGGCCGAGGCTGTCATGGCGCAGGCGGCCAGGAGCAGAAGGCCGGCAAGGCAAAGCAAAAGAATCTTCTTCATGGTGGTTCATTCCTCTCTTTTTTTGTGTTCGCTCCTATTTTTTCCCTCGGCGTGTGCTTTTATACAGTCCTCGGCCCCCTTTCGCGGCTTCGACAAAATTCGTTCACCGCAGGGCGCGACGGCGCATAGGATAGGCGTGAGGGGAGTGATCTCCCTTCAATACGATCAATAAGGAACGACCATGAACCTTTACGATGCTTATATGACCGCCCGCGATCGCGCCTCTGCCCCCGAGGTCGCCGAGGCGATGGCGGTCTTCTCGCCGGCACCTCCTGCCGCCCGGAGGCCCGAGCCTCCCCGCCCCCCGATGCCCCGTCCGCCGATGGGCGAGCCCGAGGGCCCCGGCTGTGGCTGTGAGTCGCCCGGCGGTAATACCCCGTGCGGCGGCCCCGCGTGCCGCTGTATGCCGAGCCTTGCGATGGTCTATGCGAAGCCCCAGCAGTTCCACGAGATGTACGGGGAGGCCGAGGGCCTGTCGCGTGGGACCATCTTCCGCGAGCTGGATATGCCCTTTGAGGGAGGTGGCCGCCGATGAACGCCAAAGACAAGCTGCTGTCCGAGATCCGCGCCCTCTCCTTTGCCCTCGTTGAGACCAACCTCTACCTCGATTCCTACCCCGAATGCCCCGAGGCGCTCGCGTACTTCCGCCGTGTCCGCGACGAGCTCCGGAGGAAGACCGAGGCGTACGAGGCGAGCTACGGGCCCCTGACCGCCATGGGGGCGACCGCCAAGACCGGCTGGGATTGGGTCACGACCCCCTGGCCGTGGGAAAGTGAGGACTGAGTATGTGGATCTACGAGAAAAAGCTGCAATATCCCGTCAGAATTAAGACCCCCAATCCGAAGTACGCCGCGATGATAATCAGTCAAGCGGGCGGGCCCGACGGCGAGTTGGCTGCCTCCTCGCGCTATCTTTCGCAGCGGTATGCGATGCCCTACCGCGACGTCATCGGCACGCTGACCGACGTCGGCACCGAGGAGCTCGCGCACCTTGAGATGATCTCGGCGATCATCCATCAGCTGACGCGCAACCTCTCGGAGGACGACATCAAGGCCGCCGGCTTTGATGCCTATTTCACCGATCACACGACGGGCGTCTACCCGCAGGCCGCCTCGGGCGTGCCGTTTGACGCCAAGTATATCGGTGTCAAGGGGGATGTGATCGCCGATCTGAACGAGGACCTCGCCGCCGAGCAGAAGGCGCGCGTGACCTACGACAATCTCCTCCGCATGATCGACGACCCCGACGTGCGCGATCCTCTGAAATTCCTCCGCGAGCGCGAGATCGTCCACTATCAGCGCTTTGCCGAGGCCCTCCGTTCGACCCAGGATCGCCTCGACTCCCGGAACTTCTACGCCTGCAACCCCGCCTTTGATAAAAAGTGTGGGAAAAAGTAAGGTAAGAGGCAAAAAAACCGCCCCCCGGGGCGGTTTTTTGCTTGGCGCTCTCCGTCGGCTACGCCGCCACCTCTCCCTCAAAGAGGGCGAGGCTTACATAAGCCGGGGCATCGCTCGGTATGTTTGCATTGACTAACCGTTAGCCTCCCCCTTCGGGGAGGTGGCATTTTCATAAGAAAATGACGGAGAGGGTTACATGCCTTCCCCAGTGGGGGAAGGTGGCGCCGTAGGCGACGGATGAGGTGCTCCGCGAAGGGCACGAATGGTTATGGCGTTGCGATGAAGTGTGTCAACAAAGCGTTCCCTTGGATGCCTCTTCGAAATTCCTTGCATTCCAACCTCATCCACCGCAAGCGGTCCCCCTTCCCCCACTGGGGAATGCGAAAAGTTCCCCCATCCCCTACCATTGACAAAAAGTGGTGCGCGTGGTATACTAAGGGTGCGACACAAGTGAATAGTGCTTTTTACGAGGTTCGTTTTTGCTTTTTTGGCAAAAACGCATACCTCTCGTTTTGCGTTCCTCGTAAGAAGCAGAACTTGTGTCGCAGCAATTGAGGCAGCGTTTTTCGTGCGCAGCCTCGGCTGCGCACTTTTTGTTTTTTGGGAGGAAAAGGATGAAATAAAAATTGCTCTGGAACCGGAATCAACATAGCCAAAAAACAAAAACAATAGTGAAAGGAAAGTAAAATGAGTGAAAAACAGGATGTTTTAGCCGAGTTGTATGCTCTGCGTGCCGGACTTTCTGCGGTTTCCTTGGAACGGGATAAGGCAAGGGAAATCGAGAAAAAGTACGACGAAAGAATCAGAGGGAATGAATATTCTGCAAATCAGAAAAGGAGATATGCGAAAGAATATATTGAGGAAGAAGCAATCCTTCAAAGATCAATTGAAAAGTGCGACAAAGAATGCGCCGCCTTTGTCATAGAAACTATCCCTCCGTTCCAGAAAAGCGAAGCGCGAAAAAAAGGATTTCGTATCATTGGGCTGGCGATTCTTGGCGACCTTTTGTTGTTTGGAGTTTCTGGTATTGCGATGGTTTTTTTAGATGATCATCCTTTGGTAGGCATTCTCTTTTATATCCTTTTTTTGGCTGGTCTTTTGGGGGGGATACCTTATGTTTCAATATGGGTGAATGACAATGTGTTTAAGGGCGAGCCTTATATTACGCGTCGCGGCTATAAGAAATATGTTGAAAAGCTTGAATCCGATATAATGGTAAGCCAGGAAAAAGAAAGACGGGCGAAAAACAAGAGGGCAGAATTGCTGGTTCAAGTTCAGATAGCGCGCAAGAAGGCTGAAGAATGTGCTACCGCGGCCACACGGTTTGAGGAAAAAATTGAGCAGCAAAAGCAGGAAAAAAAGGCGGAGTGCCTTCCTTATGAAGCTAAGGGGTACGCTCTTTATCAAAGCATCGAGGGGCAGTTCAAGGACTTGCTCGACATTCGGGACTGGCAGCATATAGACTTGATCATCTTCCATCTGGAAACGGGACGTGCCGATACGTTGAAGGAAGCGCTCCCCATGGTGGATCAGCAAATGCAGGCAAATATGATCGCCGATGCGGTAATGCGTGCGGCAAAGGAGATATCCCTTTCGATTCGAGGGGGACTTCGTGAGCTGCAAGGCCGAATGACTGAATGCTTTGCTACACTATCGGGGCAGATGATGACAATGCACCAAGAACTTGGTGATAGATTGGAGAATGCAGTAGATACTATGGGGGCCGCAGCCCGAGAAAGCATCGCTCGTTTTGACGAGCTCAAGGGCTCTGTCGATTTTGGCAATGCTCTTCGTGCGAAGGCGAATGAAGACAGCGCGCGAATGATGGAGGATGTCCGATATATGGCGGCGTTGTCTGAAAGGTACGACCTCAATCTGCGAAAGAACATAGGTTAACTTTCCTTAAATTTCGCCACAAAGTAACATCATTCTCCAACTTTTTCAAAAAACTCTGAATTTTTGCTTACAAAAACAAAAACCAACTAAAAACCAGTAAAAAACCGAAGGAGAAACGGTTCTCCTTCGGTTTTTTCTTTTGTCGCACTTAGTCGATGGTCTTATCGATCTTGAAGCGCGTGATCTTGCGCGAGGTATTCTTCGGGAATTCCTCGGAGCGGAGCTTGACGCGGCCGATGGCCTTATAGGAGACGTTCTTTGCGTTGATCTTCTTGATCTCCTCGTTGAAGTAGGTGTCAAGGTCGGTGATGCCGCGGCCGGCCAGGGCCTCGACATCGGGGAAGATCTCGGCGACGATCAGCTCGGTATCGGGGGAGGTCTTCGAGACGCCCTGATAGACGACCACCTCGCCAACGCCGAAGATGCCCTGGATGTCACACTCGAGCTCCTCGGGGTAGACGTTTTTGCCGTTCGAGAGAATGATGAGGTTCTTGATGCGCCCGGTGATATAGAGCCACTGGTCGCCGTCGATCACCCGGACATAGCCGATGTCACCGGTGTGGAAGAAGCCCTCCTCGTCGATAACCGCCCGTGTGGCCTCCTCGTTTTTGAAGTAGCCGAGCATGACGTTCGGGCCGCGGTAGCAGATCTCACCCTCGCCCTTCTCGTTCGGGGCGTCGATCTTGATCTCGCCGCCAATGATGGGAAGACCGACCGAGCCTGCCTTGCGGCACTCGTTACGGTTGCAGGAGATGAGCGGCGCACACTCGGTGATGCCGTAGCCGTTCAGGATGACGACACCGATCCCCTCGAAGAAGTCGATGATCGACTGGTTGAGCGCGGCACCGCCGCAAATGATCATCTTGAGCTCACCGCCGAAGTTCGAGAGCACCGACTTGCCGAAGAGCTTCTCGCGGAGGTCGATCCCCACGCGGCGGAGGGCGCCCGAGATCTTGAGGCCCTTCTTGAGCTTTGCCAGCTGCCCCGACTTCTCGGCGGCGGCCATGATGCGCTTGTAGAAGGTCTCAACAAAGAGAGGAACGAGGATGAGGTGCGTCGGCTTGAAGGTCTTCAGCTCCTCCATAATATACCGGAGCCCCGACGAGATGTAGACCTCGCACCCCTGGGCGAAGTGACCGACAAAATTGACGGTCGAGCCGAAGGTGTGGTGGGGCGGCAGGGCGAAGAGGGTGCGCTCGGTGATATTGAAGTTGTACATACCCTGCTGCATATCCGAGCAGATGTTCTCGAGCGAGAGCATAACGCCCTTGCCCTGACCCGTCGTGCCCGAGGTGAAGACGATCGAGGCCAGCGCCTTTCTGTCGATCGGGTAGTCGAGGTAGGACGTGTCACCGGCATCGACCTTGGCCTTGCCGGCGTCGCGGAGCGCCTCAACGGTCGTCGCGCCCTCGGCCTCGCCGGCCATCGAGATGAAGTGCGTAAGGACGGGCGCCTCGGCGGCGACGGCACGCACCTTCTCACCGCAGTCGGCACCGAAGAAGACGGTCTCGCATCCGGCCGTCGCAATGATCGAGGCCATGTCCGCGACCGGCAGCTCCTTGTCGATCGGCACGGTGATGGCGCCGACGCACATGATCGCCGTATAGGAGAGGAACCACTCGACCGAGGCCGGGCCGACGATGGCAATGCGCTTGCCGACAAGGTCCATCGAGTGGAGCTCGGTCGCGAGGGCGCACACATAGTCACGGCATTCACGGAAGGTGATAGAGGACGCCACCTTCTCGCGCGGGTCGCGCTTAAAGCGGAAGGCCACGCGGTCGGGATACCGCGCGGCGACGTTCTCGGTCATCTCGCGGAAATCGGCGAATTCGGTCGTTTGGTAGAGGGGGTAGTTCTTCTTTCTGTTCTTGAAGCTCATGAATGTAAACACTCCTTTACGGTATTTTGATGGTCATCACAGGACTCGGTGAGGGGGCTGCGCTTCAGATTGTGTCGGTGCACGCGGAGGAGAAGGGGGAAGTTTGAGCGTAAAAGGAAGACGGGGAGGAGGCTTAAGACCGCATTGACGGCGGCCACGGGGAGCGCAATGCGCAGGGCAACGGAGGGGAAGAGCGGCAGGATGAAGAGCCCGTCAATGACATTGGCAGCATGGATCACGATGCCGTAGGCCGCCTCGAGGAGGTAGCGCCTCGTGTAGGCGGGGTCGTTCGGGGAGGCGAGGTTCTTTTTCGGGAAGCTCGTGAAGCAGCCGAGGTCGGGGATGGCATCCTTCCAGCGCTTGACGCCGATCGCCCGATAGAAGGCGCTCTCGCGCCGACCGACGGTGAAGATCCGCCCCTCGGGGGCGAACCACGCCTCGGGGAGGCGGCGGATGAGGAAGGCGACGATCCCGTCGACGGCAATGACGGCCACGGTCAGGAGGGTAACGTAGGTAAAGACGGCAAGCGGCGTCAGCCCCGGCGCCGGGAAGAGCAGATTCAGGGCGGCGATGACGGCCATCGCGCTGAGGATAGTAAGCAGGTAGATCACGGCAAGCTCCCTTCGGTGTAGGACACGGGGTGCCCATAGGCGGTCTCATAGATGCGGCACCAGGCGGCGTAATTCTCCTCGGCCATCTCCTCGGCCGCCTCGCGCAGGGAAAGGTCGGTCCGCGGGCGGATCGGGGGGAGGATGTGCACCGTGTGCTCCTGGATCGGGAAGCCGTCCTCGCCAATGTCGTTCGAGTCGCGGAGCGTCAGGAAGAAGGGGATGACGGGCACTCCGGCGCGCACGGCCATGTAATAGGCGCCGGGCTTACAGGGGCGCGGCTTTTTGTAGTTCCACCACATAGCCTGCTCGGGGTAAATGAGAATTTTTTCGCCCCGGCGGAGGAGGGTATCGGCGGCGCTCATCACGGTACGCAGGCCGCGCGGCGAGCTGGCAAGGGGGAGGGTGTTGCAATGGCGGAACATATACCCGTAGAGCCCCGGGAAGGAGGTGTAGTTCCCCTCGCGGATGATCTTGTAGAGGCGCCGCTTGCCGAAGGTCGCACGGATCGAGCGCCAGACGGCGTAATTGTCAAGGGCGGAGATGTGGTTCGAGGTCAGGACGGCGCCCCCCTCGACCGAGGTGTAGTTTTCAAGGCCGTGCACCTCGGTAATGCGGAAGGTGCCCGCCTTGATCATCTTTTCATAATGGCGCGTGGCCACGCGGTTGGCGATGCGCGTACCGAGGCGCGTGGTCCACTTTTTGCCGAGAAAATCGACCTTCCGATAGTCGAGCGGGACGGTGGGGGGATCGTCCTCGACGTCAACATCGAAGAGGCCGCGCGCCTCATAGTCGGCGATCCGCTCGAGGACGGCCAGGCGGTCGGGCGCGCGCTCGGGCACCTGCCTTGCGGGGGCCTTCATAGGAACCCCGCGCACCGCTTCAGCACCGTAAGGACGGCGGTGAGCTTTAAGGCGGCGAGAGAGGCGCGCATCTTGCGTCTCTGCTCCTTGCGCATTTCGTTCTTTGCCAGCTTGACGAGGTTCTCGTAGCAGAGGCGGTCGCGCTCGATGCGCGCCTCGTCATATCCCTCGAGCTCGCGGCGGAGCCTGTCGGCAAAGGGGGTCGCCTCGGCATACTGCCAGAAGTAGCGGCCGAAGTTGACGTCCCCGTAGTGCCAGGGCTTGCGGTCGAGCTTATAGTGGATGAGGAGGGGAGGCGTGTCCCCCTCGGGAACGAGGGGCGAGGTGTTCCAATAGGCGGGGAGGAAGCGGATGGCCCCGCGGCACAGGACGTTCAGGTAATCCTGGTCCTGCGTGACCACAAAGCGGCGGCGCGAAAGGAGCGAGAGGAACTGCCCGAGCATGTCCTCCTCGCGGAACTTTTTGAGGTTCATGACGAGGACCCCGGCGTTGAAGTATCCGGCGCGCGGGATGTCGAGGACGCGCTCCACATACCGGCCAAAGACATCGACAAGCGCCATCACGTCCTCGGGAATGGCGGCCACATACTCGTCCTTGAGGGGGGTCTCGTAGAGGGCGACGATATCGCCCGTCAGGATAATGTCACAGTCGAGATAGAGTGCCTTATCGTACTCGGGGAAGAGCTCGCTGATGAAAAGGCGAAAGTAGGTCGCGCTCGAGTAGTAGTCGCGCAGGACAAGACGGTCGGCGAGGGGGGCGATCTTCTCCTTCATATCAACAAAAAGGAGGGTGGCGCGTCCGGCGACAATGCGCGTAAGGAACTCGCGGTTCTCCTCGGTGAGCCCGAGCGTCAGCACGTGAATGCGGAGGTCATAGTGCGAGGCGGTATTGGCGAGCATCGATGCGAGGGCCACGCCAAGCGCGGGGGCATAGCCGTCATCGGTCGCAAAAAAGATGGGCAGGATACGATTCTGCTGCATAAGACAGTCCTTTCTTTGGAAGCGGGGGCGAGGCGCCGGGTGGCAGCCATCGCACGGTCGGTGTCGGGCGGATCCCGGCACGGATGCCCTTATTATATAGGAAGAGGCGACCGAAGGCAAGAAACGGTTCGTCTTTTTGACTCTCGCCTTTCGGTTCTCGCGCGTAGAATTCAAAAACTCCGACTCTACGCGCCGTGGAGTCGGATTTTTTTAATAAAATCAAGGGATTTTCGGCCACCGGGCGGCGATCGCCCCGTCGGGATGCGCGTCCTCGGCGAACCGAAAAAGAAAAAACCGCGGAGGGACGCGAGGTTCCTCCACGGTTTTGATAGTTAAGTTTTCTTTGCAATTTCCTGCTTGGATCCCTGCCGGGACGGCGGGGAACGGTTACTGCGGCAGGGCGGGCGTGCCCTTCTTTTCATTCGCGGGGCGGGTGACGATGGTCTCACCGGCACCGAGCGAGTGGGTCAGCCATACGTTGCCGCCGACAACGGCGTGATCACCGATCACGGTGCGGCCGCCGAGGATGGTGGCACCGGCGTAGATGACAACGTGGTTGCCGATGTCGGGATGGCGCTTGATGCCCTTGACGAGGGTGCCGTCGGCCCCCACCTCGAAATTCTTGGCGCCGAGGGTGACGTGCTGGTAGAGGGTCACGTGCTCGCCGATCGTGGTGGTCTCACCGATGACAACGCCCGTGCCGTGGTCGATGAAGAAGTAGTCGCCGATCGTGGCCCCCGGGTGGATGTCGATGCCCGTGCGCTCGTGGGCGTATTCGGTCATCATGCGCGGCAGGATCGGTACCCCTCGCACAAAGAGCGCGTGCGCGAGGCGGAAGATGCTGATGGCGGTGAAGGCGGGGTAGGAGAGGATGATCTCATCGGTGTGGCGCGCCGCCGGGTCTCCCTGGTAGGCGGCGAGGATATCGGTCTTCAGAACGCGCAGGATCTCGGGTAGCTCGGCAATGAAGCTGTCGGTGATCTCATCGGCCGAGGCACCCTCGGGGAGGACGCAGGCAAGCGCCGTCAGGAGCGAGGCCTTGGCGGTGAGAAGGCGCACGCGGCGCAGGGCAACGCCGTCCTCGGCGGGGGCGCCGATGTGGCGCGGAAAGAGGGCGGCCAGAAGGTCGTGGCAAAGCGAGGGGATGCTCTCGCGCAGGCCGAGGTAGGAGGGACCTCCCTCCTCGGCGGCAAAGAGGGCTTCGGCGGTCGTGTTGATCAGCTCGTGGTTCATAAGGACTCCTTATTCAAAAGCATACAGGGATGAGAGATAGCGCTCGCCCGTATCGGGCAGAACGAGGACGACGGTCTTCCCCCGGTAGTCGGGGTGCGCGCCGAGGCGTCGGGCGGCGGCAAGTGCCGCACCGCCCGAGATGCCGCAGAGGATGCCCTCGGTGGCGGCCAGGCGATGGGCGGCGGCGGTGGCCTCCCCGTCGGTGACGGTCATGACCTCGTCAAGCACCGAGGGGTCAAGGGTCGCGGGGATGAAGCCCGCCCCGATGCCCTGGAGCCCGTGGGGGCCGGCCTTGCCCCCCGAGAGCACGGGGGAGCCTGCCGGCTCAACGCCGACGATATGGACGGTGGGGAGGTGCTCCTTGAGATAGCGCCCGATGCCCGTGACCGTCCCCCCCGTGCCGACACCGGCCACAAGGGCATCCAGCTCGCCCTCGGTATCCGCAAGGATCTCGGGGCCTGTCGTGCGGTAGTGGGCGTTCGGGTTCTCGGGGTTTTCAAACTGCGAGGGAAGGAAGGAGCCGGGGGTCGCGGCGGCGATCTCCTCGGCACGGGCGATGGCGCCCGCCATCCCGAGGGCACCGGGGGTCAGCACCACCTCGGCACCGTAGGCACGCATGAGGCGCTGCCGCTCGACCGACATCGAGTCGGGCATTACGATGATGGCGCGGTAGCCGCGCGCGGCGCAAACGGCGCACAGCCCGATGCCGGTGTTGCCCGAGGTCGGCTCAACGATGGTCGCCCCGGGGGAAAGACACCCGCGCCGCTCGGCGTCCTCGACCATGGCAAGGGCCACGCGGTCCTTGGCTGAGCCGGCGGGATTGTTCGCCTCCAGCTTCGCGAGGAGACGGCAAGCGAGCCCCTCCGCCTCGGCAAAGCGCGAGAGGGAGAGTAGCGGTGTGTGTCCGATGAGGGCCTCCATCGAGGGGTAGATCCTTGGCATGGTATACACTTCCTTCCGAAAGACAGTAGCATTCCTTATCATTATATCGCACCCCCATCGTTTTGTCAATCCAAAAGGCACGGGGAGATATCGGCACCCTAGGGTGTAAAATCGGCTAAAAAATCGTATCTTCCTTGACAGGGTGCCGCAGGGAGTGATACAATGAAAAATGTAAGACCTGAATTCTATCAGGAAAGGGAAACCGTTATGAAATTCAAACCGACACTGGATAAGCATTACCGCCCGTTCATCGTTGAGCTCGAGAGCTTCAAGCAGGCGGTAGCCGCGAGCGGCAACGCCCGTACCGCCAAGATTGCCGTCACGGGGGGCGGCAACGCCTATGCCTACACCCTCGATATCTTTGCCGAGGGGCACGAGGACGAGAACTATCGCGTCGTCGAGCGCCTGGCCAAGGCCCTGCTCTGGGTGATCGGCGGCCATAAGATCTACCTGTATGCGCCTGATGCGCTGATCGAAAAAATGCGCCGCGAGTACGCGCCCGACGGCATTCATCACAAGGATGCCGAGATGATGGCGAAGG
Source organism: Eubacteriales bacterium (assembly GCA_045532575.1). Lineage (GTDB taxonomy): Bacteria > Bacillota > Clostridia > Oscillospirales > CAG-272 > UBA1740. The sequence goes on along the minus strand of JAZSGE010000102.1, from coordinate 3,930 downwards.
TCTATGAGGCCCCCTTCGAGATCGTTGCCTGCGCGACCGAGGCCGAGGTCCCTGCGACCACCGAAAAGAACATCCAGCTCGGCGGTCACCTCGACGGCTGCCGCATCGGCTTTGATGCCGGTGGGAGCGACCGCAAGGTCAGCGCCGTGATCGACGGTGAGACGGTGTACAGCGAGGAGGTCGTCTGGCATCCGAAGACGACGGCCGATTGGCGCTATCACTATGACGGCATCGTGGCCGCGATGAAGTCGGCTGCCTCCAAGATGCCGCGCGTGGATGCGATCGGCGTTTCGAGTGCCGGTATCTACGTCAATAACCGCGCCATGCTGGCGAGCCTCTTCCGCATGATCCCCGAGGACGATTTCAATGCCCACGTGAAGGATATCTACCTGAATGCCGCCAAGGAGATCGGCGCCCCCATCGAGGTGGCGAACGACGGTGACGTCACGGCACTGGCCGGCAGCATGTCGCTCGGTGAGAACGGCGTTCTCGGTATCGCCATGGGCACCTCCGAGGCGGGTGGGTATATCAACCTCGCCGGTGGCATCAACGGCTGGCTCAACGAGCTTGCCTTCGCCCCCGTTGACTTTGCCCCCGAGGCCGGCTATGACGAGGCGGCCGACGATATCGGCGTCGGCGCGCAGTACTTCTCGCAGGATGGCGTTATTAAGCTGGCGGGCTACGCCGGCATCACCTTCCCTGAGGGCCTTCCCCCTGCCGAGAAGCTGAAGATCGTGCAGAAGATGATGGAGGAGGGATCCCCCGTTGCGGCACAGATCTACGAGGATATCGGTACCTACCTCGGCTACACCACGGCGTTTTACAGCCTCTTCTATGACATCAACCACCTCATCATTCTCGGCCGCGTTACCAGCGGTCGCGGCGGTGACATCCTGATGGCCCGCGCTCAGCAGGTCCTCGATGAGGAATACCCCGCCCTCGGTATCAAGATCTCGATGCCGAACGAGAAGATGCGTCGCGTCGGACAGAGCATCGCCGCCGCCTCGCTCCCTTTAATTAAGTAAAACAAAAAAGAGCAGACCAATGGGTGATGCTCTTAGCGGAGAATTTGAAAAATATTGTTAAGTGCGAGCATCGCATTTGGCTGGTCAAATACTCTATGACTTAAGCCCAACCCCTTATAACGACAGAAAGAGCAGACACGTAAGGCTTTTCCGCCTTACGTGTCTGCTCTTTTTTGGTAAACGAAAACCACGCGATAGTGGCGTGGTTCCAAAGAGGTTTACCGGTGAGGAGAATTTTAAGCCTCCCCCTCTGGGGGAGGTGTCAGACGAAGGCTGACGGAGAGGGCAACAAGCCTTCCCCAGCGGGGGAAGGGGGACCGCTTGCGGTGGATGAGGTGTAATGCAAAGAAATACGAAGAGGCTAAAAAGTGCATAATGCGTCGGGTGAGATCTAAGCCCTCCTCCGGGAGGAGGGGTAGGGGAGGAGAGGGCGACAGAAAAGAAGACGAAGAAGTGAAGATTTTGCGGTTTTTACATGCGCAGGCTCCTTCCGTCGCGTTCCGCGCCACCCGCGCCGCTTCGCTTTGCGCAACTCAACTAACGAAAATCTGTTCTTGCGGTTGATTTTCGAAGCTTCGTATGCCCTCCCGGAGGGAGGCAAAAAGCAACCGAACCCGTTCAACGGGTAGCTAATAATCCCTTGCATGGCTGGCAGGCCAATCTAAAACGCACGTGACGCGTAGCCAGTAGCATTAGGGTATGCCCGAAAACGAAAAACCACCCGCTGTGCGGGTGGATTTTTATTGCGATAAGCTGCAAAATCAATATGTCTCCCAATTTTCTCCACCGAGATGTCGGAGTACGCAGATTTTTACGTATCCATCCTTCATCAGATACCAGTCATCGTAATGAACCGATTTCACAATGGAATACGAACGAAGATCACAATTGGAAAAACGATATTCAGTACATGGAGTTCCCCATCCAAAGGGATATACCCCTACTCCATATTCCAGGGTTGAGCCATAACGCGAATATAGTATTCCATCCATAAGCTTAAAACCGTCTCTTGCATATTTCTCAATATCTATCATTTTCGTTCTATCCTTTTCATTAATAGTCCTTTTTCATACCGCAATCAGTACATTTTTTGATAAAAACGCCCTTAAGCTTGCCGCCGCACTTGGTGCATAGCAGTTTTGCGCGACAAACCTCGCGAAACTCCGTTTTCGCCCTTTGGTGCCCCTTCGCTATAGCCCTCTTGTACATAGTAATTGCATCAAAGGACGGGCGAACAAGTTTGACAAGATTGGCAATATGTGCATAGGCATACAAAAAGTCGGGATTTTCAAGATGTGCAGTATATCCGCTATTACGGCTAAAGACATCAAACAATTCAAGATTTAGAGCAGCCTTTTGCAGATTATATGCGGGGCTTGACTTGTCTGAATAAAGGAGAACCAAATTTTCATACATTATTAACTCGAAATATTTAGGCAAATGTGTATCAAGACTATGATAATCCTTTTCCAAGGCAAAGTAGGAATTATATACAGACAGAGCCATTGCCATGCAATTACTATCCATCCGAAAAATTGAGAATGCATCCGCCAACATAACCATATATTGAAGCGTCAGCGCGGCTCTATCGGATTGCAGATATTTTAGAGCATCCTCCTCGGTCATTAGAGCAAGCAGCTTTTTGGTTTCCTCAGAAATCGGAATTTGGGCAACATCCGTAAAAATAGGTTCGCCTATATACTCGATTACAATAGATACTAAGTCCGGTGTGAGCGTCTGAGATAACAGTTCATAGATTTTCCTCGCTGCTGAGTCGATCTGAAAATCTTTTTTTCGCAGTTCCGGTAAAATTTCACTTATCTTCTTAAACATGATTTTACTCCTTCAAAGTCTTTTATGATATATACCAAATCGGGATATATTGATTATACCATAATGGTATAATTGTGTCAAGAGCTTTTTTGGGGGGGAAAATGAAGTTCAAATTGAAGGAGTTGCGGCGAGAACGAAGGATCTCCCAATTAAAGCTGGCGATGGATCTTGGAATGAATCAGAACACCATCAGCCGATATGAAACTGGAGAACGAGAAGCAGACTACGAAACCCTTTGCCTTCTCGCTGATTATTTTGATGTTTCCCTTGACTATCTCTTAGGAAGAACCGAAACCAGAAGCAACAAACAAGCATAAAAGGAAAGGCATGAAACGCATATTTTAACGGAGCATTCACGCTACGCTATGATTGTCCTTTGGACAAATTGTGAGTTGTGTGACGCTCTGCTTCCTTAAGATTGGCTCTGCCAATTTTAAGGAAAGCTGGCAGTTATATCTAACGCTTGCTGAGGGAATCCCATAACGGCGAACAGGGAGAACCGTATAAACATATACTGAGAACGAACAAAAAAGAGCAGACAGCGTCTGCTCTTTTTTGGATTTTCGTCTTTTGTTATTTTCTTCGCCTTGCCATGAAGAAAAGTACGACGTGTGCGGCGAGAAGAGCCAGGGCGATGCCGAGAGGGAGAAGTCCGATCAGGCGTCCCTCTTCGATCAGATAGTAGGTGCCGACAGCGGTGAGGGCTACCATGCCGAGAAGGACGACGGTGCCAAGGAGTGTCATGAGCCGGCGTGCGCGTTTGCTGATGCCCTCCTCGGGGATCATGCCGAACACGATCTCGCCGTAAATATCCACGATAATCTCAATCAGAAGGTCCATGCGTCGCTCCTTACCGTTTTTTTCAAAAGTATAGCACGCCGCGCACGAAAAAGCAAGCCCCAAACGCGCCGTCTTTGTGTGCTTTTTTCTTGACAAACACTGACTTTTTTCGTATAATATATGTTGGTACTGTTTGGGCGTATTTTGCCCCTACAAATGATAACCCAACGGAGGTACGATATGGACGGAAAAATTCTGGCTGAAGAGCTGCTGGCGTATGCGAAGGCACATC
>JAZSGE010000063.1:0-4962 GCA_045532575.1 Eubacteriales bacterium | reverse complement strand
GAGAAGCTAGGAGGAGCCGCCCCTTGTCCGGAAGCCGCCTGTCGATCGCCGTAAGGAGAGGGAGATAGCGGCGGTAGTCCTCGGCGATCACGCGGTAGGCGGGGCGATACTCGCGGTGAAAGACCTCGCTGTGGCGGGGCGTCGGGCGCCCGTCCGCCTCCCACGCGGCGACCTCGCCGTCAAACGCCTCGGCCGTGAAGCCGAACGCCCCCTCCGCGGCCATCTTGCGCGCCACGGCGAGGCGTGCGCCGAGCCCCTCGGCCCCGTCGCACGGGGCTTCGGCCGACAGGGCGAGAAGCGCCCCGAGGGTCGCGGGGGCAAGCCCATCGTCAAGGGCGGAGAGCGGCAGGCGGAAAAAGCCGCCGCCAAGCGACGGGCGACACCCGTCGGTGGGGGCAGCCCCGATCTCCTCACGCTCGCGCAGGATGCCGGCGGTTGCCGCCTCGCGCGAGGCGACGATATGCCCACAGCCGTAGCTTGCCTGATGCAGGAATTTCAAAAGATCGCGCGGCTCGGCCAAGGGATAGACCTCGGCGTGGCGTTGGAGGGCGTTTTTTGTCGTCGTTATCAGATCTTTCATAGGATATCCCGTGGTTTTTCTTTCATTATAACACACACAGCCCCCCGTGTAAAGGCGGTTTCTCGAAAACCTTTCGTTGAAAAAGCTATTGCTTTTTTCTTTTCAGGATGGTACCATTGAAGTAATATCTCATATAAGGAGTAAGCCGATGAGCACCATCACTGTCGATTTTGCGAAGACTACCGGCAAAATCAAGCCGATGCACGCCGTCAATAACGGCCCTGTTCATAAATTCAGCGTTCACCAGCGCATCTCGAATCTCGATGCTTTTATTGAGGCGGGCATTCCCTACGCCCGTAACCACGATGCTTCCTTCTGCTCCTCGTACGGCGGCAATCATACCGTTGACGTTAACTTCATCTTCACCGACTTTGATGCCGATCCGTACGATCCTGCCTCCTACGATTTTGCCTGCACCGACTATTATATGAAGGTCCACGAGGCGGCCGGGGTCAAGCCCTTCTACCGTCACGGCACGCGCATCGAGCATGAGGTCAAGAAGTACATCACCCTTCCGCCGAAGGACTTCAAGAAGTGGGCGATCGTCTGCGAGCATATCATCAAGCACTATAACGAGGGCTGGGCCGACGGGATGCATATGGGGATCGAATACTGGGAGATCTGGAACGAGGCAAGCTCGGAGGAGGACGACGCCGCCCCCGAGAAGAAATGCTCCTGGGGCGGTACGGCCGCCGAGTTCTACGAGTTTTTCCGCGTGGCGTTCACTCACCTGAAGGAGAAGTTCCCGCACCTGAAGATCGGCGGCCCTGCCGTCAACACCCTCTTTCACCGCGGTACGTGGGTCGACGGCTATTTTGAGGCACTTGGCGACCTGCGCCCCGACTTCTTCTCCTGGCATTGCTACGGCGCCGATATCCCCAAGATGAAGGCGGCCATCCACCTCGCCAAGGAGTTCATCGACCGCTGGGGTCATACCGGCGTCGAAAGCATCCTCAACGAGTGGAACTACGTCAAGGCCTGGGACGGCGACGGCTTTGTACAGTCGCTCCGCACCATCAAGAGCCTGAAGGGCGCCGCCTTTGTCGCCGCCACGATGCTGATGAGCCAGTACGAGCCCGTCGATATGCTGATGTACTACGACGCCCGTCCGAGCGCTTGGAACTGCTTGTTCTCGACCGATATGGTCTCGGATAGGCTGAAGGGCTACTACCCCTTTTATATGTTCAACCGGCTCTATACCCTCGGCACGGCGGTCGCCGTTTCGTCGGATGACGAGGATCTCTACGCCGCCGCCGCTACGGGCGACGGGCAGGCCGTGATGCTCACCTATTACAACGACGACGATCACTTGCCCGCGAAGACCGTCACGGTCGAAATGAAGCATCTTCCCGCGGGGGCACACCTCGAGATCTATCTGCTTGACGAGAGGTACAACGCCGACCTCTGCCGGAAGGAGCCGATCGCGGGGGATACCCACACCGTGACCCTCAAGCTCCCGCTTTATGCCTCCGTGCTTATGAAGGTGGTCAACGAATAATACACATCCCCCGTTTTACGGGGGATTTTCCGTTTTCTCTTGCTTTTTTGAGCGGTTTCGTGTATCATTAAGAAAAAAAGAAGGAGAGTCCCTCTATGCTGATCGATATTCACACCCACGCCTACCGCAAAAAGCCGCTTGTCGTGCCCTTCTGCACCCTCCCCGAGCTCCTCCGTGAGCAGGACCGCCTCGGCATCGACAAGAGCGTTGTCCTCCCGATCGTCAGCCCCGAGATCTACTTCCCGCAGACCAACGAGGACGTCCTCGATATGGCCGAGGAATACCCCGAGCGCATCATCCCCTTCTGCAATGTCGATCCGCGCACCGGCTGGAATTCCCCCTTCTCGCCGCTCGAGGATTACATCGAGTACTACAAGGAGCGCGGCTGTCGCGGCGTTGGCGAGGTCATGCCGAACATGCGCACCGACGACCCGAAGGTGCAGAACCTCTTCCGCGCGTGCGAGAAGGCCGGCCTCCCCGTCACGACCGACGGCTCGGATCAGACGGACGGCGACTTCGGCCTTTACGATGACCCCGGCCTCCCTCAGCTTGAGCTTTCGCTCCGCCGCTTCCCGAAGCTTATCTTCTTCGGCCACGGCCCGATCTTCTGGGGCGAGATCGCCCGCCTCGAGACCCCCGGTGAGAAGGGCGCCCCCTACCGCTTTGCGGGTGGGCAGCTCGGCCGCCTGCCGAACGCGGGACAGCCGATCCGCGAGGAGGGCGTGGTCGCCAAGCTCCTCCGCCGCTACCCGAACCTGCACTGCGACCTCTCGGACGGCACGGCCTACAACGCCCTAACGCGCGACCTCTCCTATACCGAGGCCTTTGTCCGCGAGTTCTCCGATAGGATGTATTTCGGCACCGATTGCTGCTTCCCCGGGATGCCCGTTCCGCTCATTGATACCCTCAAGGAGTGGAAGGCGAAGGGGCTGATCTCGTCCGCCGCCTATAACCGGATCACGCATGAGAACGCCATGCGCCTCTTAGGACTTTGATATGAACAAAAGACAGCTTCTCGGGCTTTTGCCCATCGGCGTTTTCGTCGTCTTTTACCTTTCGCTCGGCATCACCTTTGAGTATATCTTAAAAATCCCGATGGGCTTTTACAGCGTGCCCGTCGTTGTGGCCTTCCTCGTGGCGATCCTTGTGGCGTGCCTACAGAATCGTAGCCTCTCGCTTGATAAAAAGCTCGCCCTGATGGGCGAGGGTGTCGGGGATAAGAACATCATCACGATGCTCCTTATCTTCCTGCTTGCCGGTATCTTCGTCGGTGTTGTCGGGCGTGGGAGCGCCGAGAGCGTTGCCTACTTCGTTCTCTCCTTCACGCCGCCGCGCCTTGCCGTCTGCGTGATCTTCCTCGTCAGCTGCTTTGTCTCAACCGCGATGGGCACCTCGGTCGGCACGATCACGCTCATCACCCCGATCGCCGTGGCGATCTCGGATACCTCGGGCTTTCCGCTTGCGCTGTGTGTCGGCACCGTGGTCGGCGGCGCCATGTTCGGGGATAACCTCTCCTTCGTCTCGGATACCACGATCGCGGCCTGCCAGGGGCAGGGCTGCCGCATGAAGGACAAGTTCAGGACGAACTTCGCGATCGTCCTCCCGGCCGCCATCGTATCTCTTTTGCTTATTCTGATCCTTTCGCTCCGCGCCGATATCGAGAGCCGTGTGGTCGGGGACTACCACCTCCTCGAGATCCTCCCCTACGTGCTCGTGCTGATCGCCGGCATCGTCGGCGTTCATGTCTTTTTGACCCTGATGATCGGGATCGTGTCGGGGAGCATCATCATGCTGGCGACCGGTGCCGTCAATTTCCCCTCGCTTATGGAAAGCATGGGCAAGGGCGCCTCCGGGATGTTCGAGACCTCGATGGTCGCCATCCTTGTCGCCGCCCTCTGCGCCCTTGTGCGCGAGGCAGGAGGCTTTGACGCGCTCCTCGCCCTCGTCCGCCGCCTCTTCCGTGGGAAGCGCGCCGGGCAGCTCGGCATCGGGCTCCTCGTCGGCGCGATGGACATCGCCACCGCCAACAACACCGTCGCCATCGTGATGGCGAACCCGATCGCCGCCGAGATGGCCGCCGATTACGGCATCTCAAGGCGCAAGACCGCCTCGCTCCTCGATACCTTCTCCTGCATCTTCCAGGGCTTTTTGCCCTACGGCGCCCAGATCCTCGTTGCCCTCTCGGTCACCTCGGCCTTCGGGCATGAGATCGGTGCCTTCTCTATCATCGGGCATCTCTATTATCCCATGATGCTCCTTGCCTCGTCCCTCGTCTTTATGTTCCTGATCCCCGAGCGCCGCGAGTCGGCCGATGTAAAACAAAAGGAGGCAGACTGATGTCGATCTATGAAGAGACCCTCGCCGCCGCCCGTGAGCTTTGCGATAAGGCGGCACTTTCGCCCGGCGCCATCCTCGTTGTCGGCTGCTCGACGAGCGAGGTCATCGGGGCGCGCATCGGGACGGGCTCAAGCCCCGAGGTCGCCGCCGAGATCCTCCGCGCCCTCCTCGAGGTCACGGGGGAGCGCGGCCTTTACCTCGCCGTCCAGTGCTGTGAGCACCTCAACCGCGCCATCGTCACCGAGAGGGAGGCCGTCCCCACGGCCGAGGCCGTCAATGCCGTGCCGCAGCCCAAGGCGGGCGGCTCGCTCGCCGCGGCGGCCTACGCCGCCTTCCGTCGGCCGGTCGTCCTTGAGGAGATCCGCGCCGATGCCGGCCTCGACATCGGCCTGACGCTGATCGGCATGCACCTGAAGAGGGTCGCCGTTCCCCTCAGGCTTACGCAGAACCGTATTGGAGAAGCAACGATCGTCGCCGCCCGCACGCGCCCGCGCTTCATCGGCGGTGTCCGCGCCGTCTATGACGAGGCCCTCCTATAAAGAAAAGC
>JAZSGE010000115.1:0-7279 GCA_045532575.1 Eubacteriales bacterium | reverse complement strand
GGAGCTCACGCAGGTCGAGACGCAGACGGCAGCACATGGAACGAACGTCGGAGGGAGCCATGTCGCTGTTGATGTAGTTGGAGAAGTAGGGGGTACCGTACTTGGCGGTCATCTCGAAGAGGAGCTTATTGTTCTCGGTCTCGGACCAGTCGAAGTCACGGGTGATGGAGTAGGTGGGAATGGGATACTGGAAGCCGCGGCCGTTGGCGTCGCCCTCGATCATGGTCTCGATGAAGGCCTTGTTGACCATGTCCATCTCTTTCTTACAGTCCTTGTACTTGAAGTCCATCTCCTTACCGCCCACGATGGCGTTGAGCTCGGCCAGGTCATTGGGAACCGTCCAGTCCAGGGTAATGTTGGAGAAGGGAGCCTGGGTACCCCAGCGGGAGGGGGTGTTGACGCCGTAGATGAAGGACTCCACGCACTTCTTGACCTGGTCGTAGGTGAGGTTGTCCACCTTGACGAAGGGGGCCAGGTAGGTGTCGAAGGAGGAGAAGGCCTGAGCGCCTGCCCACTCGTTCTGCATGATACCCAGGAAGTTGACCATCTGGTTACACAGAGATACCAAGTGCTTGGCAGGAGCCGAGGTGATCTTACCGGGAACGCCGCCAAGGCCCTCCTGGATCAGCTGCTTCAGCGACCAGCCGGCGCAGTAGCCGGTCAGCATCGAGAGGTCGTGCAGGTGGATGTCGGCATTTCTGTGGGCGTTGGCGATCTCGTCATCGTAGATCTCGGAGAGCCAGTAGTTCGCCGTGATGGCGCCCGAGTTCGAGAGGATCAGACCACCGACCGAGTAGGTCACGGTGGAGTTCTCCTTCACGCGCCAGTCGTTGATCTTGAGGTAGCCGTCAACCAGCGAAGCATAGTCAAGCGCCGTGTTCTTGACCTCACGGAGCTTGGCACGCTGGCGGCGGTAAAGGATGTAGGCCTTCGCCACATCGGCGTAGCCGCCCTGGACCAGCACGTTCTCGACCGAGTCCTGGATGTCCTCGACCGCAATGAGGCCCTCCTTGACCTTCGGCTCAAAGTCGGCCGTGACCTTGAGGGCTAAGAAGTCGATGACGGCAGGATGGTAGTCCTTTTCCTGCGCCTCGAATGCCATCGTAATGGCCTTGGTGATCTTGTCAAGCGAAAAGTCGATAACCTTTCCGTCTCTCTTTTGTACCTGATACATCGTCATTCTCCTTTTGATAGAATCATTTATTTTTTATTTCTATTATCCTATATCAACGCCGCGCAGGACCGCCGCCGGCACGAAGGGGCGCACAGCCGCAAGGCAGGCCGCGAGCTTTTCCTTTGAGGGGGGCGTGAAGCCCTCACCGATAAGATCCCCCGAATCCTTGAAGCACTGGAGGAAATAGCGCTCGGCACCGCGGATCCATTCCCCGATCGCCGCAAAGTCGGAGGGCTCGTGGAGCTCATCGACCACCGTCGTGCGGAATTCGTACGGCACACGCCCCGAAAGCAGAAGGCGCACGCTTTCGGGAACCCCCGCGGGCATCGCCGCGAGCCCCGCCGTTTTCGCGTACTTGTCACGGCTGTTCTTGATGTCCATCGCCACGTAATCGAGGAGCCCCTCGTCAAGGAGGGCTGCAAGCGCATCGGGATGCATCCCGTTTGTGTCGAGCTTCACGGCATAGCCGAGAGCGCGGATCTCTCTGATAAAATCGGCAATGTCGGGCTGGAGCAGGGGCTCGCCCCCCGTGATGCACACGCCGTCAAGCAGGCCCCGCCTCTTTTTTAAAAAGGAGAAAAACTCCGTCAAGGGCAGCTCCTCCTCGATATGAGTCACCAAAGAGGCATTATGGCAGAAGGGACAGCGCATCCCGCAGCCGGCGGTGAAGACGGTAGCCGCCACCCGCCCCGGGAAGTCTAAGAGCGTCATCTTCGCAAGGCCGCCAAGGCGCATTTCCCTCTCCTTTCGGCGGAAAATAAGGGGTTTTCCGTCTTTTTGCTATTCTTTGCCAAAAACACAAGATATTGTGTCGGCGTATTTCATTGTAACCTATATCTTGTGTCTTGTCAAGAGGGTTTCTACTAAAAAAGTAACAATTTTTTCGCCGCCTTTTTGTGTACTTTTTCACGCCCCCGATTTTTGCAAACAAACCTTGGCAAAGCCTCCTTGACTCCCCCCGACCCGTCGGTCGGAAAATGCAAAAAGGCACCTCGCTTACGCCGGGTGCCTTGTTTTGCGCACTTCATTTTTCGGGAGTCAGAAAATTGCCTTCGCCCCTTATTCCTCGTCCGAAGCATTCAGCGAAAGAGAGGCATACAGCCCTCCCTTTGCCATCAGCTCCTCGTGGGTGCCGCGCTCGCGGATGCCTTCAGTATCAATATACAGGATCTCGTCGGCACGGCGGACGGTCGAAAGGCGGTGCGCCACCACGATCACGGTGCGGCCGTTCGAGAGCTTCCGCAGGCTCTCCTGGATCATGCGCTCGGTCACGTTATCAAGGGCGCTCGTCGCCTCGTCAAGGATCAGGATGGGCGGATCCTTCAGGAAGGCGCGGGCGATCGCAATGCGCTGCTTCTGTCCGCCCGACAGCTTGACCCCGCGCTCACCGACGATCGTGTGGTAGCCCTCGGGGAGCGACATGGCGTAGTCGTCGATATCGGCAAGGCGGGCGGCGGCGCGCACCTCCTCGTCGGTGGCATCGGGCTTGCCGTAGCGGATGTTATCGGCAATGTCGGCATTGAAGAGGAACACGTCCTGCGCCACGATCCCGATCGAGCGGCGGAGCGACTCGAGGGTCAGCGAGCGGATCTCCTTCCCGTCCACAAGGATCTCACCGCCCACAAGCTCGTAAAAGCGCGGCAGAAGGTGGCAGAAGGTGGTCTTCCCTCCGCCCGACGGGCCGACGAGCGCCAGGGTCTTCCCTGCCTCGATCGTCACCGAAACGTTCTTCAGGATGTCACGCTCACCGTAGCCGAAGGTCACATCACGGAATTCGATCTCACCGCGGACGTTGCAAAGCTCGATGGCGCCGGGCTCGTCCTCCTCGGGCGGCGTATCCATGATCGCCAAAAAGCGCGCAAAGCCGGTCATGCCGTCCTGCAGCTGCTCCACAAAGTTGACGAGCTTGGTGATCGGCTGTAAAAATATGTTTACATAAAGGAGAAAAGCGACCAGGTCCCCGTAGTCAATGCGGTCACCGGCGGCAAAGAGCGCCCCGGCCACCAGCACCACGATGTTGAGGATATCGGTGCAAAGAGCGAGCCCCGCATGGTACTCGGCCATCGCGCTGTACGCGCCGTAGCGCGACTCGAGCAGGCGGCGGTTGGCCCTGCCGAAGTTCGCCTCCTCGGTCTCGATCGAGTTGTAGGCCTTGCTGACGCGGATGCCCGAGATGCTGTTCTCAAGCCCCGCATTGATCTCGGCGGTCTCCTCGCGGCTCCGCTTGAAGGCCGACTTCATCTTCTTGCGCTTCAAGACGGCAAACAGGATCATAAAGGGCACAAAGGCGAAGCAGATGAGGGTCAGGAGGGGGTCGATGATGGCCATCAGGATGCACGCACCGACAAGCTGAAGCACCGACACAAGGAGGTCCTCGGGACCGTGGTGTGCCAGCTCAACGACGTTAAAGAGGTCATTCGTCATGCGCGACATCAGGTCGCCCGTCTTATTGTTATCAAAGAAGGTGCAGGGCAGGCGCTCCATATGGTGGAAGAGGTCGCGCCGCATATCGGCCTGCATCCGCGCGCCGACGTAGTGGCCGTAGCGGCTCATAAAGTAATTGAGACCGCACTTGATAAGATAGATGCCGAGGATGATGGCGGCGTAGACCCCGATCATGCGGAGATTCTCGTTCGGAATGAAGTCGTTGATGATGCTCCGCGAGAAGGTGGGGTAAACGAGGTTGCAGGCGGCAAAGAGAAGGGCCGCCAGCATATCGAGGATGAATAAACGGAGATGAGGCTTGTAATAGACGATAAAGCGCTTGAGCATCCCGTTATCTCCTTCCCCTTCCGGCCTTCTTCACCGAATAGCCAAAGCCTCCGAGCTTCTTCCCGAGGCTAAAGTAGGCGCCGTGTGCATAGGCAACAAGCCCCGCCCTCTCAAGGCAAAGGCGGCCCGAGGCATCGAGCAGCTCCTCGCGCACGGTCACAGCGACAATGTCGGCGAGGAACATATCGTGCGTGCCGAGGGGAATGATATCCCGCACACGGCACTCAAGCGCCACAGGTGCCTCCTCGATGGTCGGCGGTGCTACGCACGTCGAGGGGAGGCGCGTCAGCCCGTATTTCTCGAATTTGTTGACCTTTGCCCCGGTGTATACACCGCAGCCGTCGGTGGCGCGGCACAGGGCCTCGGTCGTCAGATGCAGGACGAACTCGCCGCCCTCCTTGATGAGCCCGTACGAATGCCGCTCAGGGCGGATCGAAACGTAGGTCACCGGGGGCTGAGTGCAGGTGATGCCGCACCAGGCGGCCGTCATTACGTTGGCCTCATCACCACTCCCCGACGTGACCAGCGCCGCCGGCACGGGAGACAAGAGCGCACTGCCCTTCCATTGGATTCTTGCCATGGTCTTCCTCTTTTCTCTACAAAATATTCTAAAATAAAGTATACCGCAATCCTTAGCGAATGTCAACGGGATTTCGGGGGAATGGCCCCTACCTTTTTACAACTTTCACAATTCGCGGGGTCCTTTTTTATGTATATATAATAGAGTTCATTCTTTAAAGAAAAAACTATTGACAAACGGGGAGCGCGGATGTTATAATAAGGATGCCGAATATTAGACCAATGATGGGAGAATACATATGAAAACGAAGCTCTTGGTTCTTGTCCTTCTCGTGGCGATGCTTGCTACGCTCCTCTTCTCGTTCACCTCCTGTAGCCTCTTTGGCGGCGGCGGTGACGATACCACCACGACGACGGCGCAGCAGCCTCCGAGAAATCCTTCCACCACCACCGCTCCCGCACCCGCCGATCGTGTTCCGTCCGGCTGGGGTCCCGAAGGCGGGATTTCGTAACTACGTAAAAGGCAGGCCGTGCGGTCTGCCTTTTTCACATTGGAGGCTGAAATGACCACCTGCTGCCTTGCGGGGATAGACGTTGCCTTCCGAGCGCGCTACCCTTACCTATCCCACCTTGTGGCTGCCTATCCTCCGAGCGGTGCGACCCCTGCGCTTACCCTCGCTGTCAGCGACGAGGAGATCCTTGCCGAGGATACGGGCAAGAACCGCGGCGCTCCGCTGGGATTGCTCGAGGCCCTGGCCCTCTTCCGCAAATTCTGCCTCGCCCTGCCGGCCTTTGGCGGCTTTTTCCTGCACGCCGCATGCCTTGCGGTCGATGGGGTCGGCATCGCCGTGACCGCGCCGAGCGGAGTCGGGAAATCGACCCATGCAAAGAATTGGCGCGCCCTCCTCGGCGAGCGCTGTCACATCGTCAACGGTGACAAGCCCCTCCTGCGCCGCACGGACGGCGCCTTCCTTGCCTATGACTCGCCCTTCCACGGGAAGGAGGGCTGGCACGAGACCACCTCGGTGCCCCTCGGGGCTATCCTCTTCCTTGAGCGCGGTGAGCGGAACGAGATCACCCCCCTCACCCCCTCCGAGGCCTTCCCTCTGCTGTATACCGCCACCCTCCCCCCACAGGACGAGCGCGGCCTTGCCCTTCTTTTGCCCCTGCTTTCCGATCTGCTTTCGCGCGTTGCCCTCTATCGCCTCACCTGCACCAAGGACGTGAGCGCAGCAGCCCTAGCCTATCACACTCTCTTTCAAAAGGAGACCGAAGAATGAAACGTAAGCCCGGCTTTATCCTCGAGACCGTGGGGGATGACGTCTACGCCGTGGCCGTCACCAAGGAGGCGGCAGGCATCGGCTCGATGATCCGTCTGAACCCCACCGCCGCCACCCTCTTTGCCCTGCTCGAGACCGATACCGACGAGGAGGCGCTCATCGCCGCCCTCGTTGCGAAGTATGACGTGACCGCCGAGGTCGCGGCACGTGACGTCGCCGCCTTCCTCGGGGGCCTCCGGGAGGCGAAGCTCCTTGACTGAGAAGCAAAGGACCGAGGATCTCCTCCCCCTGATGGAGGCGGCCTTTGCCGTCGGCGGGTATTTCCGCCTCTATCCCTCGGGGCGCTCGATGCTCCCCCTCCTCCGCGAGGGGATCGACTCGGTGCTCCTTTCCCGTCCCGACGGCATCCGCCGCGGCGACATCCTCCTCGTCCGTGCCGAGCACGGCTTTCTCCTCCATCGCGCCATCGCCGTCAGGGAGGAGGGGATCACCCTCTGCGGCGACGCCCTGACGACCACCGAGGGGCCCTTCCCGCCCGAGGCCGTCCTCGCCCGTGTTGCGCGCATCTACCGCGGTGACCGCCCGATCGACCCCCGCTCCTTCGGCCAGCGCGCCTACGCCGCGCGCCGCGCCCTCCGCCGTCGGCTCTACCGCCTCCTCGGGCATTAAAGCACACGGGGCTTCGCAGTAAGGCATAACCCCAAACAAAAAGGGGATATACTGTTTTTCGCAGTATATCCCTTTTTGTCCTCTCCGAGGTTTGTTTTAATTTGTGAACTTATAACAAAAAAATTATAAAAATTCAGAAAAAACTATTTATTTTGACCCATATTTCTGCTATACTAAAGGTAGCAGGGGGAGCGACCTCCCCCGGAAGGCGTCTTTGCCCTGCAAAATCCAAGAAAAGGCGGTACCATGTATGAAGATCACAATGATCGCACGACAGATCACCCTCCGTGACAGCCTGCGCGAGCTGACCGAGAAAAAGCTTGCGAAATTCGATCGCTATTTTGGAGAGGACACCGTCGCCTACGTCACCTTCCGCACGCGGCGCAACCGGAAGATCGTCGAGATCACCATCACATATAACGGCACCCTCTTCCGGAGTGAGGAGGAGGCCGACAGCTTCAGGACGGCGCTCGAGCGCGCGGTCGACACCCTCGAGGGGCAGATGCGCAAGAACAAATCCCGCCTTGAAAAGCGGATCCGCGAGGGCGCCTTCCTCCGCACGGCAGGCGAGGAGCCCGACCTCCCCGAGGAGGAGCCGCTCATCCTGCGTGAGAAGTCCTTCCCCTTAAAGCCGATGACCCCCGAGGAGGCCATCCTCCAGATGAACCTTTCGGAGCACCTCTTCTATGTCTTCCTGGATGCCGAGACCGGCAAGACCGGCGTCGTCTACCGCCGCCGCGACGGCGGCTACGGACTGATCCTGCCGGAATAAACGCCCCCTCGATCCCTTAAATTAAAAAAGCCACCCTCGGGGCACCTGCTTTATCGCAGGTGCCCCAACGAAATTTGCCCATTCGGGCAAGTG
>JAZSGE010000036.1:0-15890 GCA_045532575.1 Eubacteriales bacterium | reverse complement strand
CCGGAAGGAAGCCGACCGCCCCTACGGCGAAGGCCCGACCCAAAGAGACCGCGACCGCCTCCACGGCGGCCCTCCGCCCCAAGGAGACCGCGACCGCCCCCACGGCGAAAAAACGCCCCAAAAGGACGGCGGCCGCGAGGCGTGCGAGCCTTCGCCCAAGGAAAGACCAAGAGAAAGAGAGCATGAGCCGCCCAAGCGCCCCCCGGGCGACGACGAATGCCGCCCCGAAAGCCCCCGAGAGGACCACCCCCGAGAGGACCGCCACGGGGAGAACCGCCCCCGAGAGGACTGCCACGGGGAGAACCGCTCCCGGGAGGACCACCCCCGTGAGGACTGCCACGGGGAGAACCGCCGCCGCGGCGACCGCGGGAGCGAGGGGATCTTTTCCTTCCTGCGCGGCCTCCTGCACCCCGGAGAGGACGGCGGCGACCTTTTGCTTCTCCTTGTCGCCGTTCTCCTCCTCGCCGACGGATGCGAGGACGACTATCTTCCCTTCCTCTTACTCCTCATGTTACTCTTGAATTGAAAGGTTTGGTTTACATTCTCCCCAAAAACTGCGCTATGTAGCGCTTTTTAGAAGAAGGAGAACTGCTCGGTCTCGGAAAGACCGCGCAAGACCCCCTGCTCGCGGAGGAGCTCGATGATGGTCTTTGAAAGGCCGGCCTTGCGGCGCAATTCGTCGATCGAATAGATCTCGCCGCCCTCTCTCACCTCAACGATCTTGGCGGCGGCGGTGTCGCCGAGGCCGCCAAGCGATGAGAAGGGCATCCGGATGCCCCCCTCCTCGGGCAAGAAGTATTTTGAATCCGACTTATAAAGATCGACCGGGAGGAACTTGACCCCACGGAGCAGCGCCTCGCGCACGAGGAGAAGGACCGCGTGCTGGGCCTCGTCGTTGGGGGTCGCCTCCTTGGTCTTCTCCTTTTCGGCGATCTCGTCGATCTTTTTGCTGACCGAGGAGATCCCACCGCCGACGACCACGGCATCAAAGCCGTTGGGCGCCACCGAAAGATAAGCGGCATAGAACTCCATCGGGCGATAGATCTTGTACCAGGCAAGGCGGATCGCCGACATGACGTAGGCCGCGGCGTGCGCCTTCGGGAACATGTATTTGATCTTCTTGCACGAGCCGATGTACCACTCGGGAACGCCGTGGGCCAGCATATCGGCCTCGTACTCGGGCTTCAGCCCCTTGCCCTTACGCACGTCCTCCATGATCTTGAAGGCCGTACCGTTTTCGAGCCCGTGACGGATAAGATACAGCATGATGCCGTCACGGGTCCCAACGACCTCGGAAATGTCGCAGATCCCCGCCTTGATGAGGTCCTGCGCATTGCCGAGCCACACGTCGGTGCCGTGCGTCAGACCGGAGATCTGCATAAGGTCGGCAAAGTTCTTCGGCTGGGCATCCACAAGCACCTGCTGAATGAAGCGCGTGCCCATCTCGGGGAGCCCCAGCGTGCCGACCTGACAGCCGACCGCTTCTCCGCTGACGCCGAGCGGCTCCATCGAGGTAAAGAGCTTGTACACGGCAGGGTCATTCATCTTCACATCAAGGACGCTCGTGTTCGTATAGCGCTCGAGCATCTTGTACTTGGTCGGCATATCGTGTCCGAGCTCGTCCAGCTTCAGGATGGTATCGTGCAGATACGAGAACTGGAAGTGTGTCGTGATGATATCCGAGCTCGGGTCGTCGGCCGGATGCTGTATGGGCGTGAAGTCGTACACGTCACGGTCGCGCGGGATAACGATGATGCCGCCGGGATGCTGCCCCGTCGTGCGCTTGATGCCCACACAGCGGGCGACCATCGCATCGATCTCGGCACGCGGGAGCGAGATCTTCCGCTCCTCGAGGTACTTCATAATGTACCCGTAGGCCGTCTTATCGGCCAGAGTACCGATGGTACCGGCGCGATAAACGTTTCCCTCACCGAACAGCTCCTCGGTGTACTTATGCACGCGCCCCTGCACATCGCCCGAGAAGTTCAGATCGATATCGGGGGACTTGTCGCCATAGAAGCCGAGGAAGGTCTCAAAGGGGATGTCGTGCCCGTCGGCGATCATCAGCGTGCCGCAGTCGGGGCAGTCCTTATCGGGCAGGTCAAAGCCCGAGCCGACGCTCCCGTCGGTGATGAACTCGGAATGGCGGCACCTCGGGCAGCGGTAATGCGGCGGGAGAGGGTTGACCTCCGAGATACCCGCCATGCTGGCAACAAAGGACGAGCCGACCGACCCTCGCGAGCCGACGAGATACCCCTGGCTCTCGCTGAAGAAGACAAGCTTCTGCGCGATCATGTAAAGAACGGCAAAGCCGTTTTTGATGATCGAGGTCAGCTCCTTGTCAAGACGATTCTTGACAAGCTCGGGCAAGGGATCGCCGTACCAGTCGTGCGCGCGATCCCAGCAAAGCCGCTGGAGATCCTCCTCGGCCCCCTCCATGTGCGGAGGGTAGTTCCCCTTCGGGATCGGGCGGAGGGGCTCGATCATGGCGGCGATCTTCTGCGTGTTTTCAATGACCACCTCGCGCGCCGTCTCTTCCCCGAGATAGGCAAATTCGTCGAGCATCTCGCGCGTTGTGCGCAGATAGAGCCCCACATCGCGGTCGGCATCGGAGAACTTCATGCCCGCCATCAGGATCTTACGGTAGATCTCGTCCTCCTTATTGAGGAAGTGCGCGTCACAGGTCGCCACCACAGGGCGACCGTACCGGCGGCCGAGCGCCACGATCCTGCGGTTGAGGTTGCGGAGCGCATCCTCGTCCGGCACCTTGCCCTCGGCGATCAGGAAGCGGTTGTTGCAGATGGGCTGGATCTCAAGGTAATCGTAATATTCAACGATCGCACGGATGTCATCCTCCGAGCGATTGTCAAGCAGAGCGCGGAAGAGCTCGCCCGCCTCGCACGCCGAGCCGAGGATCAGCCCCTCGCGGTGCTCGTCAAGGACACTCTTCGGGATGCGCGGCGTACGGTGGAAGCACTTGAGATAGCCGTAGGAGACCAGCTTGTATAGATTCTTGAGCCCCTCGGCGTTCTTCGCGTAGATGATCATGTGATAGGGGCGCAGGCGGAGCGGGTCGGTCGCCTCGCTCATCGCCTCGGTCACCTCGCGGAAGGTGTGGATCCCGTCCTCCTCAAGATGCTCCAGCATACAGAAATAGATGCGCGCCAGCATCTCGGCATCGTCCGAGGCACGGTGATGGTTGAAGTCACCGAGCTTATAATGCTTCGCCACAGCGTCAAGGGTATGCTTCGGGAGCTTCGGGTTCAGATAGCGCGAGAGTGCGAGCGTATCGAGATAGGGATTCTTGAAGGGGTAGCCGCACTCCTCGGCCGCCGCACGGATAAAGCCAACGTCAAAGTTCGCGTTGTGCGCGACAAGGGGCGCGTCTCCGATAAAGCAAAGAAAACTTTGCAAAGCCTCGGCGATCTTGGGGGCATCCTTCACCATATCGTCGGTGATGTGCGTTTTTTCGCTGATGAAGGGCGGGATCGGGATCTCGGGATTGACAAAGGTGTTGAAGACCTCCAGCACCTCGCCGTCACGGATCTTCACAGCACCGATCTCGGTGATGCGGCAGGTGGCGACAGAGAGGCCCGTGGTCTCAATGTCGAAAACGACCGTCTCGCCCTTGAGGGGCCCGTCGTGCTCGCCGTAGAGGGCGGCCACCGTGTCATTGACAAAATAGGCCTCGGTGCCGTAGAGCACCTTCAGCTCGGGATACTTCTTCTCGACCTCGAGCATCACCTCGGGGAAGGCCTGGACCGTGCCGTGGTCGGTGATGCCGATGGCGGTGTGCCCCCAGCGCTTGGCCGCCGCCACGATCTCATCGGGGCGGGTCAGGGCGTCCATTGAGGACATATTGGTGTGCAGATGGAGCTCCACGCGCTTCTCTGCCTCGTCGTCGGTGCGCAGAAGGCGCTTGACCTTCACGATGGCTGAAGGCGCGCAGACCGACTCGTTGTTCATGTACTGCTCGCGGTACATCTTGCCTCGCACGGCAAGCACCGCGCCCTTTTTGATGTCCTTGGCAAAGGCGGCGGCCTCGGCGTCAAAGCCGCGGCGCAGATACACCGAGGAGGTACCGTCGGTGATCCCGATGATCACCGTAATGCGCTCGCCCGAGCGGCTCTCGCGGAGCTCGGTCGAGAAGACCTCGCCAAGGATCGTGACCGCCCCCTCGGTGGTCTGTGCCTTCGCGATCGGGATGGCACCACTCGGCGTAAAGGGACGGCCGAGCACCGCCTCGGGTGCGGAAATATCAAAGCGCGAGGGGCCGACGGTCAGGATCGCATCGTCCGTGCATTCGACCTCGGCCTCGGCAACCGTCAGACTGACGGCATGGGCATAGTCGGGGTTCTCTCCGGGCGGCAGGCTCTCACGGCGGCGCGCCTCGGCCTCGGCGGCGGCGCGCTCCTGCTCCTCGTGGCGGCGGCGTGCCTCGGCCTCGCGGGCGGCTCTCCGCTCGCGCAGCTTTTCCTCGGCATTCTCGCTCGAGGCAATGACCACACGGCGCTGTACGTTATAGCGGTTCAAAAGGATCGCCGAAAGCAGCGCGGCCGTCTTCCGGACAAGCTCGACCCCGGCGGCAAGGAAGGGGATCTCGACCGTGACGGTCTCTCCGTCATCGTGCGAGGTCGCCTCATAGAAGAAGCCGTTGGCAACCGCGCCGATCTTGGCCGCCTCGTCAAAGATCTCCCCCATCACCGCCACCGAGAACTCGCTCGGCGGATAGTGGGGAAAGATGCGGAAGGAGTACGCCTCACAAAGGCGGCAGAGATCGTCCTCGATCGCATACAGGATCTGCGGATCCTGCCGTCTTTCGTATGTAATATTCAGCTCAAGGCGGGGCGGCGTGTGCGTGGCGAACCGCAGGGTCTGCCCTCGGCCGCTGTCAAGCACGCGGCGGCGCACCGCATCCTCGGGGCGGTAGCGCTCACCGATGGTGCTCTGATAGATCTCTTGTTCGGTCATTCCTTTTACCTCGAAGCCGCGGACATATCATGATTGTCCCTCGCATAGTCACGAAGGCGTGCGATGAGCGCCGGGATGATCTCACTCTCGGGGATCTTCGCCACGATCTCGCCGTGGGAAAAGAGGACAGCCTCCCCTCGCCCCCCGGCAATGCCGAGGTCGGCCTCGCGCGCCTCTCCGGGGCCGTTGACCACGCACCCCATCAGGGCCACCGTGACGGGGAGCTCGGCCAGCCCCTCGGAAAGGACCGCCTCGCGGAAGGCGGCCGAAAGCGCCACAAGATCGATCTTCGTGCGGCCGCAGGTCGGGCAGGAGACCACCCTCATCCGCGGGCGTGCCGAAAGCCCGAGCGCATCGAGGATCTCACGGGCGGCGTGCACCTCGCGGACGGGGTCGGCCGTCAGCGACACGCGCACCGTATCGCCGATCCCCTCGGCAAGCAGGGTGCCGATCCCCACAGCGCTCTTCACCGTCCCGGCCTGCTCGTCCCCCGCCTCGGTCACACCGAGATGGAGAGGATAGCTTGTCCTTTCGGCCAAAAGGCGATTGGCCGCGATCATCGCCGGGACCGAGGAGGCCTTGACCGAAAGAACGGTATCATAGAAATCGACCTCCTCAAGGAGGCGCGCATGATAGAGCGCGCTCTCCGCCAGCGCCGCGGCGGTCGGGGCCCCGTGCTTTGCCAGGATCTCGCGCTCAAGCGAGCCGCTGTTAACACCAATGCGGATCGGGATGCCGTGCCGGCGGCAGGCCGCCGCCACAGCACGGACGTGCTCGCGCCCCCCGATGTTGCCGGGATTCAGGCGGATCTTGTCCACCCCTGCATCACAGCACTCGAGGGCCAGCGTATAGTCAAAATGGATATCGGCGCAAAGGGGGACCGTGATCCCCTGCTCGCGCAGATAGGGAAAGACCCCCACCGCCCGGCGGTCGGGTACCGTCAGGCGGACAAGGTCACACCCCGCGTCTGCCAGAGCCGCGACCTGACGGGCGCAGGCGGCAAAGTCGTGGGGATCGGTATTCGTCATGGATTGCACGGCGATCGGGGCATCACCGCCGATCGGGAGGCCCCCCGCCGCGACACGGCGGCTGCTCCTCCGCTTTACAAGCTCCTGCATACGTCCTCCTACATGATCAGCTTCATAATGTCCTTGCCCGTGATAAAGATCATCAGGCCAAAGAGCAAAAGGATACCGGCAAAATGGATCGCCCCCTCGATCTTCTCGGGGATCGGGCGGCGGATGATGGCGGCGATCGCCAGAAAGAGAATACGGCCGCCGTCAAGCGCGGGGAGCGGAAAGAGATTCACGACCCCGAGGTTCAGGCTGATGACCGCCACAAGATAGAGGAAATTCTCGATCCCCGTCTTGGCCGTCTCGACCATCACGCTCGTCACGCCGACAGGCCCCGACATCGCCTCCATCGTGAAACGCCCCGTGATCAGGTCAAAGAGCGACTCCCACACCATCCGCACCGTCATGGTCGAGCGGAAGAGGGAGTGGCGGAGGACGGCGCCGAGCGTGCCCGGCTCTGTCGCCAGATAGAAGTCACGGCCGCCGAGGGTCTGCCCTCCCTCCTCGTAGGTGGGAAAAACGAAATTCTCAAAGGTCAGCTCCTGCCCGTCACGCTCGATAGTCAGGGTCACGGGCTCAATACCGCGCCGCATGATCTCGTAATCGAGCTGGGCGCCGATGCGCACGCGGCGGTTATCCACCTTGAGGATAACATCCCCCTCGCGGAGCCCGGCCGTATAGCTCTGCATCAGGCTCCCGTCGGGTCGGGTCGGGAAGGACTCGATCACGGGGGTCGTCAGGCTCGTGCCGGCAACAAGGGAAACGCAAAGGAGCATCATAAGGAAGCCGAAGACAAGGTTCGTCACCCCTCCCGTGGCCATCACGATGAGGCGCTGCCACGCCGGCTTTTTGTTGAGCGCATTCGGATCGTCCGAAACCTCATCCTCCCCGGCCATGCTGACATAGCCACCGATCGGGAACAGGCACAGCTTGTAAACAATACCTGTCTTTTTCGAGGTTTTCGAGAGAATACGCGGCCCCATGCCGATGGAAAACTCCTTGACGGTAACGCCAAAGAGGCGCGCCGTCAGGAAGTGGCCGCATTCGTGCATGGTGATCATCAGCCCGAAGGCGAAGATCGCGAGTAGGATATAGAGGAAGATCATGGATTACCCTTTCTTGTAGCGGAGGACACGGTCGGCGGCAACGGCGCGCGCTTCCCTGTCCTTGGCTAAGATCCCGTCAAGCGTCGTCTCGCGGTGGTCGATCGCCTCGAGCGTCTCGGTCACGACCTCGGCGATCGCAAGGAAGCCGATCTCGTCACGGAGGAAGGCGGCCACCGCCACCTCATCGGCGGCATTAAGGATCGCGGGGGCCGCACCGCCCCGGCCGACAGCCTCGTACGCCAGCCCCAGCAGGGGGAAGGCCTCGCGGTCGGGCCGCTCAAAGGTGAGCCGCCCGAGGGCAAAGAGGTCGAGCGAGGGGGCGGTGACGGCCGTCCTCTCGGGGTAGGTGATGGCGTAGCGGATGCAGCTGCGCATATCGGGGATCGACATCTCGGCAATGACGGTAGTATCAATATATTCCACCGCCGAATGGATTATACTCTCGGGATGGACCACCACCTCGATCTGCTCGGGGGCAACGTCAAAGAGGCGCACCGCCTCAATGACCTCAAAGCCCTTGTTGGCAAGCGTTGCCGAATCGACCGTGATCTTCGCCCCCATCTGCCAGGTGGGATGTGCGAGCGTCTCGCGGCGGGTGACCGTGCCGAGGCGCTCGCGCGTAAAGCCGCGGAAGGGACCGCCCGAGGCGGTCAGGAGGAGGCGCTTGACCTCCGAGGGGCGCCCGGCCGACAGCGACTGGAAGATGGCGCTGTGCTCGCTGTCCACGGGCAGGATCTCGGCTCCCGTCGCCGCGGCGCGTGCATGCACGATCTCACCGGCCACGACCATCGACTCCTTGTTGGCTAAGGCGAGGCGCCGCCCCGTCTTGACGGCGGCCAGGGAGGGCAGGAGCCCTGCGCATCCGAGGATCGCGTTCAGATACACGTCGGCATCGGCGGCGGCGATCGCCTCAAGGAGCGCCCCCTCGCCCCCCAGCACCTCGGTCGGTGTATCGGCAAGGCGGAGGGCAAGGTCACGGGCGGCCGCCTCGTCGGTCAGGACCGCATAGCGGGGAGAGAGGCGGCGTGCCGTCTCCTCGAGGGCCTCGACCGCATGATGCGCCGCGACCAGGGGGACGCGCAGGCCGAGCTCCTCGGCAACGTCCATCGCCTGGCGGCCGATCGAGCCGGTCGCGCCGAGGATGGCCAGAGATCTGTTTCTTTCCATAGCTTCTCCTTTCGACAGCCGTCACGGCTGTGCGAGACAAAGGTTGCCGCCCACGGGGGAGCGGCAAGCCGGGAGGATTCATTCAACTGTCAGACAAAGAGGGCGACCCCCTCCCCGAGAAGGCTCAGGAAGAGGATGAGAGGGGCGGTCGCAATGACCGAGTCAAAGCGGTCAAGGACGCCGCCGTGCCCCGGGAAGAGCTTACCGTAATCCTTGATGCCGTACTCGCGCTTGATGGCCGAGAGCGCCAGGTCCCCGATCTGCGAAACGACCGAGACGAGGAGGCCGCAAAGGCCAAGCGAGAGGTAGCGCGGCGTAAGGCCGGCATTGGCAAGGATGAGCCCGTAGAGGAGGAAAACGCCGACGGCAAACACGATGCCGCCAAGGCTCCCCTCCACCGTCTTTTTCGGGCTGATCACAGGGGCGAGCTTATGCTTGCCGAGGAGGCGCCCGGTAAAATAGGCAAAGGTATCGGTCACCCACGCACCGACGTACGGCAAAAGGAAGAGATATCCCCCGTGCGGAAGGTCACGCAAGAGCACCATAGCGGAAAAGGCGACCGTAAGATAGAAGCTGCCGCCCAGCACCCCCATCAGGCTCCCGTAGGAGACACGCCCCGGACGGAACACGGCCGTCGCAAAGAGGTAGAGGGCAAAAAGGAAGAAGGCCACCGTGATGTAGGTGAGATGCCTCTCGGGGGTCGCTGTATAGCGCGCAAGGAGGGTGAGGGCAAAGACGAGTGCCACCGCAGGAAGGAGGCAGGGGTCACGGTGGAGCCCAAGGCAGCGCACAAGCTCAAAGGTGGCCAGCGCCGCCAAAAGCGCCATCGCCACAGGATAAATAAAGAGCTCGGAGAATACAAGGATGGGGATAAAAACGGCCAGCATGACGGCCGCCGTCAGAATGCGTGTCTTCATTTGACTCCTCCAAAGCGACGGGTGCGCCCGATGTAGGCGCGCACAGCGCCATCGACATCCGCGGCGTCCATATCCGGCCAAAGACGGTCGGTGAAATAGAACTCGGCATAGGAGGCCTGCCAGAGGAGGAAGTTGGAAAGGCGCTCCTCCCCCGCCGTACGCACGATCATATCGGGGTCGGGTGAGGCAGCCGTATAGAGATGGGCCGAGATCTCCTCCTCCGAGACCGTCTTTCCCTCGGCAAGGAGGGCACGCACCGCGTGGACGATCTCATCCCTGCCGCCGTAGTTGATGGCGAGGTTCAGGGTAAACTCCGAGCCGCGCGCGGCCGAGTCACGCTCAAGCGCCTCCATCTTGTCGCGGAGCGATTCGGAGAGGGGAGTCTTGTCACCAAGGAAAATGAAGCGGGCATCGTAGCTCTCCATATCGTCGCGGATGCTGTCGATATAGCGATGGAACAGCTTCATCAGCGCCTCGACCTCCTCGCGGGGACGGCTCCAGTTCTCGGTCGAGAAGGCGTAGACCGTCACCGTATGGATGCCAAGCTCACGGCAACGGCGGAAGACACGGCGGCAGGCCTCGGCCCCGGCGGCATGCCCTGCCGAGCGGGGGAGGCCACGGCGCTTGGCCCAGCGGCCATTGCCGTCCATAATAAAGGCGATATGAGAAAGACGCCCAGAGAGCTCGGCGTCTTTCTCCTTTTTTCGGAACAGTGCCATCAGATCTCCATGATCTCGCGATCCTTGGCGGCGGTCACGGCATCGATCTCCTTGATGTACTTATCGGTGAGGTCCTGGACCTGCTTATCGCCCGTCTTGGCCTCGTCCTCGGTCAGCTCACTGCTCTTCTTCTTGGCCTTGATGGCATCGTTGGCATCACGGCGGATGTTGCGGATCGCCACCTTGGCATCCTCGCCCATCTTCGCCACCTGCTTGGCCATCGCGCGGCGGGTCTCCTCGGTCATCGCCGGGAAGATGATGCGGATGCAGGAGCCGTCATTCTGGGGGTTGAGGCCGAGGTCGGAGGCGAGGATCGCCTTCTCGATCGCCTTCAGCTGGCTCTTATCCCAGGAGTTGATGACAAGGGTACGGGCATCGGCCACCTTCATCTCGGCCACCTGGTTGATGGGGGTCGGCGAGCCGTAGTAATCGATCGTGATCTTGGAGAGAACGTCGGGGTTCGCGCGGCCAACGCGCAGGACAGCCAGCGACTTCGCGTAGGACTCTACGCTCTTTTTCATTTTGCCTTCGTATTCGGTGGTATCAAATTTCATGGGAAACTCCTTCTATGTCAATATTTTTTAACCGGTGATCAGGGTGCCGAGCGTCTCGCCCATCACGGCGCGGTAGATGTTATCGGGGTCGTCGAGCCCGAACACCAGCGTCGGCATTTTGTTGTCCATCGAAAGGGCGGTCGCCGTCGTGTCGATCACGCGCAGGCCGCGCGCCAGCACCTCGGCATAGGTGATCGCATCGAGCTTCACCGCCGTCTTGTCGGTCTTCGGGTCGGCGGTGTAGACGCCGTCGATGTTCTTGGCCATCAGGACGGCATCGGCGCCGATCTCCACAGCGCGGAGCGCCCCCGCCGTATCGGTCGAGAAGTAGGGGCGGCCAAGCCCACCGGCAAAGATGACAACGCGGCCGGCCGCAAGATGCGCCACGGCGGCATCGCGTGTGTAATACTCCCCGATCTCGGGCATCTGGATCGCGCACATCACGCGCGTGTCGATCCCCGCACGGGTGAAGGCATCCGAAAGCGCCAGGGCGTTGATCGCCGTGGCCAGCATCCCCATGTAATCGCCGCGGGTGCGGTCCATCCCGACCCCCTGGCGGCCGCGCCAGATGTTGCCGGCGCCAACGATGACCCCGATCTCCACGCCCTCGGCAAGGCAACGGGAGAGGACCCCGGCAACGCGCAGGAGAAAGTCGTCATTGATGATGCCATCGCTCCCGGCGGCCAGCGCCTCGCCCGAGAGCTTCAGTAAGATGCGTTTGTACTTCGGCTGCATAAGTATCTCTTTCCGGGGCAAGCCCCTTTGGATTCGGTCACGGACCGTCTGGAAATTCTATATAATATTATACTATATAGCGCGCGCGATTGCAAGAAAAATTTTTTCGATCGGGACGGGAATGTTTTATCGCCACAGGGTCGGCATAAAGAGGTTTTTGTAAAAGTTACTTTACCATTTTTGGCTTCATTTGCGGTCGCGCGAGAAGACTAAACACCAAAAACCACCCCGAAAGAAGCAAAAAAGTCCCACGGCGTTTGGCCGTGGGACCTTCGGTTTTCGCAGTGAGAAAATTGATGCTATGGCGTGGAGGCGGACACTGCGAAGGCGTATAGGCCATACGCCGAGCATGGTTGTGTTCGCATCCGCGGCAGAGCGCGATTTTCGCCTGCGAAAAAATTACTTCACCATCTTGGCGATTTCTTCCGCGAAGTTCTCCTCGCGCTTCTGGATGCCCTCGCCCTTATCAAAGCGATGGAAGCCGGTGATCTTGATGGCACCGCCAAACTCCTTAGCCGAGGCGGCAACGTACTTGCCGACGGTCATGGAGTCATCCTTAACGTACGCCTGCTCGGTGAGGCAGTTGTTCTCATAGAACTTGCCAAGCTTGCCGTTGATGATACCGGCAAGGACGTTCGCGGGCTTGCCGGCGAACTTGGGATCCTGCTCCATCTGCTTGGTGAGGATCTCGCGCTCCTCCTCGATGACCGAGGCGGGAACCGCAGCGCGGTCGACATACTGCGAGGGGATCGCGGCGGCCTGGAGGGCGATGTTCTTGGCGAACTCGGCAAAGCCCTCGTGGGCCACGGCGGCATCATCGGCCTCAAAGCAGATGATAACGCCGGTCGCGCCGCCGCCGTGCACATAGGTGCTGACGACGCCGTCAACGATAACGAAGCGGCGGAGGCTCAGCTTCTCACCGATCGTGTAGGTCTTCTCCTGGAGAACGGCCTCCACGGTCTCACCGTCGGCCATGGTCTTGGTCATCAGATCCTCGACCGAGGCAGGGCGGGTGGCGATAATGGTCTCAAGCACGCTTCTGACGAAGGCGCGGAAGGTCTCGTTCTTGGCAACGAAGTCGGTCTCGGAGTTGACCTCGATCATCGCGGTGGTGGTGCCGACGGTGAGGATATCGACGATACCCTCGGCCGCAATGCGGCTCTGCTTCTTGGCGGTGGCGGCCATGCCCTTCTCGCGAAGGACCTTGAGGGCCTCCTCGAGGCTACCGTTGGCCTCCTCGAGAGCGCGCTTGCAGTCCATCATACCGCAGCCGGTCTGCTTTCTGAGCTCGGCTACGTCCTTTGCAGTAAATGCTGCCATCTTCTTTTCCTCCTTCGCTTACTCGGCGGCCTCGTCGGTCGCTTCGGCGGCATCCTCGGTGCCGTCGGTCAGCTGCTCGCCGCCACGGCCCTCGATCACGGCATCGGCCAGGGTCGTGCCGATGAGCTTGATGGCGCGGATAGCGTCATCGTTACCGGGGATGATGTAATCGGCATCGTCGGGATCGCAGTTGGTATCGACGATAGCGATAACGGGAATACCGAGCTTCTTCGCCTCGAGAACGGCGATGTGCTCCTTGCGGGTGTCAACAACGAAGATCGCGGAGGGGAGAGTATCCATCTCCTTGATACCGCCGTAGTTCTTCTCGAGATCCTCGATCTCCTTCATCTTCTGGGCGGCTTCCTTCTTGGGGAGAAGGTTGAAGGTGCCGTCCTCCTGCATCTTCTCGAGCTCCTTCAGGCGGTTGATGCTCTTACGGATGGTCTTGAAGTTGGTCAGCATACCGCCGGGCCAACGGACGTTCACGTAGTACATACCGCACTTCTTGGCATCCTCCTTGATGCTGTCGGCGGCCTGCTTCTTGGTACCGACGAAGAGGATCGTACCGCCCTCCTCGGCGATCTGCTTGACGAAGGCATAGGCCTCCTCAAACTTCTTGACCGTCTTCTGCAGGTCAACGATGTGGATCCCGTTTCTCATGGTGAAGATGTACTCCGCCATCTTGGGGTTCCACTTTTTGGTGGGGTGACCGAAATGGACACCGGCTTCAAGCAGCTGCTTGATCGAGATTACGAACATTTTCATGTCCTCCTTCTGGTTTTTCCGCCACAGGAGGTCGTTTGCGTCAAGACCCGAAGGCACCGTCGGCGCACCCTTCCTGTGTGAGAATTTTTTGTACCCGCTTAGAGCGAGCCTTTGATAGGATATCATATTTTTCCTTCGCGCGCAAGAGGATTTCTGAAGTTCACAAAAAATTTACAATTCGCCCCCCGTTTTCCCCGAAATCCCCTACTTTTTTATTGACTTTTTTCAGATCTGTTACTAAAATATGAAGGAGAACAGCTTTTCGGGAGGTATCCATGTCAAAAACCGTCCTTCGCCGCGAGGCGACCGCCCTCGCGATCACCCTGATCGCCTCCTTCATGTCGGCCTTCGGTCTTCATTATTTCGTCTACTCGGCCGCCTTTGCCCCCTCGGGGATCGACGGTGTCGCCACGATGCTCCGCGAGATCACGGGGATCAATGCCGGCTACTTCTCGCTGGCCTTCAATCTCCCCCTGCTCGTTGTCGCATGGTTCCTTCTGCGGCGGCGGTATGTGATCTACACTCTGCTCTTCACAGTCGTCTCCTCACTTTTTCTCCTGCTTTTTGAATGGCTTTCCTTCCCGATCTATGCGGGCGCCGCCGATGGGCTGGTCGCCGCCGCCTTTTCGGGTGTGATCCTTGGGGCAAGGACCGGGATCATGCTGCGCATCGGTGCCTCGACCGGCGGTGTCGATATCATCGCCGGGATGATCGGGATCAAGCGCCCCTACCTGAATATCGAGAGGATCATTACCGTGATCTGCTACGGCATCATCCTCCTCTCCTTTCTTCTCTACCGCGATGTTACGTCCATCCTCCTCTCCTTTGTGCAGATGTTCATCTTTGACCGCTTTGCCGCCGCCATGCTCCGCGACAGCCGCGGTGCCGTGGAGGTCACGATCATCACAAAGGAGCCCGCGGCCATCCGCGATGAGATCATCTACTCCTTGAAGCACGGCGCGACCGCCGTCAGCGCACGCGGCATGTACACCGATGGGGAAAGCCACGTCATTCTCTCGGTCATCAATCTGCGGCAGATCCCCGCCTTTCTTGAGATCATCAAGCGCTACCCCGGCACCTTTGCCTATTATGGCGAATTGATGAGCGTCCACGGCAATTTCCGCTGGCATAAGGACGATGCCGTAAAATAATTTTTAAAAGGTATATGCAAAAAAGCACGCATTTCGCGTGCTTTTTTGTTTGTGCGCGTGCTTTGGGCTCGTGCCGCGCACTTTGCTTGTGCGGCGCTTTTTCCTTGTGGCGCGTTTTTCCTATGCCGTGTTCTTGCTCATGTCGTGTGCTTTTTGCTTATACCTTTCCTTTTCGGCGGCGGCAGGCCCTCTCGATGCACGGCAGGTCGATCCCGTCCACGAGGATGATGTCCTCCCCGATCTTCTGGATCTTATCCCACGGGATCACGAGCGCCTCCCCCTTTTTGATGCCAAGGAGCCCTCCCTCGGCACAGACGACGATCGCCTGGATGCGCCCGTCGCACACGTCAAACTCGATCTCGGAAACGTATCCGAGGCGGCGGCCGTCCGACACGCAGATGACCTCCTTGTCGCGGAAATCCTCACTGTTGCAAGATGCCATACACTTTTCTCCTTACATGGTGATGCTTTCAAAGAAGGGCCGCCGCAGGCGCGCGTAAATGCGTGCGGCGCTCGCCGGCGGCAGAGGATTCTGCCCTCGGCCGCATTCGATCGTCAGAGAGGGAATGCCGAGGATCCCTCCGGCCCAATCGGTAAGTCCCCCGTAGGCCGCCGCCCCCTCGGGAGCCGCGACGGTATAGCGCGCCATCCGCCCGAGGCGGCGGGCGATCGGTCGGGCGCCGCGGCCGCGATAATAGATCTCCTCACCCTGTGTGTGCAGGGTAAGGATCAGGGCGGGGGAGGTGGCGCGGATGAAGCCGGCGAGGGCCGCCGTCTCGGGCTCGGAAAGGGGTGCCTCGCCGGCGTAGCGCGTCGGTCCTCCGCCAAGGATCCCGAGGGAGGGCTCAAGCCGCTTGTATTCGGAAAAGCCCGCATCGTAATTGTGGTTGAGATCCACACCGCGCGCATTGGCCTGCCAATGCGAGAAATCCCCCTCGCTCACCATCCGTGCGCGGCGCTCGGCCAGGGGATCGTCCCCCTCCTCCCCGAGGTGGATGGCGACCCCATCGGGATTGAGCATCGGCACAAAGGCCAGCATCCTGTGCGCGAGGAGGAACCCAAGATCAAGCCCATACGGGCGCTCTCCTGCCGCGTGTGCCCTGCAAAGCTCGGCAAGGAAGGTGAGAAGGAGGCGCGAGGTCAGCCATTCGGTGGCGTGATGAGTCGCCACATACAGAAGCTTGCGGCGCCCCCGTCCGAGGAGCACCAGGGGGATCCTCCGTCCGAGGAGGGTGGTCCCGAGCGTACGTAAGGAAAGGGCGGGATACGCCTCGAGGAGGGCCGAAAGCTCGGTCTCAAGGCGCTCGGGGGTAAGCACTGCTTCCTCTTCCATGGCATTCCCTCCTTTCATTCCTTTTCAGTATATGCGCGCACGGAGAAAAGCAGAACCAAGGGGGAGTGCTACCGTAATA
>JAZSGE010000108.1:0-5626 GCA_045532575.1 Eubacteriales bacterium | reverse complement strand
GGTGTAACACACTATACCTTGCAGGCAAGGTGTGCGAAAAGGAGTACGAGCAACGTTGCTCGTACTCCTTTTGCTTTTTCGGCAGGTCAAAATCTGCTTTATGGTAGGAACCCTTCGGCACTCCTGTTTTTTATACTCCTCCCCCATTTGTGCCCCCGCCGCCACATCATGCAGTGCCACAAGCACTCCCTCTCCCCACCTTGACAATCCCCCTCCCCGTGTGCTATACTATAAGCGAAAACGATTTCCCTAAGGAGGATCCCCATGGCCGAAATTACCATCCGTGATCTTGCCGAGGCCTGCGGCGTCAGCATCGGCACCGTCTCCAAGGCCCTCCGCCGTAGCGAGCGTATCTCGGAGGAGACCATCCAAAGGATCGAGGAGAAGGCGAAGGAGCTGGGCTATGTCGGCAACCGCGCCGCCCGTGCCCTCTCCGCCAAGCGCCGCACGGTCGGTGTCCTCTGGCCCGACCTTCCTGAGGAGACCCTTGCGCGCTACCGTGCCGGATGCCTCGCCGCCGCCCCCGTCCTCTCGGCGTATGGCATTGACCTTGCCGAGCGCACCCCCGAGGAGGGGACAGACGGCCTCGATGCCGTCCTTACCACCGCCTCGCTCGCCCCACGCCTCTCGCTTCCCGAGGAGCTGCCCCTCGCCACCGTCGGGCGCGCCCCCGGCCTTCATCCGATCGTCGAAGCACTCCCCGAGTATCGCATCGGCGGCCGCCTCGCCGCACAGTTCCTCGCCTTTGCCACCGCAGGCGGCACCACCGCCATCCTCGCCGCACGCCGCACCGCGTATGCCGAGGAGGAGGCCATCCGCGGCTTCCGTGAGCTCTCGCACCGCCTCGGCACGCCCCCCGTCGCCATTGTCGAATGTGGCGACGGCACCCGCAGTGTCCGTACCGAGGTGCGCCGCCTGCTTGCCGCTGCCCCCCGCCTTCGCGGCCTCTTCGTTACCGCTCCCCTCGTCGGTGCCGTCTCGGCCGCGATGGCCGACCTCCGCAAAAAGCCTCTGCTCGTCGGTCTTGACTTCACCCGTCCGGCGCAGGAGGCCCTGCGTGCAGGGGAGGCAGCCGCCCTTCTGTACACCGCGCCCGAGCGCCTCACCGAGCGCGCCCTCCTCGCCCTCGCCGCGCACCTTACGGGTCAGCCCACAGAGCCCCTTCGTTTGGGGCGCACCGAGCTCGTCCTGAAAAGCAATCTCGAAAGCTATTTATAATAAAGGAGACAACCATGCCGATCCACTTTGATGAAGAAAGAGGCCTTCTGTACCTCCACGCCAAAAATTCGACCTATGTGATGGGTCTGAACCAAAACCACCTCGCCCATGTCTATTGGGGCCCGAGCCTCCCCGAGGAGATGCCCGTCCATTCGCCGGTCTGGAAGCTGACCGAGATGATGGGCTCCTCGATGAGCGTCGCCTCGGCAGGGAGCCTCTGGCGCACTCTCGACAATATCCGCTCGGAATACCCGACCTTCGGCTCGGGTGACCTCCGTGAGCCCGCCTTCCATGCCGAATATGCCGACGGCTCCCGTGCCACCGAGCTCGCCTATGTCGGCCATACCATCACCCCCGGCAAGCCCGCGATCCCGGGCCTCCCGGCTACCTACGCCGAGGAGGACGCCGCCACGACCCTCACAGTCGAGCTTGCCGATGCCGTCACCGACCTCCACGTCTTCCTCCTTTACACCGTCTTTTCCGAGCTCGATGTCATCACGCGGAGCGTCCGCGTCGAGAACCGCGGCAAGGAGACCGTGACCATCCGCCGCATCTTCTCGGCCTCGGTGGACCTGCCGCCGCAAAAGCTGGAGGCGGTCAGCCTCTTCGGCGGCTGGGCGAAGGAATGCAGCCCGAGCCGTGTCCCCGTGACCTACGCCGACCTTACCTTTGACTCCAAGCGCGGCCACTCGAGCGCGCATATGAGCCCCTTCCTCGCCCTCCTCCCCCCCGAGACCACCGAGGAGGTCGGGAGCGTCTATGCGATGAGCTTTGTGTACAGCGGTAACTTCGCGGCCGGTGTCTACAAGGATATCACGGGTACGCACCGGATGTACATGGGTCTGAATGCCTTTGACTTCGGCTGGCGCCTTGACCCCGGTGAGCGCTTTGACTCTCCCGAGGTCGCCATGGTCTATTCGGGTGAGGGGCTTGGCGGTATGAGCCGCACCTACCATGAGCTGTGGCGTCATCACCTGATCCGCGGTAAGTACAAATACGCCGAGCGCCCCGTCCTTCTCAACAATTGGGAGGCCACCACCTTCACCTTTACCGAGGACGATATCCTCGCGATTGCCGAGGGCGGCAAGCGCCTCGGTGTCGATATGATGGTGCTGGACGATGGCTGGTTCGGTAAGCGCAATGACCCGACCTCCTCGCTCGGCGATTGGTATGTCAACCGCGATAAGCTCCCCTCGGGCATCGACGGCCTCGCCGCGAAGGTCGAGGCGATGGGCATGCGCTTCGGCCTGTGGCTTGAGCCCGAGATGCTCTCGCCCGACTCCGACCTCTACCGCGCCCACCCCGATTGGTGCATCCACACTCCCGGCCGTGACCGCCTTGAGTGGCGCTCTCAGCTGACGCTCGACCTTTCGCGCCCCGAGGTCGTCGACTATATGATCGACACCGTCTCCAAGGTTCTCGACGGCGCCGCGATCTCCTATGTCAAATGGGATATGAACCGTTCGATGTCGAATATCGGCTCGGCCGGCCTCCCTGCCGACCGTCAGCAGGAGGTCCCCCATCGCTATATGCTCGGCCTCTACCGCCTGATGGAGACCCTCTGTCAGCGCTATCCCGACATCCTCTTCGAGGGCTGCTCGTCGGGCGGCCAGCGCTTTGATGCCGGCATCCTCCACTATATGCCCCAGATCTGGACAAGTGACGATTCGGATGCCATCGAGCGCGAGAGGATCCACACGGGCACCTCCTACGTCTTTCCGCCCGAGACCCAGGGCTCGCACGTCTCCGCCTGCCCGAACCAGGTCACCAAGCGCACCGTCCCGATGAAGACGCGCTGTGACGTTGCCGTTTGCGGTCAGTTTGGCTTTGAGCTCGATCTCAACCGCGAGAGCGAGGAGGACCTCGCCGTCTGCCGCGGTGCGATCGAGACCTACAAAAGGATCCGCCACACCGTCCATACCGGCAAAATGTATCGCCTCGCCTCGCCCTTCGAGGGCAATTATACCGCCTGGCAATTTGTCGAGCAGGACGGCTCACGCGTCGTCGCCTTCATCGGCAACACCCTGGCCGAGGCGGCCGGCGGCTACACCGTCATCCGCTTCCGCGGCCTTGACCCCGAGGCACGCTACCGCGACGACATCGGCGAGATCTATACCGGCGCCTTCTTAATGAACATCGGCCTTTACGAGCGCGCCGCCGAGGATTTCGGCACCCGTCTGATCACCCTCGATCGCGTATAAGGGCCCCACCGCTCTTTTGCGAGTTTTTTCTTGACAATCCGTCAATTTCACGCTACAATAGTAGGGTAAAATCATGAAAGAAGGTACATTGTATGTTATCGGAAATCCTTGAGATCATTATGGTCGTCAGCTTCGGCGCCTCCTGGCCGCTGAACGTCATGAAGTCCTGGCGTGCGCGCACCACCAAGGGCAAGAGCCTCCCCTTCCTCTGCCTGATCCTCTTCGGCTACGTCGCAGGCATCATCTCGAAGCTCGTGAACGAAACCTATATGGATGCCTTTGCCTCCAAGTGGTACGTCCTTTTCTTCTATGTCCTGAACTTCCTGATGGTCGCCGCCGACCTCGTCATCTACATCCGCAACTACCGCCTCGATCAGAAGGCCGCCGCATAACGAATACATCGCCCAATAGAAAAAGAGAGAACAAATCGGCTAAACACCGCTTTGTTCTCTCTTTTTCTTTCGATTTTAGCTATATCCTTCTCTCTTCCTCAGTCAAAAAACTTGTGGAAGACAGGCCACGAGGCGTCCGCATAGAAGCGGTGTCCCTCGGGACCCTCGACCCAGGCGTAGCCATCCGGCTCGCCCGCCGCGCGATAGTAGGTGCCGGCCACGTCAATGCACTCGGCCACACCGTCATGCGGGAAGATACGGTCCTCGGCACCGCTGACAGCCACGAGCTTACGGGGCGCGATCAGACCGCAAAGGTCGCCCATATCAAAGTCAATGGCAATGTTCGGGACAAAGTTGCAGGTGCAATGGCTCATCGCACCGATCGAGTCCTTGTAGGTGCAAAGCGCACACGAGGGCATCGAGACCTTGATGCGCTCCTCCATCGCCGAGGCGTAGATGGTGGCGGTACCGCCGCCCGAGTTGCCCATACAGGCGATCCTGTCGGCATCCACGACGGGGAAGTTCTTGGTGATGACGTCGATGGCGCGGCTGATGTCAAAGACGCGCTCGCCGATCGTCGTGCGCCCGTAAAGAAGCGCCGACATCGTGGGGACCTGACAGCCGGGGCCCTTCTCGGTGCCGCCGCACTCGCCAAAGCCGCGCTGCTCAATGGCCAACGCGCAGTAGCCCTCGCGGACGATCTGCACGGCAAAGTCACGGTCACCGCCGCTGATCGTTACCTCGTCGCCGGGGTAGATGGGTCTGCCGAGCGAAATGTGGAAGCCCTTCGAGTGGCCCTGCAGGCAAATGATCATCGGGATCTTGCCCTCCTTGCCCTTCGGGACCCAGAGGTTACAGGGGACAAAATAGCCCTCCTCGCTCTGGAAAAGGATGCGGTAGTCGGTGAAGGTCTCGCAGTCGTTTTCGTATTCAATGGTGAAGCAATCATCGGCAGCCGGGGTGATCTTATCAAGGCCCAGCAGAGAGGCAAGACGGGCACGGGCGCGCTTCTGCCAATCGGCGAGGGGCTCCTTGCCATCGTAGCGCATGGCGGGGGTCATTGCCTTGAGAGCTTCGTGGTGAATGAATTGCGGACTCTTGTTGATTTCCATACGTATATCCTCCGGAAAAGATTGATCGGTCGCTAAGACCACTATACTCCATTTTGCAAAAAAAGTCAATAGAAATGCCGTCTTTTCCTTATAAAATAAGGAGGAGAGCCGAGGCTCTCCTCCTTGGGAAGAATTATTGAACGACACCGGCCGCCGCCGAACCGAAGTTCTGGCGGATCGACTCCCAACGGTTGGAGGTCGCCGTGTAACGGCTGCTCCACGAGGAGGAGAAGGTGTTCGAGCCGTTCGTCAGGATCTCCTGCATGAGATGGCTGTACACCATGCTCACATCACCGCCAAGCGACTTGGCACAGTAGTTATCGTAGAGGAAGGACATCGGCGAGCAGATGCCGTCGTGGATGAAGTCGAGCATGTCGATGTGACCGACGCCGGCTTCATTGTCGCGGTGCTTCAGACCGTTCTCGTAGTACTGCGTGAAGAACTCACCCGACTGCTCGGTCATCAGCTGCAGGAAGGCCGTAGCCGCCGTGAACTGCGTGGGATCCGAGGAGATAAGGATACCGCCCGAGCCCGCATGGTCGGAGGTCAGCGCCTTGTAGTTGGTGTTCAGATCGTCGGTCGTGCCCACAGGGACGTACTTCGGCGTAGGAACGATCGAGGCAGGCGAATCCATATCCAGGATGTTCGCACCCTCAAAGGAGAGGATCATCTGGTTCATGGCAAAGACGGCGCCGCCGTTGAT
>JAZSGE010000044.1:0-45761 GCA_045532575.1 Eubacteriales bacterium | reverse complement strand
AGGCTACCCGCGGGTAGCCTCTTTTTTGGTGGAAATAGGGGGGCTCGAACCCTCGACCTCACGGATGTGAACCGTGCGCTCTGACCAACTGAGCTATATTTCCGAAATGCCTATTAAGTATAGCACAAACCGTCGGCTTTGTAAAGGGGAATTTCAAAAAAAATAAAAACTTTTTAAAATATTCCATTTTTCTCCTTCCTTCTTTCTTTTTTCTTGCTTTTTTCTCCGGGGTACCGTATAATGAAATTGAAAGTCTGAAGAAAGAGGGGGGAGGTGAAGCGTATGGCCGAGAGAAACGACGGTATGCCCGGCAAGCGGTGGTTCCTTGCCGTCGGGCACGGGGTAGCTTTGGCTGTCCCCTTTTTGGTCTTTCTCGGGGTGTCGTATCTCATCTCCCTCCTTTGCGGAATTACGGCGGGTGGCAGTCGGCTCGGTAAAGCGATCGGTGAATTTTTTCTCTCCTTCCTCCTTTTGTACTCCACCTCGCGCATTGCGGCCATTGGTGATCCGGTGCTGTTTTCTCGCTTTTTGAAGGAAAAGGAGCCGCTCCCCGAGCGGCCACAGGAGAGCGTTGCCTTTTTCCTGCGGGAGAGGGGAACGCATCTTGAGCTTGCACTGGTGCTGGCGTTTTCCTTCCTCCTTCCCGTCGATCACGGCCTTTTTGTCATGGGGGAGCTCTTCTTTTCGGGGATACGGCCGTATGTGCTCCGGCGCCTTCTGACTGCTGTGACGGCGTTTCCGCTTTGCTTTTTGGCGCAAATGCTTGGCAAAATGACAGCGGTGGAGTATTTTCGCCATTGCCGGAGCCGGTCCCGCCGCTTTCCTCTTTTGCGTGGGATCGCCGAGTACATCGGCGTTGCCGCCGTCTATCTCTACGGGGCGTATATTGCTCCCGGTGTCCTTTCCATGCTGGGAGGACTCGCGCTGTTTCTCGTTTCCTTTCCCGCGCTCCTCGTTGTATGGCTGCTGGTATGTCTTCTCCGATTTTTCTTTGCCTGCCTGCGCGTTTTCCGCGCTAGGCGCCGCCTCTACCGCCGCCTCCGTGCGGTCTGTGCGGAGCGGGGCTATGAGCTGACAAGGCCCTGCGCTTTGTATCGCGCGATCCTGCTTCCCCGTGCCGAGGTCAACTTCACGATCAAGGTGTCCGAGGGGGAGATCTACGATTGCCTCGTTGTCTCGACCCTCCGTAAGCGCCGTTTTCTTTTCTTTGATGCCGACGGTATCATGACGGCGGTTGCGCCGCCCCGCCGCGGCACGGCCGCCATTGCGCCCGTGCCCAGCTACGCTCTTACGTCCTACTACGTATCGGCCGAGCTGTTCTCGCTCCTGCCCAATCCGCCGTCGGTGTCCGAGCCGTACGCATTTTCTTCGGAAAACCGCAAAATAATCATCGTTACCCCTGCGGTGTGGCGCTGGTATTCGAAGGAGGGGACAACGCAGCAGATCGAGCCGGGGGCAGGCGCCTTTGGCTACAAGTTCTATAATGCCGAGACCCTGCTGGGGCTTTTGGAGCGCGAGGCTCTTGACCGCGACTTTAACCGCAAATGAAAAAGAAGCCGACTGCCGTCGGCTTCTTTTTCATTTTTCGTAATACGAGGGGAGCTCCTCCTCCATCAGGGTCTTCATGAGAGAAAGCTTCCATTCGATGTGTGCGGCATCCCCCATGTATTCCATGCTCGGCTCATACCCGAGCATCGAGTCGAATTCGACGAGCGGGATGGTCTCCTTTGCGTTTTCCACCTCGCGGCGGCAGAGCTCGAGCATCTCATCAACGAGGCGGTTGCGTTCCTCACCGTGGGTATCGAGAAGCCGCTCCTTGCAGGAGAAGAACTGCTTGACACCGGCGGCCGTCCTCACCGTGTTACGGATGAAGTGGGCAACACCAAGGATGCGGCGGGCGGCATCCCGCTTCCCCTCGGGGAGAGAGGCGACAACGGGCGCGAGGAGCTCGAGGCCGCGCGTATACAGCGCATCCGCCGTCTTCATGTTGTCGATCTCATAGAAGAAGCGCTTCGTGACAGACTCGATC
Source organism: Eubacteriales bacterium (assembly GCA_045532575.1). Lineage (GTDB taxonomy): Bacteria > Bacillota > Clostridia > Oscillospirales > CAG-272 > UBA1740. Next base: position 43,732 of record JAZSGE010000044.1, on the reverse strand, counting down.
GTATGGAGCCCGCGCACCTTCCCCCATTGCCCGTTGCCGTAATTGGCAAAGCAGATCGCATCTCCGCCAAAGTGCGCATAGGGCACCGTCGGGATCTTGACGTCGGCGGCCTCAAAGAGCACAAAGGGATAGGCCGGCCCCATACGGCAGGGGCCGTACTGGTCGTGGTTGGTCGCGATGATGTGATCCATCGCCTCGCCGAAGTAGCGGTAGGCCTCGCAGACCGCCGTGACATTCGCTTCACCGAAGTCGCGCGCAACGATCGCTTCGAGGGTCGCGTTAAGATCGGGGGTCGGGGTAGAGAAGGCCCACTTCGCAAGCTCCGAGATAAAGGAGGGGGTAAAGCCGTAGTGATGGCAGTCCATCGTGCCGCAAAGACCGTAATTGTCGTGGGCGTGGCGCATCCCGTTGTAGCGCTCGATCCAGCGGTAGGGAGCCGGGATGTACGGCACAACGCCGACGTCCCAGGTCCTGCCGCCCGTGTTGGTCATCGAGTAGAAGCGAAGACCGCTCTCCTTTGCGAATTTTGCCTCACTCGTGAAGTAATCGCTCGGCCCGACGTAGAACAGATTGTAGTCGGCCACGCGGATCTCAAAGCCGTCACGCACAAAGTCCTGCCCCATCTCATAGGTGGCCTGTAGGGTCACGTCCTTCGGGAGATTTTGGATCAGGGCGCGGCGATCCTCGGCGGGCGCTCGGTTCCAGTTGTAGGACCAGAAGACAATGTCGATATCGGGACGGCGCTTCTTGATGATCCCTTGAATCAGGCGCAGAAGGATCGGGTAGTCGTAGCAGGGCCACCAGCCGGGGTTCGGCTTACCCGTCACCAGGGGCTTGCCGTCGGGGCCGATGTTGTCCGTGCGGCGGATGCCCGTCGTATTCGGGTCTTTGCTCGGGAATTCAAACGATTCTCCGACAAAGATGATCCCCTTGAAGTAGGGGCAACGGTCAAAGAAGCGACCGTAAAGGTTCTCGTAGAAGTCCTCGGCCCCCTCGTCCTCGGGGTGGAGCTTGTTGGCGAGATAGCTGTAGGCATACACGTCAAGACCGATATCGGCGGCGCGACGGCAGAGGTCGTTGAAATCGTGATAGCCGTGGGGGGTGATGTCGACGTCGTTGATAAACACGAGAAGCGCGCTGATGCCCGCGTGTGCGATCGCCAGAAGATGCTCGGTGGGGTACATATCGAGCCCGTAGCCCGAGTGCACCATGCGCGGATTGTAAAGCAGCGAGCGCACCTCCTCGCCCATAGGCATAAAGGGAGCCTCCCTGAGGTTCATGACGTCCTCGATATAATAGCCCGCCTGTGCCGCCATGCGGCTGTTCTGGCCGATAAGGCGGATGCCGTCCTCACCGACCGTTACGCGGTAGGAATTCTCGGGGAGGGTGGGGTCGGTGCCATAGGCGATCACGGGACCCTCGACGGTGCCCTCGTAGGCAACGCCGAGCGACATGCCCATGGAGGTAAAGAAATAGTCCTCAAGGTCGCGCGCGGCGTTCTTCATTACGGCGTCGGCCTCGCGGGGGAGCGTGATGCGGTATGCTTTCGTTACCTCAAGCTCGTTCGCCGCCCGTTCCCTCGCGGGGTCGCGGCGCCCCTCGAGGTGAACGCGGGCCATGCGCTCCCTGAATTGATAGTTGATCTCTTTCATTGGATACACCTCTGCTTGTTCTACCCCTATTGTATCGCAGTCGGTATCGCCTGTCAAGAAAAAAACGCCCGAGGGCGTTTTCCTTTTTATACGGGGCTTTCGGTCGGTGCCTCGGTGGGAAGGGCGGCGGACTCGAGCCTCCCGAGGGCGTTGCAACGCTCTACCAGCTCTTCGGCCAGCTCCTCGCGTGTCTTTTGGCTTTCATGGAGGGTCGAGTAGTAGATCGGTGCATCAAAGAAGTACATAAGGTCGCGCTTGCGGAAATAGGAGACGTAGATCGGCGTGTCGATCCCGGCGCGGAGGGCGTGCTCGGCCAGCATCAGAAAGCCGGCGTAGAAGCCCTTCAGCTCGTCGAGATACCCTTCGGAGGAGTCCTCGGGGAAGATGACGATGTTATCTCCCGCCTCCAGAGCCTCAAGGCTTTCGTTCAGGGTCTTCACAAGGCGGACGTCGTGATAGGTAGAGATCAGGCGGAGCCCACGGTAGAAGATGTAGGTGAGGGGGCTGGCGAGCAGACAGAACAGGCGCGCGAGATGCAGATTCCAATGCTTTTTCTCATGATAGTAAATACGCGTTTGGTACTTGTAGAGCTTGATAAGTCCCGAGTTCATCTCGTGCGCCCCCCAGAAGCGGATCGGGCGGTCGAAGTAAAGCTCGAGCGAGAGGGGCGCATCGGTGCCCACGTGATTGCTGACGATAATGGCGCTCTTGTCCACCTTTTCGCCGAGGAAGACGAAGCGCGGGCGCTTGTAGCGCCCAAGGAGCAGGAGCTTGAAGGCACGGAACCAAAGACGGCGCCTTTGATGGAATTTTTTGGCCATCTGTTTTCCTCCTTTACCGATAGTGGTCCTGAAACGATTATATTTCAAGCCCCCCGAAATGACAAGCGACAATTCCGGTCAAAATGTTGGAAAATGGCCGCCCGGGAGTGCTGACGGACAAAAACGGCAATTCTCTTGACTTTTCACCCCGTCGCGTGTTATACTGAAAAAAATCGGTAGTATATAACCGTATTAAGGAGACATTCAAATGGAAAATAAGATCTATCTCAAGGACTCCTACTTCGGTGAGAAGGAGACCCTTCTTCTTGAGGCGGGCGAGCTTTCCGCCACGCTGTTCACCTATTCGACCGGGGTGCGCGCCGTCCGCATCGCCAACGCGCGCGGCAGTGCCGTGGTGCTCCCCTTTATGGGGCAGATGGTCTGGCGCTGTGAGTTTGATGGGCGCGAGCTGACCATGAAGTCGATCTATGACGAGCCGATGATCCCCGAGCACGTCTACGGCGAGACCTACGGCGGATTTCTTATGCACTGCGGTCTGACCGCGATGGGCAACCCGACGGCCGAGGATACCCACCTCCCGCACGGTGAGCTCCCGATCGCTAAGTATCTCGTTTCCTATGTCGTCAGCGGTGAGGATGAGGGCGGCCGTTACATCGGCATTGGCGGTGTCTATTCTCACAAGCGCTGCTTTGAGGCGAACTACGACTTTGTGCCGCTTGTCAAGCTCTATGAGGGGCGCACCGCGCTTGATGTGACCGTCACCTTCACGAACCACAAGGATGTGCCGCTCGAGTATTTCTACCTCTGCCACATCAACCATCGCCCCGTGGACGGTGCACAGCTTCTCTATACCGCACCCCGCGATACCATCATCGTCAATCACGAGGTTCCCGAGAACTACCATTCGGCCGCCGATGCCGCCGCGACCAACGCCTTCCTTGACCGTCTCGATAAGGATCCCTCCCTGATGGATACCATCGGCGGCGAGGGCGAGGCGTATATGCCCGAGATCGTTTTCTGCTGCTTCTATAAGGCGGATGCCGAGGGCAAGGCCTACACGGTGCAGAAGTATCCCGACGGCACCTCGACCTATGTCATCCACCGTCCCGAGGAGCTGCCCTTCGGCGTGCGCTGGGTCGCCCGCACCGAGGATGAGGATGCCCTTGGCATGGTGCTCCCCGCTACGGCAGAGCACAAGGGCTACCTCTACTGCAAGGAGCACGGCTACGAGCGCATCCTTAAGACCGGCGAGAGCGTGACCTACCGTATGGAGACCGGCCTTGCCGACGTCGCCGAGACCGCCGCTCTCGAGGCGAAGATCAAGGCGCTCGGCTTCTGATTTCAACACATCGAACCCAAAGAAGGAGGACCTCGCGGATGGAGTACATTGACGGCTATCGGCGAAACGAGCTGAAGGCTACGCGCATCAAGCGCCGTCTTTGTGCCAAGGCGAGACTTGCCACGATGAAGGCGCTTGCCCCACGGGTCGCGCTCGGCGTTGGCATTGTCCTCCTTTTTTTGGTCGTTTTTCTCTCCTTTCGCTTTCTCGATCATCTGCTTACGATCCTTCTTTTGCTTTCCTCGTGGGTCCTTCTCGTCTCGCTTACCCGTCTTGCGTATCTTTTGCTTGAGCTTTGGGCGGCACGGGAGGCCGAGCCCACCGCGCTCCTACGATTGCTGCGCGCCTATATCCGGATGCTCCTTTTCGACGCCTATAAAAGCCGTGAGGAGGCGCTTCTTGCTACCGATCCCGCCCTGCTCCCCGATGCGCGCGAATACGCCGAGGACTACGTCCCCTCCTTCTCCGAGAGGGAGGCGCTGATGACGGGCACCGACTTTGAGGCGACCGTCGTTTCGATCGTGGAGCGCTATGTCGGATATCTCGAGGCCCTCCTCGCCGGGGAAGCGGGGGAGTGCCTGGCTCTCCGCGCTCGCCTGCGTGAGGAGATGGCGCCGTGGCGCCGTGACCGGCTTGACGACTACGACCGTAAGCAGACCGCCTTGATCGAGGACAATCTTTCCCTGATCCTGCGCCAGATCGCCGACCGTCGGGACGTTTACCGCAAAAATCACAATGCCCACCTGTGCGCCTCGCTCCTTGAGGGGGCGCTCCTCTATCCGAATCCCGGGCGTGTTCCCGGTGCCTCCAAGAAGCTTCGCATCCCGCCAAAGGACATCTATGAAAGCTACTGTAAGAACATTGAGGAGCTGATGCTCTATGACGGCGGTGGGATGGAGTTTGCGCTCGACCGCGAGCACCGCGGCCGTTATCGTGCGCTGATCGATGCCTGCCGCGCCTTCCGCCTTGCGTACACGACCGAGGGATGCCCCGAGATCGACCTTGACCGCTGTGAGGAGCGCTATCGCGCAAGCCTTTCGGACGAGGAGCGGTGCTGGGCCTGCAAAAAGAAGTTTCACGCCCGTTACCGTAGCCTTTGCCCACGGTGCAACCACTACGTCTGCCCGAAATGCGGTAAATGCTATTGCGAAAAATACATCGTCCGCCGAGCAGCACCCACGCATCGCAAATAGAAAAGAAATGCCATCTCCCCGAAGGGACTTGACATTTCTTTTTTTATATGCTATAATAGACCCATCTGCGGAATACCGCAAGCGTCTGAGGGAAGGGGGAGGATACGGTCCATGGACGGCGACAGTAGTGAGGACGATTATTGCTTCACGACGGTAAATGAATATTGTGGCGGCTTGGCTCATCTCGCTTTCAGGAAAAGCGAACGATGCGCCTTTTTGCGTTTGCGGCGCCTGCGCCCCTGAGGGCGATCATCTTACCGAATCATCACATAAAAATACTTAGGAGCTTTAGCTTAAAATCATGACTACACAAATACTTCTTATGGTGCTGATGGTCGTTTTCTCGGGCTATTTCTCGGCTACCGAGACGGCATTTTCCGCCATGAACAAGACCCGATTACGTACCCTGGTCGAAAAGGGGAACCGCCGTGCCGAACGGGCGCTTGCGCTGGCCGAGAATTACGACCGCCTGCTGTCCACCATTCTTATCGGCAACAATATCGTCAATATTGCCCTCGCCTCGATGGGCACGATCTTCTTTGTCAAGACCCTCGCGATGGAGGACTACGGTGCGACCCTCTCCACGGTGGTCATCACGCTTGTGGTTCTGATCTTCGGTGAGATCTCGCCGAAGAGCATTGCCAAGGATATGCCCGAGCGCTTTGCCATGTTCTCGGCCCCGATCCTTCAGCTGCTCACTTGGATCTTTATCCCCTTCACCTTTATCTTCTCCGCGTGGAAGAAGCTCCTCTCGAAGATCTTCCACTCGGACGAGGATGCCAAGATGTCGCAGGAGGAGCTCCTGATGCTGGTCGAGGAGGTCGAGCAGGAGGGGAGCATCGACAACACCGAGGGCGACCTTCTGCGCAACGCCATCGAGTTTACCGAGCGCCGTGCCGAGGATATCCTGACCCACCGTGTTGACCTTGCCGCCGTTCCGACCGATGCCGATAAGGCGGAGGTCGCCGCGAAGTTTGCCGAAACGCAGTTCTCGCGCCTTTTGGTATACGAGGAGACCATCGACAAGATCGTCGGTGTCATCCACCAGAAGGACTTCTATACCGACAAGGGCATTACCACCCTTCCGCTGTCTGTGCTGATGGCGCCCGCCGTCTTCATCCACCAGTCGGAAAAGATCAGCCAGCTCTTGAAGACCCTGCAGAAGAACAAGACACATATCGCCGTTGTTCTTGACGAATACGGCGGAACGCTGGGTATCGTCACGATGGAGGATATCCTTGAGGAGCTGGTCGGCGAGATCTGGGATGAGCACGACGAGGTCGTTGAGAACTTCAAGGATCTCGGTGAGGGAAAGTACCGCGTCGATTGCTCGGTCAATCTTGATGAATTTTCCGAGTTCTTCTCGGTGGATATCGAGTCCGAGGCCGTCTCGCTCGGCGGTCTTATCATGGAGCTGCATGAGGATCTCCCCGAGGTCGGGAGTGTGGTCACCTGTGCCGGCCTTGAGCTCACAGTCGCCGAGATGGACTCTCACCGTGTCGTGGCCGCCGATGTCATCCGCCTCCCTGAGGAGGAGGAGACCGAGGAGGGCGACACCGAGACCGAGGAAGCAGAGAAGTGAACCTCTCTGCAAAAAGCGCTTGTGCCGGAGCACAAGCGCTTTTCTTATGAATTAAAAAGGTGCTTGCCGGGGCAAGCACCTTTTTAAGTTATCTCTTGTAACCGGGGAGGTCGACCAGCGACAGGACGTCAACGGGCATACCCGTAGCGATCGACTTGTTGGCCGCAATACCGGTCAGGATGCTCATCGCACCGTCAACGTGCGAGGCAGCTCTCTTGAAGGGATCCTCGGTAGGAACGCCGAAGATGTCGTTCAGAAGGACGGTGTCGCCGCCGCCGTGGCCGCCAACACCCTCGGGGATCGGAACCTCGTAGCCCTCGCCGAACATCGGGTAGACGGTGATCTTCTTACCCTTGACAACGCCCTCCTTGTTGGAGGCGCCGCCGGCGTTGACGTACACAGCCTCGATGACCTCCATCTCGATACGGCCCTTGGTACCGGTCACAAAGACACGGAAGCCCTCCCAAGGCGAGTAGGCGTTCAGCGAGTAGGACATCTGGGCGCCCGACTTGTACTGAACAAGGACGTTCATGGTATCCTCGATGCTGATGTTGTCACCGAAAACGCTCTGGTCACGGATGTAACCGTCATCCTTCTCGGCGTTGAGGTAGAGGCGGGTCAGACCGGCATTGCCCTCCATCTTGAGTGCGAAGGGATCGCCCACAGCATTCTCCTGACCGTAAACGCGCGAGTAGAACTTGGTCACGCCGCGCTCCTCGGCATTCTCACGGCCGTAGAACTTCAGATCGCCAAGGGCATAGACCTTGGTGGGATAGGTGCCCAGCCAGAAGTTGACAAGGTCGAAGTGGTGGGTCGACTTGTGGACGAGCAGGCCACCGCTGTTTCTCTTATCGCGGTGCCAACGGCGGAAGTAGTCGGCACCGTGGGAGGTGTTCAGGATCCACTCGAAGTGGACCTGGGTGACCTTACCGATGGTGTCGTTCATGATGAGCTCACGGAGCTTGGTGTTGTGGGGAGCGTAGCGGTAGTTAAAGGTAACGCGCAGGCTCTTGCCGGTGCGCTCGATGCAGTCGATGATCTGCTGGCACTTGTCGGCATCCATGGTCATAGGCTTCTCGGAGATAACGTCGCAGCCCATCTCCATCGCCTTGATGATGTATCTGTGGTGCGTACGGTCGATCGAGGTGACGATCACGGTATCGGGCTTCGTCTCAAGGATCATCTTTTCGAACTCATCGGCACCGTACATGGGAACCTCGTGGTAGTTCAGCTGATCCTTCAGGACCTCGTTGGCGTACTCCATACGGGTACGGTTGATGTCGCAGAAAGCGACAAGCTCGGATGTCTCACCGTAGGTAGTGGCAACAGCCTGATAGTACATTCTGGCACGGCCGCCGATACCAACGTGAGCAAATCTCTTCTTTGCCATGGTAACCTCCTGTGCGCTTGCGCGCAAAAAATCGTTTTAATCTTGATTGTTAATATAACAATACTAAAAATAGTATAGCATCCAAAAAGAAGCAAAGTCAAGCACAAAATGCACAAAAAACAAAAATAATTTTGTCGTTTCATACAAGTTTGGCATATTTTCGTTGAAAGGGGTTCCAAAGCATCTGAAAAATGCTATAATGAACGTGGAAAAATGCGTGTTTTCCAAGACGATATATGCAAAAATCGGGAGGATATAGTATGAGCCAGCAGGAAACGGCGGGCGTCCGCATACTGATCGGCGGCGACGTCTCGACCCATTACAGCAAGGATTTCGTTAAGACCGATGCGGCCTATACGCGTGAGCTTTTTCGTGAGCTGAGGTCGGATCTTGACGGGGCGGATTTTCGCCTTTGCAACCTTGAGAACGTCATTTGTGAGGCAGACCTCGGGGCACCGATCATCAAGTGCGGCCCGAATCTGCGCGGCGACCCCGTTGAAATGGAATTTCTGACCGAGGGCGGCTTTGATGCCGTCTTCCTCGCCAATAACCACCTCGGCGACCTCGGCCATGAGCCCGTGCTCGACACGATCCGCCGTCTTGATGAGGCCGGCATCGGCCATTGCGGCGGCGGCAGGGATCTTGACGAGGCCTACCGCGCGTGGCATGCCGAAAAGAACGGCCTGCGCATCGCCTTCATCTCGGTCTGTGAGAACGAGTTCGGCGGTGCCGAGAAGGATGCCCCCGGCTCGGCGGGATATAACGAGATGCGCCTCCGCAATGAGATCGTCAAGGAGAAGGCGACCTCGGATTTTGTCGTCGTGATTTTCCACGGCGGCCAGGAGATGAACCCGGTCGCCTCGCCGAGCGCCATCGACCGCTACCGTCTCTTTACGGTCTTCGGCGCCGATGCGGTGGTGGCGATGCACACGCACTGCATCCAGGGGAATGAGATCTTTGAAGGGAAGCCCATCATTTACAGCATGGGTAACTTCTACTTCAACGCCTACCACGGCAACAATAACTACGGCACGAAAAACGCCTGGAATTACGGCTATATGACCGAGCTTTTCTTTGAAAAGGGTAAGCCCGTGACCTACCGCGTGATCCCGTACCACCTGACAGACGAGGGGCGCCGGCTCCACGTCTTCCAAGGGGAGGAGCGCGAGAAGATGCTGGCCTATATTGACCGTCTTTCGGCCCTTCTTCACGATCCCGATGAGACACAGCGCCTTTACGATGCCTGGTGCATCGCGTACGGCCGTTGGCCGATGAAGACGATGCTGGACATCAAGTTCGAGTCGCTGACCGAGGGGACACCCGAGGGCATCCAGGAGGCGGCACGCCTCCGCAACCGCTTCAACTGTGAAGCGCACTGCGCCATGCTGACCCGCGCCTCCCAGCTCTATTACCTCGGCAAGAGCGAGGAAGCCGAAAAGGCTCTCCCCGAGCTCAAGGAGCTTCAGGAGATGTCGGTATGATGCATAAAGAAAGATCCCCCGTGTCGGGGGATCTTTCTTTATCTCTTGTAGCCGGGGAGGTCGACCAGCGACAGGACGTCAACGGGCATGCCCGTAGCGATCGACTTGTTGGCCGCAATGCCCGTCAGGATGCTGAGGGCGCCGTCCACGTGCGAGGCGGCTCTCTTGAAGGGATCCTCGGTAGGAACGCCGAAGATATCGTTCAGAAGGACGGTGTCGCCGCCGCCGTGACCGCCAACCCCCTCGGGGATCGGGACGTCGTAGCCCTCGCCGAACATCGGGTAGACCGTGATCTTCTTACCCTTGACCACGCCCTCGGCGCTTGACTCGCCGCCCGCATTGATGTAGACCGACTCAATGACCTCCATCTCGATACGCCCCTTGGTACCGGTCATGTACACGCGGAAGCCCTCCCAGGGCGAGTAGGCGTTCAGGGAATAGGACATCTGCGCGCCCGACTTGTACTGCACGAGAACGTTCATGGTGTCCTCGATGCTGATGTTGTCACCGAACACGCTCTGGTCGCGGATATAGCCGTCATCCTTCTCGGCGTTGAGGTAGAGGCGGGTGAGAGTATAGCTGTCCTCGTAGCAGACGCCAAAGGGATCGCCCACCGCGTTCGGCTGGCCGTAGGAACGGGAATAGAACTTGGTCACGCCGCGCTCCTCGGCATTCTCACGGCCGTAGAACTTGAGATCGCCAAGGGCATAGACCTTGGTGGGATAGGTGCCCAGCCAGAAGTTGACAAGGTCAAAATGGTGGGTCGACTTATGGACGAGAAGGCCGCCGCTGTTTCTCTTATCGCGGTGCCAACGGCGGAAGTAGTCGGCACCGTGGACGGTGTTGAGGATCCACTCAAAGTGGACCTGGGTGACCTTGCCGATGGTATCGTTCATGATGAGCTCGCGGAGCTTCGTGTTATAGGGAGCGTAACGGTAGTTGAAGGTCACGCGCAGGCTCTTGCCGGTGCGCTCGATGGCATCGTAGATCGCCTGGCATTTGTCGGCATCCATTGTCATAGGCTTCTCGGAGATAACGTCGCAGCCCATCTCCATCGCCTTGATGATATATCTGTGGTGTGTACGGTCGATCGAGGTGACGATCACGGTGTCGGGCTTGGTCTCGAGGATCATCTTCTCGAATTCATCGGCGCCGTACATCGGGACCTCGTGGTAGTTCAGCTCGTTGACAAGGACCTCGTTGGCGTACTCCATACGGGTGCGGTTGATGTCGCAAAAGGCAACCAGCTCGCTGGTTTCGCTGTAGGTTTTGGCGATGGCCTGATAGTACATTCTGGCACGGCCGCCAATGCCGACGTGTGCAAATCTCTTTTTTGCCATGATGCTCTCCTTTGTCTCGAAAAATAATAAAACTAAACATGTGGGATGCTCAAGTCGAGTCTATCACTTTGTTCCCATTTTGTCAATAACTTTCGGAAAAAAAGAGAGAAAACCTTGACCCTCACCCAAAAGAATGCCCTTTTTGAAAGAGAGGACAAAAAAGGGAGTTTTTCACTTGCAATTATCCTTGTTCTGCGGTATAATAAAATAGAAATATTATAAGGCGAAAAATGCCGAAGGATGACACTATGCTGGAACTGAAAAACATATCGTACCTCGCGGGCGAGGGGGAGGAGAGAAAGGAGATCCTCTCGGATGTCTCCCTGACGATCGACGGCCGCCTGACGGCCATCACCGGGCCGAACGGCGGTGGCAAATCCACCCTGGCCAAAATTATTGCGGGTATCTATACCCCTACCTCGGGGCGCATCTATCTTGACGGCGAGGATATTACCGAGCTCTCGATCACCGAGCGTGCCAAAAAGGGCATTGCCTATGCCTTCCAGGCGCCCGTCCGCTTCAAGGGCATCACGGTGCGTGACCTGATCACGCTTGCCAACGGCCGTGAGACCTCGGTCGCCGAGGCCTGCGAATATCTCTCCGAGGTCGGTCTTTGCGCCCGTGACTATGTGAACAGGGAAGTGAACGCCAGCCTCTCGGGCGGCGAATTGAAGCGCATCGAGATCGCGACCGTCATTGCGCGCGCCGCCGCCTTCTCGGTCTTTGATGAGCCCGAGGCGGGGATCGACCTCTGGAGCTTCCAGAACCTGATCCGCGTGTTTGAGAGCATGACCGAAAAGATCCGCGGCTCGATCCTGATCATCTCGCACCAGGAGCGCATCCTGAATATTGCCGACCGCATCATCGTGCTGGCGGACGGTAAGGTGACGGGGGACGGCTCTCCCGCCGAGATCATGCCCGGGCTTATCGGCGGTGCTCCCCTTGGCGCCTGCCGTACCCTTGAGAGAAAGGTGGTGCAGTAATGCAGCTTGATGAGATCAAAAAGAATCTCCTGCGCGAGGTCAGTGACCTCCACGGGGTTCCCGCAGGGGCGTATAACATTCGCGAGAACGGCGAGTCTGTCGGCCGCGTTTCCACCGAGAATATCGAGATCGCTCCGCGCAAGGAGGGGGACGGCATCAGGATCACCGTCCGCCCCGGCACCAAGAATGAGAGCGTGCATATCCCCGTGATCATCAGCAAGGCAGGGCTTACCGAGGCTGTCTTCAACGATTTTTATATTGGTGAGAATGCCGATGTGATGATCGTGGCCGGCTGCGGTATCCATAACGCCGGGGACGAGAAGAGCGAGCACAGCGGCATCCACACCTTCCATGTGGGGCGCGGCGCTCATGTCCGTTATGTAGAAAAGCATTACGGCGACGGTGACGGCACGGGCGGCCGTGTCATGAATCCCACCACCGTGATCGTCCTTGAGGAGGACGCCTCGCTCGAAATGGAGACGACCCAGATCAAGGGCATTGATTCGACGGTCCGCAAGACCGATGCGACGCTGGCGGCGGGCGCCTCGCTCGTCGTCCGCGAGAAGATCATGACCCACGGCACGCAGTACGCCGAGACCGATTTTACCGTGACCCTCGCCGGCGAGGGCTCGGCGGCCGACCTTGTGTCGCGCTCGGTGGCGAAGGATGCCTCCTCGCAGCTCTTCCGCTCGCGCATTGTCGGCGATGCCGCCTGCACGGGCCACACCGAATGCGATGCCATCCTGATGGATGAGGGACACGTGACGGCGATCCCCGAGCTGACCGCCAATCACATCGATGCCTCGCTCATTCACGAGGCGGCCATCGGTAAGATCGCCGGTGAGCAGCTCATCAAGCTGATGACGCTTGGACTGACCGAGGCCGAGGCCGAGGAGCAGATCATCAGCGGTTTCTTGAAATAAGACAACAAAACCTTACAGAAAGGAGGGCGAAGCGTGGCATTTGACGCAGGGATGCTTCGTGCGATCGTGCATGAGGTCAGCGATACGCTGTGCGGCGGCGCTAAGGTGGAGAAGATCTCTCAGCCCTCGCGTGACGAGTTCGTATTCCATCTTCATGCAGGCGGTGTCACACGCCGCCTTTCCTTTGTTGCGGGGACGAATGTCCCGCATTTCTCCTATTCGACGGTCGAGCGCGAAAACCTGCCGACCCCCTCGATGTTCTGCATGCTCCTCCGCAAGCACCTTGTCGGTGCCAAGCTGATCGAGGCCACGCAGATCGATTTTGAGCGTGCCGCACGCTTTGTCTTTTCGGCGCGGGATGAGCTCGGCTTCGGTGTTGAGCGCATTCTTATCGCCGAGATGATGGGGAAGTACAGCAACATCATTTTGCTTGACAGCGAGGAGAGGATCGTTTCGGCCTTCCGCATCGTCGATTTTTCGGCCAGCCGTATCCGCCAGGTCCTGCCGGGGATGCATTACGTCAAGCCCCCGGTGCAGGATAAGCTCGATCCCCTGGCGTCCGATCGCGCCTCCTTCTTTGAGGCGCTGGCCGTCTATCCTAAGGATCGCTCGGCGGCTCGCTTTTTGACCGATACCTATCTTGGTATCGCCACCGCCAATGCACGCGAGATCGCGCGCCGCGCCTCGGGCGCCTCCGAGGCCCCGGTATCGGCCGTTGATGCCGATGCGCTCTATGCGGCGTTCGACGCCTGGTTTTCCGATGTGCGTGACTGCCGCTTCACTCCTACGCTTCTTACCGATGACGGCGGCGTGCCGACCGAGTACAGCTACGCACCCTTGACGGTCGCCGGGCTGAAGACCGAGCACCCTGCCTCCTTCGGTGCGCTCCTCGATGCCTATTTCGGCGAGCGCGACCGTGCCGAGCGCCTGCGCCAGCGTTCCTCCGACCTTTCACGCTTTCTTTCGCGCCGCGAGGCTCAGCTTGTCCGCAAGCTCGAGGCCCAGCGCGAGGAGCTTGCCGATTGCGATAAGGGCGCGCTTTATAAGCGGAACGGCGACCTTATCACCGAGAATATCTACCGTCTCTCCCGGGGGATGGCCTCCTTCCGCGCGACCGACTACCGTGTCGATCCGCCCGAGGAGGTGACGGTCGAGCTGGACCCCCGGCTCGCGCCTGCGGCCAATGCCCAACGGATGTACAAATTCTACACGAAGTCCCGCCGTGCCAAGGAGAAGCTCGTTGAGCTGATCGCGGCGGGGGAAGAGGAGCTTGCCTACCTCCTCGGCGTGCGCGGCTTCCTTGAGCGTGCCGAGAGCGAGCAGGATTTCACCGAGCTGCGCGCCGAGCTTTCCTCGGTCGGCTACTTCTCGAAGGAGAAGGATCCGAGAAATAAGAAGGCCCCCAAGGCCCGTCCTCTCGAATTCACCACAAGGAACGGCTATCGCCTGCTTGTCGGGCGCAACAATCTGCAGAACGATATGCTCACCTTCCGCATTGCCGCCAAGGACGATCTCTGGTTTCATGCCAAGGGCTACGGCGGCTCCCACGTGATCCTCGTGGCGGGGGGCGAGGAGCCACCGGCCGAGGATTATACCGAGGCGGCCGAGCTTGCGGCCTATTATTCGCAGGCGGGGGACAGCGTGATCCCCGTCGATTACACGCGAGTCAAAAATGTCAAAAAGCCCCCGGCTGCGCGCCCGGGCTACGTAACCTATAAAACCAACTCGACGGCGTATGTCCGTCCGTCCAATACGCTCGGAGACAAATGACATGTTAGATTTACTTGATATGCAGAAATACTTCATCCTCTCTCACCTGAAGGAGGGGGATGTTGCCGTCGATTTCACCATGGGGAACGGAAATGACACCCTGTTTCTGTCGCGCACCGTCGGCGAGCGCGGTCGGGTCTATGCCTTCGATATCCAGGAGGATGCCCTTCGATCGACCCGTGCGCATCTGATCGAGGAGGGGGCGCCCGAGAACTATACCCTGATCCACGACTCTCATCACAAGGTCGCCGACTATGTGAAGGAGCCGATCAAGGCAGGGATGTTCAACCTCGGCTACCTGCCGCGGAGCGGCCGCCGCCACGTGACGACCATGTGCGAGACGACCCTCCCCGCCGTCAGGACGGCGATCGAGATGCTCGCACCCGACGGCATTCTGATGGTCGCCGTCTATCCCGGTCACGAGGAGGGGACACGCGAGGGCGAGATGCTCACCGAGTATTTTTCGACCCTTGACCGCCGCAGGATCTCGGTCTCCTGTCTCCGCATCGTCAATTCGCCGACCTCGCCCTTCTTCTTTATTGCCGAAAACCGATAAAAAATGCCCTGCGCGATCGTAAGATCACGCAGGGCTCTTTATTTAGTCAGGGAGGATCTCGTCGCCGTGCTTTTTCATCCATTCGTGGACAAGGGGGAAGGCGGGATAATCGCAGTCAGCCATCGCGTTCGTATGGAGGACGATGCCGTCGATCTCGCCGGCCACCAAAAGCTCGCGGTAACGGTTCAACTGCCATTCGACGATCTCGGGTGTTGCCTGCTTCTTCTCACCGAAATTGTAGACGTAGATGCCAAGCATACGCTTTTTGCCTTCGGTGTGGGCACGGAACCACTGGTATTTGGCTTCAAATTCGCCGATGTGGCTCTCCGCCCAGTTCCACATGATGATGCCGTCAAAGGGCGCAATGTAGGGGTCGACCTCGGAATCGGGGAAGGCGGGCGTTGCAAACTCGTGAGTGTAAAGCACCATCCACATCTCCATCGGGCGGATGGGGTTGTTGTGCAGATAGTCGCGGATCTCCATCATGCGATCGACCGTGACGGGATCTTTCGAGTTCTTGAGACGGAAAAAGTCGTCAAAGATCATGCGGTCAACGTTCGGGAAGTCCTTGGCCTCGGCAAGGATCGGCTCATAGTACTCGGGCTTGCTCAGGATCATCCAGCCGACGTGATCAAGCGTCGTGAAGGAAAGGTTGTACTGACGGACGTTGACGACCGGCTTATTGGCGTTCGGCACCATCCACATATTGCGGGCACCCATGTAGAGCGCACCCTCCATCGGAGTCATACGGCATTCGATGTTGTGGTTGTAAAGACCGTAGAAGCAGTTTTCGGGATGACCCCAGATCCAAAATTTATCGCGGAGTCTCATAGCGGAAATCCTCACTTTCGTAGTTTCTATCCTTATCATAACGCGTTCACTTCAAAAAAACAATAGGAAATCTCGACTTTTACAATAGGAAATCTCGACTTTTTATAAAAAAGGATCTGCCGGAGCAGATCCCTTGTGTATTAGGCAAAGAAGAGGAGGAGTGCCATCACACCCAGGGTAAACAGCTCCTGGGCAATGGCCGCCACGGCAGGCCAAAGGTTGTCATCGACCACGATTCCCGTGATGATGTTGTAGGTGATGCTCGTCACCGCGGCAATGCCGAAGGCGATCAGATAATGCATGTAACGGATATCGCCGCCACCGATATAGAAGACAAGGGAAATAATGCCGAAGGAGATGAAGAAGGCGGCGACGGTGACAAACCACGAGGCATTCTTCGGGAGCTCGACGACAAGGAGAATGATCGCGGGGATCATAACGACGAAGGCGGCGATCAGATAAAAGGCAAAAGCCGGGAAGCTGCTCCCGATGGTCGGAGAGGCAGCAGATAAAAGACCCATAGTATCCTCCAAAGCATACAACCGCAGCGGTTGCAAGATAGTGTACTACCGCAGTACATGGTGATTATAGCACATACCCCGGCTTTTGTCAAGCAAAGAATAATTTTGGCATCGGGATGCGACAAAAGGCCGCAGGCAAGGATGCCTGCGGCCAAGGGTCAGCCGAGTGCTACGTCCAGCACCATCATCAGGGCAAAGCCGAGAGCAAAGAAGATCGTGCCGAGATGCGAGTGCTCGCCCGTGGCCATTTCGGGGATCAGCTCCTCGACGACCACGTAGAGCATAGCGCCTGCCGCAAAGGCGAGGAGATAGGGGAGTGCCGGCAGGACGATGGAGACGGCAAGCAGGGTGAGCGCCGCGCCGATCGGCTCGATCACCGCCGAGAGAAAGCCCCAGAAAAAGGCCCTTCCCTTGGAGACTCCCGCACTCCGCAGGGGCATGGAGATGATCGCCCCCTCGGGGAAGTTCTGGATCGCAATACCGAGCGAGAGCGCAAGGACGGCCGCACCGCCGATCGAGGCATCGCCGGCAAGGAAGGCGGCAAGCACCACGCCAACGGCCATCCCCTCGGGCAGATTGTGAAGCGCCACCGAGAGGACGAGCATCGGAGAACGCCCGAGGGTGGTGGGCGGTCCCTCGGTGTCGCCCGTGACGGGATGCGTGTGGGGGATCAGGCGGTCAAGCAGCATCAGAAAGCCGAAGCCGAGCGCAAGACCGATGACCGCGGGGAGAAAGGCAAGGCTGCCCATGTCGGCCGCGTGATCCATCGCAGGGATCAGAAGGCTCCAGACCGAGGCGGCTACCATCACACCGGCGGCAAAGCCGGAAAGCGAGCGCTCAAGGCTCTTGTTCATCTCGCCACGGAGGAAAAAGACACAGCCGGAGCCGAGCACGGTTCCAACCAAGGGCAGAAAGAGACCGTAAAACAGTTCGATTTTCATATAACTCCCAAAAGATCAGTTCACATAGTTGATGACCTCGTCGCGGCTCGTTGCCTTCATATCCAAGAAGAGCCGATCGAGCGAGGTGCCGTCATCCTCATCGCGGAAGGTGTAGACAACACCCGGGCGGAGGTAGACGCGGACACAGTCACGGGCGTAATCGACCTCGCAGAAGTCCTTTTCGGGGGCAGGGGAGAGCGCCGAGAACTTGCGCCCGTGCAGGGGGAGGGTAATGAGCTCGCCGAGGAAGGTGAAGATGCGCCCTTCGCCCTCCGCCCTTTCGGGATAGTAGACCACCGTCTCGCCGCGTACCGTGTCGGCCATCACGCGGCCGTCGTCACCGATCAGCTGCCAATGGCCCGCACCGTCAACGATGGGGGTGCCGGACGGGCGCTCCACCGTCATGGAGACCAGCCTCCCGAGCTGCTTCTTGAGTCGCGAGGGCATGCTCTCCTTGGCATTTGCGTAGCCGCAGTCGTAGGTGTAGTAAACCGAATGCAGACCGCACACCGCCGCCGAAATGTGGTTGCGGCGGATCCAGTCAAGGGTCATCAGGGCACCGTCGGTATCGACCGGGAGGTCGGGGCAGGCCAGCGTCATGACCCTGGCGCGGCGCTCCTTTTCCTCCTCACCAGAATGGGTGTCATGCAGACGGGATACGTCGATGAGATGCTCAAACCGCGGATCGGCCAGGGTGGCGTTGATCATGGCATCGGGCTTGGCGGCCTTCGCCGCCTTGCGGAACATCTCGTAATAGCGGTAATACTCGCGCATGCCGAGGCCGCGCTCGGGGTGCGCGTACGCGGTGGCAAGCTCCGGGTCGCGGAGATTGGCGAGGAAGTCGAGCTTCACAGCATCGGCGTTAAGACAGCCCTCACCGTCGCTGAAGAGGAAGCGCGCAAGCTCGTTGAGGAAGGCCTCGGCCCCGTCCGCCGTATAGTCCATGGCATAGCAGTTCGGGAAATTATCGAAGTAGCGGCCGGTCATCGGATCCTTGGAGAGGACCCCAAGCTCGGCAGCGCGGACGGCAACGCCGTTGTCGGTCTTCTCGAACATCGGGGTGTACCAGAGCATGACGCGGTGGCCGCGCGCGTGCATATCGTCAATCAGACCGCGAAGATCGGGGAAGCGCTTGGTATCGACAGCGGCAGAGTGGGGCAGCTGCCAGGAGTCATCAATGCAGATCACCATATGCTCGATGCCGAAATCGTCCTCGACACGCTTGACAAAGCTGCGCACCCAGCCGTCGTCGATCAATTGGCCGACACGGTTCTCGATCAGCTGGTCGCCGTACGTGCAGAACTGCGGATATTTCCACCAGGTAGGGAGGTCGGCCCAAGCGGGGCGGGCAGGCGTGTAGGCGCCAAAGCGCTGGAGGAGGTCACGGAAAAGGGTGATCCCCTCGTATTCATCGGCAGGGAAGGAGATGACAACGCGCGGGATATGATAAACGTCCCCCTTACCTATCAGTTTATGCCCACCGCAGCTTTCGATGAGAAAGCTGCCATCCTCCTCCATGCGACACGCTCTCGTGTCGGGAATGTCGAGAAGACCGTAGGATACCCAGCCGAGGGGCGAGCCGACCGAGAAATTGAGCAGGGGGGGCGTGTGATAGCCGTTGGCCGAGATATCGGGCAGGGAAGAGTAGAAGGCGCAGTTTCTGGTCGCGTTGTTGCGCGGCTGTGGCGCGAAGGCGCGATCAAAGCCGACGGGGGCGATCGTGCCGCCAACAAACAGATGGGTCTTTTCTACGGGGATCACATCGCCCTCGGCCACAAGCGTTGCGGCCACGGTGACGGCATCCTCGTAGAAGGTGAAAAGAATACTTGCGGTATCGTCGCTGTAAAGCGCCGAGGCCCCGGTGGCCTCGGTCAGCGCGGGGGCGTAGCTCCTGCCATTGACCGAGAAGGCGGCGGGAAGAGTCAGAAGGCTTTCCCCGTTACGGGTGAAGGCGACCGAGTGCTCGCTCGGTGCCGCCGAGTACAGCGTGTGATGGATCATAGTCTTTCCTCCCGAAAAAAGCGCCACATCCCGTGTGGCGCTTTTTGTGTTATTGTGTGGAATTTGTAGGTCTTCAGAGCTTGGAGGTCGGTGTCTTCAGCTGAACGTCGTGAGCGCCACCCTCGACAATGCTGACCGAGGAAACAAGCGTGAGCTTGGCCTTCTTCTGGAGCTCGGGGATCGTAAGTGCCCCGCAGTTGCACATCGTGGAGCGGACCTTCGCCAGCGTCAGCTGCACGTTGTCGGAGAGCTTGCCGGCGTAAGGAACGTAGGAATCGACACCCTCCTCAAAGGAGAGCTTGGTGGCACCGCCAAGGTCGTAGCGCTGCCAGTTGCGCGCGCGGTTCGAGCCCTCGCCCCAGTATTCCTTCATCAGGGTACCGTTGACGTTGACCTTGCCGCCGGGCGCCTCGTCAAAGCGGGCGAAGTAACGGCCGAGCATCAAGAAGTCGGCGCCCATGGCCAGAGCCAGGGTCATATGATGGTCGTGCACGATGCCGCCATCCGAGCATACGGGAACGTAAATGCCCGTCTCCTCGAAGTATTCGTCACGGGCACGGCAGACGTCGATGAGCGCCGTGGCCTGTCCGCGGCCGATGCCCTTGGTCTCACGGGTGATGCAGATCGAGCCGCCGCCGATACCGACCTTGATGAAGTCGGCACCGCAATCGGCGAGATAGCGGAAGCCCTCAGCGTCAACCACGTTGCCGGCGCCGACCTTGACCTTCTCGCCGTAGTTCTTACGGATCCAGTCGATCGTCAGCTTCTGCCATTCGCTGAAGCCCTCGGAGGAGTCGATGCAAAGGACGTCACACCCGGCCTCGATCAGCGCGGGGACGCGCTCGGCGTAGTCACGGGTGTTGATGCCGGCGCCCACGATGTAGCGCTTGTCGGCATCGAGCGACTCGAGAGGATTCTGCTTGTGGGTATCGTAGTCCTTGCGGAAGACGAAGTACACAAGCTCGTCCTTCTCATTGACGATCGGGAGCGAGTTGAGCTTGTGATCCCAAATGATATCGTTGGCCTCCTTGAGCGTCGTGCCCTCGGGAGCCGTGATCAGCTTTTCGCGGGGGGTCATAAAGGTATGGATGGGAGTCTCGGGAGCCATGCGGCTGACGCGGTAATCACGCCCCGTCACAATGCCCATCAGGCGCCCCTCGGGCGTGCCATCCTCGGTGATGGCCACGGTCGAATGGCCGTTCAGCTCCTTCAGCGCGAGCACGTCGGCAAGGGTCTGGTCGGGGCGGAGGTTCGAATCGCTGCGCACAAAGCCGGCCTTGTAGGCCTTGACACGGGCGACCATCGCCGCCTCGTCCTCGATCGTCTGGGAGCCGTAAATGAAGGCAACACCGCCCTCACGCGCCAGCGCAATGGCGAGCTGATCGCCCGAGACCGACTGCATGATCGACGAGACCATGGGGATGTTCATCGAGATGGCAGGCTCCTCGCCGCGGCGATAGCGGACGAGCGGGGTGCGCAGGCTGACGTTGGCAGGGACGCATTCGCTCGAGGAATAGCCGGGGATCAAAAGATATTCGTTAAAGGTGCGGGACGGTTCTTCATAAAAGATCGCCATAGGAAACTCCTTTATGTATATTGTTATTGTTAATAAGTATAACATAAGGGCGAGGGAATTGCAAGCGTTTTCTTGCTTTTTCCTCGCCCTTTTTTGAGATTTGGCGTCTTTTACAAAACCGCCTTGAGAAATTGCTGGGTTCTTGGATTCTTCGGGTTGTCAAAGAGCTCGGCGGGAGTCCCCTGCTCGGCAATGATGCCGTCCGCCATAAAGAGAATGCGGTCGGCGACCTCGCGGGCAAAGCCCATCTCGTGCGTGACGATGACCATCGTCATGCCCTCCTCGGCCAGCTGACGGATAAGATCCAAAACCTCGCCGACCATTTCGGGGTCAAGCGCACTCGTCGGCTCGTCAAAGAGCATCACCTTCGGGTTCATCGCCAGCGCGCGGACAATGGCAATGCGCTGCTTCTGCCCGCCCGACAGCGTCGAAGGATACACATTCGCCTTCTCCTCAAGCCCGATGCGGCGGAGAAGCTCAAAGGCTTTCTCCTCGGCCGCCTTTTTGATCTCCTCCTTTGTGGTGGTGATCGGCAAAAGCTCGACCTTTTCCTTGCGGAAGAGGTTCTTGAATTTGATAAAACTGTTCTTTCTCTTTGCCTTGCGTAAATGCATCGTGCGAAGAAGAACGGGGGCTAAAGTCACGTTCTCGAGAACGGTCTTATTATTGAACAGATTGAATTGCTGGAACACCATTCCCATCTTTTCGCGATGGATATTGATGTTGACGTGTGGATCGGCCAGATCCTCATCCTCAAAGATGATCGAGCCGCCGGTCGGCTTCTCAAGGAGATTGAGACAACGCAGGAAGGTGGATTTTCCGGAGCCGGATGGCCCAACAACAACAACCTTTTCGCCTTGGCGGATATCGGTGGAGATTCCGTCCAGGACGAGAAGCTGTCCAAAGCTTTTTTTGAGCTCGCGCACAGAGATCAACACCTGATTTTCGTTTTGTACCATCGATCACACCCCCCTAATACGGTCGCTCTTTGCCATTTTCTTTTCGAGGATACGCAGAAGCTTCGTAAGGAAAAGAACAACGACAAGGTAGAATACAGCAGAAATCAGAAGAGGAAAGAGGTAGTCAAAGGTTCTCGACTGGATCATACCGGGGATTTTTCCAAGGTCGCGGATGCCAACATAGCCAACGATTGCCGTTTCCTTTACAAGGGTGATGAACTCGTTGAAAAGAGGCGGGAGGCTGTTACGCACCGCTTGAGGAATGATGATCGTCCGCATAGTTTGCCAGGTGGAAAGTCCAAGTGAGCGGCCGGCCTCCATCTGCCCGTCGTCAATGCTCTCAAAGCCGGAGCGCGCGATCTCTGCTACGTATGCACCCGAATTAAGGCCGAAGGTGATTGCACCGATCATGATACCGTTGTCCCACGAGGCAAACACGATGAAATACAGGATCATCAACTGTAGAACGACAGGAGTACCGCGCACGATGGTGATGTAGAAGTTGGCGATATAGGAAAGCACCTTCAACTTTCCCGTTTTGCGATTGATATAGTTGATCATCGCAAAGATAACTCCGAGGGTGATGCCGATGCAAGCAGCCACAAGGGCGATAATTATGGTATTGCCGAGGCCCTCAAAATAAAGCTTCCAACGGTCTTGGATGATAAACGCTCTTTCAAAGCGTTGAATTAATGATGCCATTTTTGTGTCCTTTGCAAACAACGAAATGGTGAGGGCAGAGCCACTCACCATTCGTTTTGTTGTTCTTATTTCGAGAGAGCGAGCATAACCTGTGCGGGAAGCTTATCCATCAGGATGGCGTCGATACGACCGGCCTTCAGATCTTCAAACGCTTGGGCGTACTGCTTATAGGCGCGGACATCGGCTCCCGCTGCCTTAACGGTAACGTTGATGGGGTTGCCGTCAGCATCCTCGGACTCGTAAACGTAACCGTCGGCGGCGGCATCGGTGATGATAAGGTCACCGCTGGTGCCCTCCTGAACGCCAACCTTGAGGCCGGCGAGATCGGCGACGCTGTCGTACTTTACATCCTCGGCGGAAACAATGACAAGAGTGGAGCTGTAATAGATGCTCGAGAAATCAACGACCTCGGCGCGCTCGGCGTTGATGGTCAAGCCGGCAGCGCCAACGGCATCGCCGGTAGCGGTGCTAACAGCCGTCGGAATAGTATCGAAGGCAATGTCAACGACCTCGACCTTTTTTCCAAGGTTCACGGCGACCTGGTTCATGATGGCAATGTCAAGACCGATAATATCATCGCCGGAGAGAAACTCAAAGGGGGCAAAGCCGGATTCGGTGTAGACTGTAATGGTCTCGGTGGCGGTACCGAAGTCCCAAGCAACCTTGAGATCACCGGCCTCGGGGGCCGAGCCTTCGCCGGTCTCGAGGTACTTGGCGAGGGCATCGTAATAATCGAGGTAGGCGGTCATGGTGCCATCGGCGACCCACTCGTCGATAACGGCGTTAACGGCGGCGAGAAGTTCGGGCGAATTCTTCTTGACAGCGATACCAAAATCCTCCTTGAGAAGGTCGGTGGCATCAATTGCGACGTACTCCTTCGAGAACAGGCCGCACGAGCCAAGCGCGAGGATCGAGCCGCAGAGAAGGATCGCGGCCAAGGTAAGCGAAAGAATCTTTTTCATGATAAGTCTCCTTAAAATTATGTGGGCGTTGCCCTTAGTGATGCTCCCATTATATCACACTTTTTTTGTTTGTCAATAGGTTTTTGAAAAAATATTCCGAAAATCAGAATTTTGTTTCAAAAGCTCGATGACGGGCCGGCGGCGCCGGGACGCAAATGCGGCACTGCTTTCAATATAATATTATATATTGAGCCGCGTATTATGGCGTGAGACCGCCATCTTTCCTGCAAAGCGGGAGATCTTTTGGGGAAAGTCAATGGATCGAAGTGAATATAAATCCAACAAAAAAGAAAAAATATACCTTTTGTGCAATGAAAAAGCCGCCCGCTCGGCGGACGGCCTTTACCATATATACTTAGTTCGTGTAGTTGTCAAAATAGCCCTGGATCCAGACGATCGGCGTGCCCTTATCGCCACTGCCCGAGGTCAGATCGCACAGCGAGCCGATGAGGTCGGTCAGGCGGCGGGGCGTCGTACCCTGCGAGGCCATCTGCCCAACGAGGTCGCCGTCCTTCTTACGGATGTAGTCGGAGATGGCGTCCTTCAGCTCATCACCCGCAAGATGGGCAAAGTCGTTGTCGGCGAGGTACTTGAGCTTCACCTCGTTCGGCTGTCCCTCAAGCCCCTTGGTGAAGAAGGGGGCAACGACGGGGTCGGCCAGCTCCCAGATCTTCCCGACGGGATCCTTGAAGGCGCCATCGCCATAGACCATGACCTCGATGTGCTTGCCGGTCTTCGTAAGAAGCTCAGCGGCGATGCGATCGACGATCTCTTGCGCATCACGGGGGAAGAGCTTAATGGTATCCTCGGTCGCCTTGTTGCTGCCGAGAAGGCCGTAATCGGCGTTGTAGCCGCTACCGCCCACGCTCTTGTCGAGGATCTCGTCAAGGCCCAACACCACCTCGGCCCCGGCCGCCTTCAGGAGGCGCTTCGAGCGCGCGCGGCTGTGGATATCGCAGGTCAGCACGCTCTTCGTATAGGGGAGGATAGCGCGGCAGTCGTTGGCAAGGATGATCTCAGCCTCGCAGCCCTCGGCCTCGATCAGCTGATGATAGTATTCAATATAGTCAACGCCCGTGAAGGTGTGCTTCTTGAAGCCGAAGAGCTCGCGGTAGCGCGCCTCGGTCAGAACGTCGGAATACGGGTTGATCCCGGCCGCATCCAGATCATCAAGCGAGATCAGATGGTTCCCGACCTCATCCGAGGGGTAGGAAAGCATCAGGGTGATCTTCTTGGCGCCGCGCGCAATGCCCTTGAGGCAGATAGAGAAGCGGTTACGGCTCAGAATGGGGAAGATAACACCAACATGCCCCGAGGGGAACTTGGCGGCGATGTCCGCACCGATGTCGTCTACGGTTGCATAGTTGCCCTGCGCACGGGCGACGACCGCCTCGGTCATAGCCACAACATCGCGGTCGCGGAATTCAATATTTTCGCTCCGGGCGGCGGCTAGCACGCTCTCCACCACGATGGCGGCAATGTCATCCCCCTGGCGGATGATAGGGGCGCGCACCCCACGGGAAACGGTACCGATCAAGCGTTCCATAGGTTCCTCACAGACGGAAGAATAGCAATGCAGGGCCTCCGTCACCTGCCCGGCACTTCTTATTATAAAGGAAAACAAGCAATAAGTAAAGAACTATTTTTTTATATTTTCCATAAATTTTATTTATGACACTCTTTGCCAAAGCCGATGACAGCACAGGCGGTACCCCTGCGATACGTGTAGTAAAGGGCCAAAAGACAAAGCTCACTTTTTCCGAGATGTTTTTTTTCGTCTCTTTTGTTCAAAATGACGAAAGTGGGAGTTTTCAAGGTTTTCCACAATCGAGCGGTGGAAAACTCATAAAAAATGTGGAAAACTCAAATCGCTTTCCCAAACAATCGGCCATTTTGGCGAATGCAAAGATAAAGTTACTCACATTTTCCACAAAAAAGCGGTGGAAAACTCAGGATTTGCACATTTCCTATTTTCTCCGATTTGCCCACTTGACAAGAAAAAGCGAGGGGAAAACGCGAGAAATTTATCCGTTTTTACCTAAGAAAACACCGATCCTCCCGAAAACACCTCGTTTTTTTGTAGTTTTTCCGTCATTCCCTCGGAATCGACAAAATCCCGGGGTCCCCTCCGGAAAAATTACGGGCAGATCCTTGACTCTACGCACAAAAAGGAAAAACGCTCCCCAAAAGGCAGCCATAACGGGGGAGCGTTCTTCCCTAATGCCGACCAAGGGGTCGGCCGGGCGGAATGTCAAGAAAACATTGCATTTACTTGGAATCCGGCTCATCGATCGAGAGCTGTGAGCCCTCGCCGCCGCCAAAGCGGATCCCGAGATGCTCATAGGCAAGGCGGGTGGCACAGCGGCCGCGCGGTGTGCGGCTCATAAAGCCGATCTGCATCAGGTACGGCTCGTATACGTCCTCGATGGTGATCGCCTCCT
The DNA here is from genome assembly GCA_045532575.1 of Eubacteriales bacterium. Lineage (GTDB taxonomy): Bacteria > Bacillota > Clostridia > Oscillospirales > CAG-272 > UBA1740. The sequence goes on along the minus strand of JAZSGE010000044.1, from coordinate 17,807 downwards.
CGCCGATCGTGGCAGCGAGAGTCTCAAGACCGACGGGGCCGCCGTCATAATAGCGGATGATCGCCTCTAGCATACGGCGGTCGGCGTTGTCAAGCCCGAGGCGGTCGATCTCGAGCATCTCAAGCCCTGCACGCGCAAGCTCGGCTGTGACACGTCCGTCACCGCGCACGAGCGCGAAGTCGCGGATGCGCTTCAAAAGACGGTTGGCGATACGCGGCGTCCCGCGCGAGCGCATCGCAAGCTCGGCCGCCCCCTCCTCGCTGATGTCCACATCAAGGATGGTCGCCGAGCGCCGCACGATCGAGGCGAGCTCCTCGGGGGTATAGAGCTCAAGCTTCAAAAGGATCCCGAAGCGGTCGCGCAGGGGAGTCGTCAGCTGGCCGGCGCGCGTTGTGGCACCGATCAGCGTGAAGTGGGGGAGCGGGATGCGGATCGATTGGGCCGAGGGGCCCTTGCCGATGATCAGATCGAGCGAATAATCCTCCATCGCGGGGTAGAGGATCTCCTCGATCGAGCGTGAGAGACGGTGGATCTCGTCGATGAAGAGGATATCTCCCTCCTCGAGCGAGGTCAGGATGGCGGCAAGGTCGCCCTGCTTCTCGATGGCGGGACCCGAGGTCGTACGGATGTTGACCCCCATCTCGTTGGCAATGATGTAGGAGAGCGTGGTCTTACCGAGGCCGGGAGGACCGTAGAGCAGAATGTGGTCGAGGGCCTCGCCTCTCCGCTTGGCCGCTTCAATATAGATCCTGAGATTTTCCTTCGCCTTCTCCTGACCGACGTAGTCCTCGAGGCGCTTCGGGCGGAGCGAAAGATCGATCTCCGAATCGTTTGGCGTATACTCGGTAGCGAGAATACGGTTTTCAAAATCAAATTCCGTGGTTTCCATAGCGCCTCCTTAGAATTTTGCCTTGCTCTTGAGGACGGCCGTTACAATGTCCTCGCGGGTCATTTTGCTGGTGTCGAGCGCGCGGATCGCGTCGGTGATCTCGTTGCGGTTGTAGCCAAGGCTCATGAGTGCCTCGGCCGCCTCGGAGAGCTTGCCGCTCATCCGGGGGGCGGCAGCCGTCCGCCGTCCCTCGAGCGAGGGGAGTGCCGAAAGGGCAGAGCCCGTCAGCTTTTCCTTCAGCTCAAGAACGATGCGCGCCGCCGTCTTTGCTCCGACACCCGGCGCCTTCGAGATCGACTTCGCATCCTCGGAGCACACGAGCATTGTGAAATTCTCGGGGGTAAAGGCCGAGAGCACGCCGATGGCGAGCTTGGGGCCGACGCCCGATACCCCGATAAGGAGACGGAAGATATCGAGCTCCTCCTGGGAATGGAAGCCAAAGAGCTCGATGGCATCCTCGCGGACCTGGAGATGTGCAAGGAGCTTCACCTCGCGCCCGAGGTCCTTCGTCAGCGCATCCGCCGTCAGAAGTGAGACGGTCAGGCGATAGCCGACCCCTCCGCAATCGATCACGGCAGAGGAGCCGTCAATGAGAGCTAGCTCTCCTCGGATGTAGTGGAACATGACGCGGTGTCCTTTCCGGCGGCCTCGGCCGCCTTCTGTGTAGTATGTCGTTTCAGGAGAAATTCCGCAAGGAGGATCGCGGCAAAGACCGCAATACCGCCAAGCGAGATCAGAAGGGCGATCCCATATTCCTTTGGCCAATACCGCAGGGTGACGGTATGCTCGCCCGGCGTAAGCTCAAAGGCGAGGAGGGCATCGAGCGACTTATAGGTCTCGATCCTCTCGCCGTCCACCGTCACGCGCCAGCCCTTATCGTAAGGAATGGTGGTGAGCACCGTCTCATAGCCGTCCTGCACCTCGATGTGTCCGGCTAGGTAGTCCTCTCGGCATTCGGTCACCGTAAGGCCCCCCTTCGCGAGGGTAGTGATCAGCCGCTCATAGACCTCGGAATCAAAGGAATAGAAGTAGGGCATTGTGCGCCGCAGATAGAGGGGGCCGCCCTCAAGGCGGAAGGAGACACGGCACGCCTCACCCGCCCCGTAGGCTCCAAGGCACAGATAACCGCTCGATTCGCTCTTGAACAGCGTGCCGATGCGCTCACCGTTCAGGAGATATTCGATCCCCTTCAATTCGGCATCCTGCGGAAAATAGGCAGGGAAATAGGCGTAGATCTCGCTCTCCTTGCGAACATGCAAGGTATAGCTTACATAACCGTCCTGTGAGTCGTCCACACGCTTGAAGCGCCCCGACACCCGTGTGTGCGATACGTTCTTGCATTGGGGCGTTGGTGTCTCAAGCGGAAGGAAGAGGCGGACCTCCTCGCCAAGGAGCGCCGAGGCCAGCGCGTTCATCCGCTCGAAGGGTGAGGCCTGCTCAAGGACCGTCTTCCCGTCCTCTCGCTCGACAAGCTTGCCCTCCTCCCCCATGACGTATCGCTCAAAGGTCACGGTGTTCAGGACCTCGGATACGCCAAAGGCGATCGGGAGGGCTCGCGGATTGCGGTATACGACAACGTCACCGTTATCATAGAAGGGCTCGTAATCGGCAGGGAAGACGGCGCTTGCCTCTCCCGCCACGTAGGAGACCGAGAGAAAGGAATCGGTAAAGGGGTTCGTCCCGTCGTAGCGCGAGGCGTGCGAGGCGGAATTGTAGCCCATGCTATCCAAGAATTCGATGGTCTCGCGGTTGAGAGTGGAGGTCGAGCCGGAAAGCCCCCGGTATCCGAGGAGGAAGGGGTCGTTGACCTTGCGGTAGTTCAGCTTTTCCGCGCGGTAAAAGGGGGAGGTCTCGCTTTCCTCGATCGCAAGGAAGGCCTCCTCCCAGCGCTCCTTATATCCAAGGTAGGACTCGCGCGAGGAGATCACAACATCAAGGTGGAGCTGCACCAGGTTCAAAAGCCCCCCAAGGAAAAGCTCGACCGAGACCACGATCAGAAGATACCGCGTGGCGTATTTCATCAGAACGTCGCGCCGCTTGATAAGGAGTGCAAGCGTAATGATATACACTCCGATAAAGAGGAGATTGGTGGCGATCGGCAAGAACATCCCTTCAAGGTGCCCGTTCCCGAATTTCTTGGCGATGGCGCTGTCAAGGCTCCCGTAATCAAAATGATCGGCGAGCGCAAGGAGGATGAAAAGGGGGATCGCCGCTAAGACGATGTGATGTGCCCTGTGGTCGCGGATGCCGTGGTACGCCTTGGCCGCCATCTCGATGAGGAGGAAGGTGAGCATGTAGCTGTAACGGTAGTTCAGCCAGTTCGGGGCCTGGCCTCCGTGCCACACCATATCAATGACCGAGATCGAGAAGGAGAAGAGAAGCACGAGCGAAAGCAGCGCCCCTGCCGCCTTCTCCCGCGTGGGATAGCGGCGGCTCAGAAAATAGAAGGGGAGCAGTAAAAGGGTGACGACGCCGCAGTACAGGAAGGGGAGCCCCTCGGGGCGCACCGTATCATAGGAGCCGAAGAAGAACTTCGTGAGGATATCAAAAAGATCGACCTTGGAGACGAATTCGTAGGTGGGATCCGTGAAGGTGGTCTTGCCAAAGGAGAGCGAGTAGATCGCCGGGATCACGATGATCGACGAGATCGCCCCCGCGATCAGCGAAAAGGCGGCAAAGCGACCTCCGCTCCGGAGGAAGGCCAGCGGCCGCCCCTCGGGATTTTTCTCGTGGCGAGGGAGCGAAAGATGCACATAGAAGAAGTACAGCACCGCAAACAGGCAGGTCATATACCCGATATAGAAGTTCGAGACGATGGCGAGCACGAGCGAGACGGTGTACAGCTTGTATTGCCCCCGGCAGACGAGGGCACGGATGCCGAGCGCGAGAAGGGGTAGGAGGATCACGTTGTCGGTCCACATCGTATTGTGCTGCATGACAACGCCGTAGGCTGTCAGCGAATACACCGCCGAAAAAAGGACCGTTGCCTCCGGGGAGAGCGAGGTGGTCTTGCGGAGATAATAGCCAAAGGAGAGGCCGGAGAGCCCCTGCTTGATGAGGAGCATAAGGAGGAGGGCCTCGAGGATCGCATCGCTCGGAAAGAGGGCTACGATATAGGAGAGCGGGGAGGCCAGATAATAGGCGTATATTCCGAGAAACTCTCCGCCGAGTGAGCGCCCGAAGGAGTAGAGGAGCGAGGCGTCCCCATAGATCGCATCGCGGAGCGCCTCGAAGAAGTAGACGTATTGTCCGTTGAGGTCGAGCACGAGGACCGAGCCCTTGCCGAAAGGCCAAACGCCGATCACAGCGTAGATCAGGGCCATCAGGCCGAAGGGGAGGAGGAAGCAGAAGAGAAGGTAGGAGCCCTCGGTCGTCCGATACCATGTCCTCCCTCGGCGGACGGCGCGCGCACCGAGCGCGCCCACGCCCCGGAATACGCCGCAAAGCCGCTCACGGAAGGTGGAGGGAGTCATCATTTGCGGCGCTTTCCCGAGCCCTTGTGTGTCGGCTTTTTGCCCGAAATGCGCTTTCCGTCGGCAGGCGGCAGGCTTCCCTCGGGGGCCGCCTCGGCCACGGGGGCCGCCACCTCGCAGGGCTCGGGGAGGAAGAAGGCTACGGCACGGTCAAGGCGCTTCTCCTTGCGGAGGGGGAGCCGACCGCGCTCACGGAGCACGGCGAGGATAATGACCGCCAAAAACAGGAGGCTGCCGCCGATCGCCGTCAGGAGGGCGACGGTATAGATGGTCGGACGGTAGCGAAGATCGATCTCGTAGGTGCCGGCGGCCGGGAGATCGAAGGCGAGGAGCGCCCCCGCGGTCCGATAGCCCTCCACGGTCTCGCCGTCAATGCGGATGCGCCAGCCCTCGTCATAGGGGATGGTCGTCTGCACCGAGGTAAAGCCCTCGGTCGCGGTGATGCTCCCCGCGAGGTGATCGTCGTCGCCACGGGTGAGCGAGATGCCGCCACGTGTCAGGATCTCGGTGGCCCTTGCCAGGTCCTCTCCGTCGACCGTGTAGAAATAGGGCGTATTTTCAATGATGTACGCCCGTCCCGAGGTCTTGGCCGAGAGCTCGACCGTCACGGTCTCCCCGGCCGGGAAGGAGCCAAGGCAAACGATGGGCGCGATATTGCCGCCCTGCGAATACAGCACGGTGTCCTTGAAGGGCTCGCCGTTAAGATGGAGCTTGAGCTCCTGGGGGTACTTCGTGGGGAAATAGCAGTAGAGCGGGGCACCGTCCGCCGGCGCCTGCAGAGTGAAGACGATGCGTGCTGTATCGCTCTCGGTGCTGCAGGTGAAGTGCATATGGCTCTGAATGTTTGCCTGGCGGTCCATCCCTCCCTTGACGCTGATGGCGGCAGGGATAGGATCGTAAACCGTGAGGGAGGTGTCCTTCGTAAGGTGGGCATAGATCGCATTCAGGCGCAGGAAGGGCGACCAGAGGGCCCCCTCCCATTCGGCCTTCGGCACCCACTGGCCGGTCGCGGCATCGTGGGTATAATCGTCGGGATAGGTGGGGAGGACCAGGGAAAGGTCACGGAGGCCGGCCGAGGCAAAGGCGATGGGGAGAGCGTAGGGGTTCTTGTAGGTCACGGTCGCCGTGTCTCCCTCGCCGTCCCGATGATAGACCTCGTAGAGGGGATCGACCGTCTCATCGGCCTTTGTGATCCAATACTTGACACCGAGGAAGGCGCCCGTCGCCACCGTCGAGCCCGTCGCCTCGGTCCAATGCGAATTAGCCTTCATCCCGAGCTCGTGCTGGAGCTTGACGACCGAGGCATTCAGGGTCGAGGTCGAGGAGGCAAGCCCGCGGTAGCCGAGCACAAAGGAATCGCACACCGTCCGCTGGAAGGACTTGTCCATACGGTAAAAGAGCGAAGGATCGGTTTCCTTGACGTAATCGAAGGGCTCGTCGTAAACGTCATAAAAGCCGTGGTAGGACTCATAGCTCGAGAAGACCACGTCCTCGTGCTGACGGGTCATATAAAAGATCCCGTTCAGGAGGGTCTCAAGCGAGATCACCCCCACAAGCAGCATGGCGATCGTCTCAAAGCGTGGCGAGGGCTCGTCATGTCCGCCGAGCAGAAGGAGGAGAAAGGTGTAGACCACGGCACAGCCGATCGTCAGCCAAAGGCCGGCAAGATCGTCGAAATACTCCCGGGTCTCGCCGTTCGTCGTGTAGGTGAGCCCGATCTTCTGAAAAACGATGGCCAGAAGGAGGATCACACCGCCGACCGAAAGGATCGCCGCGGGCGGAATGCTCCTGAGGGCCTGCAGCGCTCGCGAAGCGAGAAGCAGAACGAGGAAAATGAAGACAAAGCTGTAGCGGTAGTTCAGCCAGTTCGGTGCCTGACCGCCGTGCCAGAGAATATCCAGCGGATTGATGTACATCGAGGCGAAGAGCAAAAGGAGGAGGACGCCCGAGGCGATCTTCTCGCGCACGGGAATCTTGCCGGCCACGAAATACAGGGGGAGGAGCAGAAGCGCCAGGGTACCGGAATAGACCCACGGGAGCCCCTCGGGGCGCACCGTGTCATAGGCGCCGGGGAACATCTTGGCAAGGAAATCAATGAGATCAAAGCGCGCCTTGAGGGAAAAGTCGGCGGTCGAGAAATCGGTCTTGCCAAAGGTCAGCGAATAGTAGGCGGGCAGGATCAAGAGGGCGGCGATCATAAGCCCGATCAGCGTGAAGACCCCCACGCGCAAAAGAGAAGCGAGGAAGTGGCGGCGCTCGCCCCGGGGATTGATCTCCTCGGCGCTATTTGCCAGCATGAAATAGAAGAAGTAGAGCGCCGTGAAAATGCAGATCATGTAGCCGATGTAGTAGTTGGCGAGGAGGGTCACAGCCAGGGTCGCGGTGTACAGGATCGGCTTTTTGTACTTGATGAGGCGCTCAAGGCCCAACATCAGGAGGGGCAGGAGCATCAGCCCGTCGATCCACATCGTGTTGTGCTGCATGACAACAACGTAGGAGGAGATGGCGTACAGCACCGAGAGGGCGATCGTCAGGGTCTTCGGGGGGCGGCGCGAATAATGGAGAAACGCGCCGAAGTTGAGCCCGGCAAGGCCGCTCTTCAGGACGAACATCAGAAGGAGAGCCTCGAGGATGTTCTTTTCGGGAAAGAGCGCTACGAGCCAGGAGAGGGGCGAGGCAAGATAATAGGTGTAGATCCCCAAAAACTCACCGCCGAGCGAGCGCGAGAAAGAGTAGAGCAGACTGCCGTCCCCATGGAGAATGGCGCGCAGACCGGCAAAGAATTGCACATATTGCCCATTGAGGTCAAGGATAAGCACCGAATTTTGGCCGAAGGGGTAGACGTCAATGGCGACATAGATAAGTAGCATGACGGCAAACGAGAGGAAAAAGCTCCAGATCAGGAAGGAGCCGTCGTATTTTGCAAGAGCGGCGTCCATACGGTCAAAAAGCCCGGGCTTCTTTTCCGGCTTTTCGCTCTCGCCTTCCTTTTTCTTCCCCTCAAACAGGGAGCCGACCTTAGTGAAAAAAGCGGCAATGGAATCCTCTATCTTGGTAAGAAATTCGCGCATGGCGGCGTCCTTTCAACGAAAATTACAAATTTACATATTAGTATACCATAATTATGGGTAAAAAGTAAAGATTTTAACGGCTTTTTTTATAAATTTGGAAAAAGATTTTGACTTTCCGTAAAAAAATGGTATAATGAAATGATGAAGATTAAAAAACGGGGGTAGCTATGCGGATATTAGGGATCGATCCCGGCCTTGCCATTGTCGGCTGGGGCGTGGTGGAAAAGCGCGGCTTTCATTGCATCCCCGTGGCCTGCGGCGCGATACGCACCCCGGCGCACACCAAGGTGGAGGACCGGCTCCTTGCGATCTTCCGCGATATGAACGCCCTCATTGAGAAGTATCATCCCGACGAGATGGCGGTGGAGGAGCTCTTCTTCACCAACAATATCACAACAGGGATCTCGGTGGCCGAGGCGCGCGGTGTGATCCTGACAGCCGCCGCCGCGCATTCCCTGCCCATCAGCGAATACACCCCTCCGCAGGTCAAGCAGGCCGTCGTAGGGTATGGCAAGGCGGACAAGCGCCAGGTGATCGAGATGGTGACCGCCCTCCTGAAGCTCCCCGCCCCCCCGAAGCCGGACGATACGGCGGATGCCCTGGCGATCGCGTACTGTCACGCGCAATGCCTCGGCTCTCGCATGGCCCCCTATTTCAATAAGTAAAAGTGAGATACGTGTATGTGGATCAGTGATAAGTGGAAGGACTATGAGCTTCTCGACACCTCGGACGGGGAGCGGCTTGAGCGATGGGGGAAGTATGTTCTCATCCGCCCGGACCCCCAGGTAATCTGGCACACCGAGCGGCGCGCGGCCCTTTGGGGGCGTGCGGATGCCGGCTATAAGCGCTCGCGGAGCGGCGGCGGTGCGTGGAGCGAGAATTCGCTCCCCGAGAAGTGGCGTATCACCTACGGCCCCCTCACCTTCCGCATCCAGCCGACGGGCTTCAAGCATACCGGTCTCTTTCCCGAGCAGGCCGTGAACTGGGACTTTATGATGGAGCGCATCCGCTCGGCCGGGCGCCCTGTGAAGGTTCTGAATCTCTTTGCCTACACGGGCGGTGCGACGGTCGCGTGCGCCGCCGCAGGGGCATCGGTCTGCCACGTGGATGCCGCCCGCGGCATGGTGGAGGCCGCCAAGGAGAACGCCGCCCTTTCGGGGCTTTCGGAGGCGCCGATCCGCTACATCGTTGACGATTGCAAGAAGTTTGTCGAGCGCGAGATCCGCCGCGGCAACCGCTACGATGCCATCATTATGGATCCCCCCTCGTACGGCCGTGGCCCCGGGGGCGAGGTCTGGAAGATCGAGGAGAACATCGATTCCCTGATCGCCCTTGTCTCGTCCGTCCTCTCGGATACCCCCCTCTTTTTCCTGCTCAATTCCTATACAACGGGGCTTTCGGTCTCGGCTATGAAGTATATGACGGATCTTCACCTCGGGCGGCGCTTTGGCGGTGTCGGCGAGGCGCAGGAGGTCGGTCTTCCCGTAACCAGCACCGGTGGCATTCTGCCGTGCGGCGGCAGTGTACGCCATGTCTTTTGAGGTAGCCTATGAGTGAACTTATCCGGGCGGAGCACGTGTCCTTCAGCTATGATGACGGTGAAGGGCTCCCGATCGTTCCTGCCCTTTCCGATGTAAGCCTTACTATACAAAAGGGCGAATATGTAGCCATCCTCGGCCACAACGGGTCGGGGAAGTCTACCTTTGCCAAGCTTCTCAACCTGATCCTTTTGCCTACCGAGGGGAGCCTGTATATCGACGGCGTGGAGATCACGCCCGAGGGGATCGCGGTCGCCCCTGCCGAGCAGGAGGACATGACCTTCGCGATCCGCAAAAGGATCGGGATGGTGTTTCAGAATCCCGACAACCAGCTGGTAGCCACGACGGTAGAGGAGGATGTCGCCTTCGGCCCCGAGAACCTTGGCCTTCCGCAGGAGGAGCTGCGCCTCCGTGTCGATGAGGCCCTCCTCGCTGTGGGGATGAAGGGGTACGAGCGTCACGCCCCCCACCGCCTCTCCGGTGGGCAGAAGCAGCGTGTCGCCGTTGCCGGCGTGATCGCCATGAAGCCCGACTGTATCGTGTTTGATGAATCGACGGCGATGCTTGACCCCTCGGGGCGGCACGAGGTCATCGAAACGATGGAAAAGCTGAACCGGGATGAGGGGATCACCATCCTTCACATTACCCACTATATGGAGGAGGCGGCGCGTGCCGACCGTGTCATCGTCATCAATGACGGCACCGTGCTTTTGGACGGGACCCCAAAAGAGGTCTTCTCGCGCGTTGAGGAGCTCCGCGCCGTGGGGCTCGATGTCCCCCAGGGGACGGCGCTCCTGCACGAGCTCCGTCTTCTCGGCTACGCCCTCCCCGAGGGCTTGAGCGGGGTCGGCGCGTGCACCGATGCGCTCCTTGCGCTCTTGGAAGGAGGTCGGCATGAGTAAGATCCTTGAGCTTGTGGGCGTATCGTACGATTATAACGCCAGGACCCCCTTCGCGACAGCCGCGCTTTCCAATGTCGATATTTCCTTTGAGCGCGGTCACATCACCGGTGTGATCGGGCATACGGGCTCGGGGAAATCCACCCTTGTCCAGATGCTCAACGGCCTCCTTCGCCCGAGCCAAGGACGGGTGCTCCTTGACGGTGTCGACATCTGGGCAAAGCCGAAGGAGATCGCCAAGGTGCGCTTCCGTGTCGGCCTTGTCATGCAGTATCCCGAATATCAGCTCTTTGATGCCACGGTACGGGCCGACATCGGCTTCGGGCCGCGCAATATGAAGCTCCCCGAGGAGGAGATCGAAAGCCGCATCCTGGAGGCGGCCGCCTTTGTCGGCATCGGGGAGGAGCTTCTCGAGAAGTCCCCCTTCGATCTCTCGGGCGGTCAGCGCCGCCGCGTAGCCATCGCGGGTGTGATCGCCATGCGCCCCGAGGTCCTGATCCTTGATGAGCCTGCCGCAGGGCTCGACCCGCGCGGCCGTCACGAGATCCTCTCTGGGCTTTGGGAGTACGGCAAGAAAAGCGGTACGACCGTGATCCTCGTCAGTCATAGCATGGAGGACATGGCCAGGTATTGCGACGATATCGTGGTGATGAACAACGCCGGTGTCTATATGACAGGATCGGTCTCTGAGGTCTTTTCCCGTTCGGAGGAGATGGAGGCTGTCGGCCTCGATGTTCCCGAGGTGACCAAGATCGCCAACGCCCTCCGCCGCCGCGGCATCCGCCTGCGTGAGGACATCTATACCGTGGACAGCCTGAAGGAGGCGCTCCTCGGCGTGCTCGGTGGGGAGGTGAAGTCATGAAGGACATCGCCATCGGCCAGTACTTTGAAGCCAATTCCTTGCTCCACCGCGTCGATCCCCGCATCAAGCTGTTTTCGGCCTTTTTGCTTATCGTTGCCCTCTTTTGCGCCCAAAGCCTTTGGTGCTTCCTGTTCCTCAGCGTGCTCGTTGTGGCGCTAGTCGCCGTCTGCGGTGTTCCGCTCCGCATTATCCTGCGCGGCCTGCGCCCTTTGATCTTCGTCCTTTGCGTTACCGTCTTTATTTCGGCCTTTATGACCAAGGGAGAGAGCGAGCCGCTCCTCTCCTTGCCCGTTTTCTCATGGTTCCGACTTGAGGTGTATTACGAGGGCCTTGCGCGCGCCGGCCTTTTGGCGCTCCGCATCCTGCTCCTTGTGATCGCCACCGGTATTTTCCTGACCTACACGACCACCCCGACGACCCTGACCGATGCCCTCGAGCGCGTCCTCCATCCCCTGACCTATCTTCACATTCCCGTCTACGATTTCGCCATGATGATGACGATCGCGCTCCGCTTTATCCCCACCCTCGTCGAGGAGACCGACCGTATCATGTGCGCGCAGAAGGCACGCGGTGCCGACTTCTCGTCGGGCTCGATCTTCCGTCGCATCCGCGCCCTTGTGCCGATCATCATTCCTCTCTTCGTCTCCGCCTTCCGCCGCGCGGTCGAGCTGGCAACGGCGATGGAATGCCGTTGCTACCGTGGGGGCGCCGGGCGCACCCGTCTCCACAGGATGAAATACCGCACAAGCGATTGGTTCTTCCTCCTCTTTTTCCTGGCCTGCCTTGCCCTTGTGATCCTCGGGAACCTCTATCTTCCCACCAAAATATCCATGGGAGGGTCGGTATGAGGTATCTCGCACGCATCCGCTATGACGGCTCTCGCTTTTGCGGCTTTCAGGTGCAAAAGAACGGGCGTACCGTGCAGGGCGACCTCCATGCCGCCGCCGAGAAGCTCTTCGGCTGTCCCTGTCTCATTACCGGCTGCAGCCGCACCGACAGCGGCGTCCATGCCGAGGAATTCTATCTGACGCTTGAGCCGACATCTCCGTCGGCACCTGCCGTTCCGCCCTCGGCGCTTCCGCAGGCGATCCTTCAGTATCTCCCCGGCGATCTTTCGCTGAACCTTGCCATTTTGGCACCTGAGGGCTTCCATCCGCGCTACGATGCCCTCGGGAAGGAATACCGGTACCGGATGCGCTACGGCGGCCTTCCCGATCCCTTCTTGGTCTCCCGTGTCTGGCAGATGCCCTACCGCTTGACAGAGGAGGGCTTTGCGCGGATGCAGGAGGCTACCGCCCATTTTCTCGGCGCGCACGACTTTACCTCCTTCATGTGCTCGGAGTCGGACATCGAGGACCGCGTCCGCACGATCTCCTCGCTCTATGTAACGCGCGAGGGGAACGAGGTCACCGTTTCGGTCACCGCCAACGGCTTTCTCTACAATATGGTGCGCATCATTACGGGCACCCTCTTCGAGATCGGCGCCGGTCGCCGCGAGGCCTCCTCGATCCCGGCCACGATCGCGGGGCGTGACCGCACCCTGGCGGGGATGACCGCACCGCCGGACGGCTTGTATCTTCACCGCGTTTTGTATCCTAAAAATTTGGAAATCCTGCTCGGGAAGGACTAACTTTCACCGAGGGGCGCATACTGTAAGCGATTCCGTATGCGAGGTTTTCGGGGCACGCCGCTTTGCGGACGTGCCCCTTTTGTGCTATGAAAAAGAAAGAAAAAAGAAAAGGGAAGAGGAGGCGCATCCTGCTTTTTGTCGGTCTCGCTCTCCTTCTGCTGCCCATCATCGCGCTCGGCGGCCTGACAGTCTATCTTGGCGCCACCATCGATCCTGCGGCCGATGCCGCCCTCTTTGAGGCCTCTCGCGGCTCCCGTACGACACGGCTTTACTATAACGCCGACCGCGGCGGCACGGTCTATGCCGCAAGCGAATGGGAAAGCGAGAGGATCGTTGGCACCGAGAATGCGATATGGACCGAGTACGCCGCCATCCCCGACAATCTGAAGGCCGCCTTCCTGGCGATCGAGGATCACCGCTTCTTCCATCATGATGGGGTGGATTGGTATCGGACGGGAAAGGCGGTCCTCAATTATCTCTTTCATTTTGACAGTCGCTTTGGCGGATCGAGCATTACCCAACAGCTCATCAAAAACATGAGCGGCGACAACGAGACCACCGTGATGCGCAAGCTGCGCGAGATGGCCCGCGCCGTTGCGCTTGAGCGGCGCTTCAGCAAGGAGGAGATCCTTGAGCTCTATCTGAATATCGTCCCGATGGGCGAGAGCTCGGTCGGCGTGGGTGCCGGGGCCGAGCGCTATTTCGGTAAGGAGCCGTGGGAGCTCACCGATGCCGAATGCGCGACCCTCGCCGCCATCATCAATGCTCCCGCACGCTACGATCCCTACAAGGCTCCCGAGGCTAACCGTGAGCGGCGTGACACGGTGCTTGAGAGGATGTATGAGCATGGGATGCTCACCGAGGAGGCCTACCGCGCGGCACTTCTGGAAGAGCCTGTCCTCCGCCCAAAGGCGGAGGGCTCCTCGGGAAATACGCGCTCCTGGTATACCGAAACGGTGATCGACGACGTCCTCCGCGATCTTTGCGAGGTGGCGGGGTACAGCCGCGCTACCGCCCTGCGCCTTGTCTACGGCGGAGGGCTTGAGATCTACACCCTTGCCGACCCTGCGGTGCAGGCCGCGATGGAGGAGGCCTTCGGCTCGCTTTCCACCACGGGCGGCGTCGAGTATGCCGGGGTTGTTATCGACCCTGCGAGCGGTGACCTGCTCGGTATCGTTGGTGCCGGAGGCACCAAGAGGGGAAACCGCCTCTTCAATCACGCCACCGCTCCCCACACCCCGGGCTCGGCGCTGAAGCCCCTGGCGGTCTATGCGCCGGCGCTGGATACGGGGCTCATCACCTCGGCCAGCGTCTTTGACGATGTGCCCGTTGAATTCCTCGGCGATGAGCTTCGGCCCTGGCCGAAAAATTCCCCCGAGGTCTACCACGGTCTTGTCGATCTCGGCACCGCCATCGCAAGCTCGAAGAACACCGTCTCGGTCCGCGTTTTGCGTCTCCTCGGGAAGGAGCGCTCCTACGATGTCCTTGCCAATACCCTCGGCCTTTCCACGCTGGTGCGCCGCGAGGTAACGGCAGACGGGCGGATCCTCTCCGACCTTGGGGAGGCACCCCTCGCGCTCGGTCAGCTGACCCACGGGGTCTCGGTGCGCGAGCTGACCTCGGCCTATACCCCCCTCGCGGGTGACGGTGTATATAAGGAAGGTCGCACCTACCTCGCGGTCTATGATAAAACAGGTAAACTTTTGCTTACGAATGAGCAAGAAACGCGGTACGCCTTTTCGCACGAGACCGCCTCGATCATGACCAAGCTCCTCGAGGGGGTGGTCGAGGGCGGAACCGCCAACGGCGTCCGCCTTCCCGGCGGTATTCCCGTGGCAGGGAAGACCGGCACCTCGAGCGAAGGGCGGGATAAGTGGTTCATCGGCTATTCGCCCTACTACCTCTGTGGGATCTGGTGCGGCGCCGAGGACGGCAATGCCTCGATCGGCGGAAAGCCTCAGCTTGCCGTCTTTAATACCGTGATGGGCGACCTGCACCGCGCGGTCGCCGCAGGGGGGGAGGCGCTCAGCGAGTTCCCCTTGGCGCTCGGTGTCCACTCCTCTCGCTATTGCCGTGACGGCGGCGGTCTTCTGACCCTCGATTGTCTTCGGGATCCGCGCGGTGATCGGAGCGCTGTCGGCTGGTTCACCGCCGCGACTCTCCCGTCCTCCCCCTGCCAATGCCACGTGGGAGTTCTCTGTGCCGAGGAGGGCGGTGTGGTATCCGAGCTTGACGGCACTCCGCTTTCGGCAAGCCGCCCCACCGAGGGGGCGCTTGTGCGCCGCAGCCTTATCCGAGTCCTTGATCGCCATTTTCCACGGGCGGTGACGGTGCTGGATGCCCAGTATGTCTACCGCCCCCTCGGGGATGCCCTCCCTTCGCCCTCACCGAATGAGCCTTATTTTATGGCTACGGTGCCCGAGGGAGAGCATATCGGCATCAGCCGCACGGCGGACGGCCGTCAGTTCAATGCCTCCTATTGCGAGCCCGAGGAGGAGGATCCCTTCGGCTTCTTTGAATGGCTCCTCGGCGAATGAGAGCCTGATGCACTTTTTTTGAAACTTCAATGGAAAATTCTCCTCCCGTATGCTATAATATAGAAAAAAGGGAGGAGGCCGACCGATGGAATACCGTGTGATACGCTCCGCAAGGCGCACGCTGGCGCTTGAGATCACCCCGGAGGGGGAGATCCTGGTTCGTGCGCCAAGCGCCGTCAGCGACCGTGAGATCGCGGCCTTTGCCGCCTCTCACCGGGCGTGGGTCGAGTCCCACCTCCCGGTGGTGCTTGCCCGTCGGCGCCCTCCGCTTACCAAGGAGGAGGAGGCCACCCTCCGCCGCCTTGCGAAGGCCGATCTCCCTGCGCGGACGGCGCGGTGGGCGGCGCGCATGGGCATTGAGTATACGGGGGTCACCATCACCTCGGCCCGTCACCGCTTTGGGAGCTGCAATTCGCGTGGGGGGATCTGCTATTCCTTCCGCCTCCTTGAGCTACCCGAGGAGGTCATCGACTATGTCGTGGTCCACGAGCTGGCCCATCGGCTTGAAATGAACCACTCCCCGAGGTTTTATGCCATTGTGGCACGCTACCTCCCGGATTACCGCCGCCGGAGGGCGCTTCTGCGCTCCCTGCCGCACTCGCAGTGAGGTGTAGGATGATGGAGCTTGCAATACCGGCCGCGGTCACAGCGGTCCTTGATCGCCTTGAGGAGGCGGGCTTTGAGGCCTACCTTGTCGGCGGATGCGTGCGCGATTTTCTGCGTGGCACGGCGCCGCACGATTATGATGTTACCACCTCGGCATTGCCCGAGGAGATGAAGCGTGTGTTTTCGGGGTGGCGTACGGTGGAGACGGGCCTGCGCCACGGTACCTTGACCGTCCTTTCCTCCGGGCTTCCCGTCGAGGTGACCACCTACCGTGTTGACGGAGAGTACACCGACCGCCGCCGCCCCGATTCTGTCACCTTCACCCCCTCGCTGACCGAGGATCTTGCGCGGCGAGACCTGACCGTGAATGCGATGGCCTATTCGCCTCGCCGCGGTATCGTCGATCCCTTTGGCGGCAGGGAGGACCTTGAGGGGCGGTGCCTACGGGCCGTCGGTGATCCCGAGCGTCGCTTTACCGAGGATGCCCTGCGCATCCTCCGCACCCTGCGCTTTGCCGCAACTCTTGATTTTTCTATTGAGGAAGGAACGGCAGCGGCCGTCCGCGCGATGGCACCCACGGCACGCCTTGTGGCGGCCGAGCGCATCCGCGAGGAGCTGTTCCGTCTTTTCCTTGGCAAGGGGGCTCTGCGTATTCTCAGAGACTACCGTGAGGCTGTTTCCGAGGTACTGCCCGAGGCAACGCCGCTTTCGGGCCTTGATGCTTTACCGGAGAGCCTCCCCGTCCGCCTTGCAGCCCTTCTGTTTCCCGCCGGTCCTTCGGCGGCGGAGGCCGCCCTTCTGCGCCTGAAATCCGATCGCGCCACGACCGATGCCGCCGTGGCTCTTTGCCGCCTGGCGGTCGCGGAGCTGTCCTCCGACCGTGCCGCGCTTTGCCGCTGTCTCCGTAAGGAGGGCGAGGCGATCCTTCGGGATGCTTTCCGCCTTCGCGCCGTTCTCGGGCATGACGATGGGGCGGCGGAGCGCGAGCTCACAGCCATCCTCGCCACGGGCTTTCCCTACCGCCTCTCCGATCTTGCGATCGGCGGACGAGAGCTGAAGGCGCTCGGCATTCCCGCAGGACCGCGCCTTGGCGAGATCCTCGAGGTGCTGTACGGCGAGGTGATCGCGGGCTCACTTGAAAATAAGGCCGAGGCGCTTTGCCGCCGTGCCGACGACGTATACCGTGGAGGTGATCTTTGACCGTGTCCTCTCAGCTGCGCTTTGGCATCATCGGCACGAATTTCATTACCGACCGCATGATGGGGGCCCTCTCTTCCTTGGGGATCCCCGTGACGGCGGTCTGCTCACGTACCGCCGCTCGCGGCGAGGAGTACGCCCGTCGCTATGCCATCCCCTCGTCCTTTACCGATTTTGAAGCCTTTCTTGCCTCGGGCATCAACGCCCTCTACATAGCGACGCCCAATCTTCTGCACAGCGAGCAGACCGAAATGGCACTCCGCGCCGGGCTCCACGTTCTTTGTGAAAAGCCGGTCGCGCTGACGGCCGATGCCTTCCGTACCTCTCTCGGGCTGGCAAACGAGCGCTCTCTTGTCCTCCTTGAGGCGATGCGCCCCTATTACGATCCCTTTGTCTTTAAGGTCAGGGAGCTATTGCCGCGCCTTGGCAGGATCCGCCGCGCCTCGTTTGACTTCTGTCAGTATTCCTCGCGCTACGATGCCTTTCGAGCGGGCGAGGTCAAAAACGCCTTTGATCCCACCCTTGGGAACGCGGCTCTCATGGACATTGGCGTATATTGCCTCTCGCTTGCGGTGCTTTTCTTCGGTGAGCCCGAGAGCGTTGTCTCCCGCTCGGTCTTCCTCCCGAATGGGATGGAGGGCGCAGGGAGCGCCATCCTCGGCTACTCCGATCTTACGGTGGATATCCGCTATTCAAAGATCGCCGATTCGCTCTATCCCTCCTATTTTCAGGGCGAGGACGCGACCCTCTCCTTCGATCACCCCGTCTCCCCCCGCACCCTGATCCTGCATCCGCGCGGCGGGGAAGAGGAGCGGTTCGATCTCCCTGTGGCCGACAACAACATGATCTACGAGGTCTCGGAATTCTGTCGGCTCGTTGCCTCGGGTGCCTCCTATGAGGCGCATTCGGCCCGCTCGCTTGCCGTTCTCCGTCTTATGGACGAGATCCGTCGTCAAAACGGCATCGCATTTCAATAAAAAAACACCGCCGAAGGGTTCCTACCATAAAGCAGATTTTGACCTGCCGAAAAAGCAAAAGGAGTACGAGCAACGTTGCTCGTACTCCTTTTCGCACACCTTGCCTGCAAGGTATAGTGTGTTACACC